>CAYQUT010000015.1:0-64913 GCA_964420985.1 uncultured Chryseobacterium sp.
CACTCGCCCACTGGCGCTGTCTTTTCTGTTGGTTGCAATGATTACCGTTATCATGGTGGCTAAAGTAAGGGAAAATGGGTTAGACAAGATGGGGTTGAAGGGATGAAGGGATGAAGGGATGAAAGGATGGGGTGATGGTGTTAATGCCTGATTTAGCTTGACCGATTCAATCTAAGTAGCTCCTTAGGAGCGGTATCTCCCCTACTACTTTTACGAAGTAAAAGTCCCGATAGTGAAGCTTCGCTATTCGGGAGGAGGGGTTAGAGAAGCATCTCTACAGACGAGCGCAGCGATGTCTGGACGTGCACAGACGAGTTTCGCTGTCTGCACAAGGTGGTCTTTTAATGCAAGAAACGTTTTGGAGAAATCTCCAATTGTCCCTTAAAGAAGCATAAACCCGCATGATTTATGGGTTGCCAGTTATCGTTGGTCGCCTGAAATTTGCAGGATGACTAACTCAATTGTAACCATTTCAACCCTTATCCATCATTGCCGAGGAATGGCAATCATTTTTGATGCTGATCTTGCAAAATTGTATCAAACAGAAACAAAGCAAATCAACAGGGCTGTTCAGAGAAATAAAGACAGATTTCCTGACGATTTCGCTTTTCAATTGACCAAGGAGGAATGGGATGGTTTGAGGTTCCATTCTGGCACCTCAAAATCCGGATCCGGTGGACGGAGATATTACCCATTCGTTTTCACAGAACAAGGAGTTGCCATGCTTTCGGCCGTTCTGAGAACGGAAATCGCTTTAAAAGTGAGCATTGCTATCATCCGAGCCTTCGTCGATTTTAAAAAACAAAATTTTCAGCTTATTCAGATTTCGGAACGGGTAGATACAATCGAAAGAAATCAATTACAAGCCAACCAAAGAATAGATACCTTGATGAATATTTTCGAAACCCAAACTCTCCCAAAACAAGGTATCTTCTTCAACAACCAGATATTTGACGCCTATGCCTTCAGCAGTGATTTAATCAAGCGTGCAAAAAAATCCATTGTTTTATTGGACAACTATATTGACGAAACTACATTGGTCCAATTGTCCAAAAGAAATGCAAGGGTAACCTGTACGATATATACAGAGAAGATTACTGAGCAAATGCAATTGGATTTGGAAAAGCACAACGGACAATATCCACCGATTGATCTCCGGGTATTAAAGAATGTTCATGATCGATTTTTAATTTTAGACAATAAGGAATTGTATCATTTGGGAGCGTCATTGAAGGATCTGGGAAAGCGATGGTTTGCGTTTTCTAGGATCGATGAGATCTTGGATGAGGTGCTTGCGCGGTTGGATTGATTTCAGTCTCATTCTCATTCCGTTTGTGTTTCTCTTTCTGGTTTAGACATTTATCAGCTTTTTACTCGATTAAAATTTCATTTTCTAGAAACTGAGTGAAATATCACAGTGATATCAAATCCCTTTAATGATTAATCAATAAATTGGTATAATTGTCATACTGGCATTTATTCCCATGGGATTACTAGGACTAAGCGGAGAGGCCAATGTGCTAGAAATATTACCATTCCAAACTATGTTCATATCTTGAACTGGATCCAAAAATAAAACCTCTGAGATTTTTTTTCCTGTTACATCTGCTGAACAAGCTCCGCCATTTCCGCCAGACCAATTCAATTGAATATTGTTATTTAGTGTAGCCCCAGAGTAATATTTTTTAGAAAATCCTGTATTAGCAGAACCATATCCACAAGAATAGGTTTGAAATAATTTGGTAAAATACACATCGGATTTTGCACTGAAAATCTTCAATTGTGAAGTATTAATATCATTGAACGTTACATCTAAATTGAAGTTACATGAACCGGATTGCATAATTGGATAAATTCCTTCTCCGGTTGTTACTTCTAATATCAAACCTCGTATAGGGATAGATGAACTCAATTGATAGTTACCGCTTATATTAAAGGAAGTATTCGCTGCGAAATTTTGATATGAATTTGTAAATAGCATTATTGAATTCAGATCATAAGTTTCAATTTTTTTCATTGAGCTAATAAATTCCTGCTCACTCCCAATATTTCCCAAAGACAACCAAACTTCATAAGCACTCATTCCATTTGCCCCCGCTGGTCCTGTCAAACCAATGGGTCCTTGCGGCCCCGTTGCGCCAGTTGCTCCCGCCGGTCCTGTCAATCCAATAGGACCTTGTGGTCCAGTTGCGCCAGTAGCCCCCGCCGGCCCTGTCAATCCAATAGGCCCTTGTGGTCCAGTAGCCCCCGCCGGACCTGTTAATCCAATGGGCCCCTGCGGCCCTGT
Organism: uncultured Chryseobacterium sp.; assembly: GCA_964420985.1. Lineage (GTDB taxonomy): Bacteria > Bacteroidota > Bacteroidia > Flavobacteriales_D > Sanyastnellaceae > CAMCTV01. Next base: position 2,288 of record CAYQUT010000015.1, read on the forward strand.
TGCACCAGTAGCCCCCGCTGGTCCTGTTAACCCAATGGGTCCTTGCGGTCCGGTTGCGCCTGTCGCACCCGCCGGTCCCGTTGCTCCAGTAGCTCCATCCGCTCCGGCTGGACCTTGTGGCCCTGCCGGACCCTGCGGACCGACTGGCCCATTGGCGGCGTACAACGCAAAGGGGACGCTCATGAGTTGTTGTGTGCCCATGTCTACAAAGCCGTTGCCCAGGTTCATTTCTACTTGCATGAACTTGGTGGTGTTGGCCCAGTTGATGGCGGCAAAGGTGTTTTGCACCGCAGTGCCTTGTCCTATAACAGCCGATACCAATCCCTGTGTGTTGGTAGTTAGGGCATGGGTCTCTTGGTATTCCACTGCCCCATCCGTTGTATTTTGATGCAATGTGAATTTTGTCGTTACTGCTGCATTGGCTGCCAAACTTCCGTTGGCATTTCGCACAACGGCTTGATAAGGAATCCCTGGAGGGACAGGATTCGTATTTGTGCTTCCATCATTGGCAATAGGGGTTGAAGTAAAAATCGCAAGAGCCTCTTCAGCACTAATTACTCGATTATAAAAAGCTACATCATCTATTTTTCCACCAAAACCATTGTAAGCACTTATTGACTTACGTCCCAAATTCCAAGATTCTTGCCCTCGCGTCCCATCTCCTTGGAACATGACTCCAGTCGATGGTGAAATTTGAACCTCATTAGTTAACTGTCCATTGATATACAATGCACCAACACCAGTACTTATGTCACAAGTATATAAAAAATGCACCCACTGGTTAGTACCTAATGAAGAAGTTGCATTATTTGTAGTGCCTATTCCTACACCAAAATTTACTCTTATTTTGTCCTGAGAATAATCCCCAATTAATCCACTCTCCCTCCTGCCAAAAACGCGCGGATCTATCATTATTGGACCAGGATACAACATAAGCCATAGTGACATGCTAAATTGATTATCAAATTGAAAATCCATATTAGGCAACTGAATGTATGCATTCGAATTAAATCCAGAATTCGAATTAGGCCATTCGTAGGCTGAATTACTATTTCCAAGATGATCAGGACAAAGCAAAACATTGCCATTCAAAGTCCCATCATTCCCATTCCCACTTTCATCATTGGCGTTTCCATTAAAAGGATACCAAGCTACTAGACCATCCGTGGGGAGGTAGGCAGGGAGATTTTGGGCTTTTGCGCTTGTGCAAAACAAGGCAAAGAAAAGGAAAACAAAGAAGTTCAGATTTTTCATTGTCAGTTATTTAACACCTCAAATATAATTAACCTATACCATTTTCAAAATTTCCCAACATAAAATCAATGATTTTTTTTGCTTAACAGCGTTTATAAGGCCCAATTCACCAACCAAATATGGTTTAGTTTTCTGATAGTATTTTCTTTGATGAGTGTGTTGGATGATTGTGATGTCGCTCCTATGAACATGGATCATCAGGCAAAAAAGAACACACAACGACTTAATGAAAAAAGATTCGTTGTGCTCATTTATCGCTCCTTAGGAGAGGTACTTTCAGAAAAAATCGTGAATTAGCCTGCAAATTGAAAATCCAACACGGCCATTTTCCACAAAATTTTCTGATACAACGGAAATATTTCCATTAATTTTTCCATTACAACCGAAATATTAATACATTTGAATCATGGAGCCTTTGAAACGAAATGCCCAAACCATTTTAGAAAAATGGATAGGAAAACGTAAAGTAATTGTTCTCACTGGCGCACGTCAAGTGGGAAAAACCACATTACTTAAAATGATGTTTCATCAAATTGACGATACCCTTTGGCTCAATGCGGACGAAAGTCCGGTGAGAAATCGTTTGAGTAAGCAGAGTGTAGAAAACTTGAAGGGTGTTGTAGGAAAATACAAATGGGTGGTCATCGATGAGATTCAAAGAATTGCCAATGCAGGATTATTGCTTAAAATATTGGCTGATCATTTTCAAAATACCCAATTTTTTGTAACGGGCTCCTCAGCCCTTGACATTGCCGACAATATTTTTGAACCACTAACCGGAAGACACTTGTTGTTTCATTTGCACCCGCTGATGTTGGGGGAAATGTATCCCAAATTGAGTTCATTTGAGATTGAACAAAAATGTGATTTTCATTTGGTCAATGGCTCCTATCCAGATGTGCACAATAACCCTGAAGATGCTGCTGTACTCCTCAAAAATCTGGCTTCACAATATCTCTACAAAGACGTCTTGGCTTGGAAAGACATTAGAAAACCGCAACTGCTTGAAAAATTACTTCAACTGTTGGCACACCAAGCTGGATCAGAAGTTTCTTATGCAGAGCTTGCTGGGCAACTACAGGTCAAATCTGAAACGGTAGAAAGTTATATTGATCTACTTGAAAAATCCTTTGTGGTATTCCGATTATCCGCCATGAGTAATAACCCTCGAAAAGAGGTCAGTAAAATGAGCAAGATCTTTTTTTGGGACAATGGTATCCGCAATGCGGTGATTGAAAATTTTAATGATATCAGTAACCGAAATGATATTGGTAAACTGTGGGAGAATTTTGTTGTGAGTGAACGAAAAAAATGGCTCGCTTGGAATAGACCACATGTAAAAAGTTATTTCTGGCGCAATTACAATCAAAGTGAGGTGGACTATGTAGAACAGGACGGTAAAATAATCCATGCCTATGAAATCAAATGGAACAGTCAAAAAAAACACAATGTAAGCAGAGCTTTCATGAATGCATATCCTGAAGCTTCAGTCCAAATTATTACACCCAGGAATATTTCGGATTTTTTAAGCGGTGACCTTTAATTACAGGGGTTTTCGATGAGAATTAAATCGTCAGAAAAAGAAACGAGCCAGTACTCAGTAGCCGGTAATCAGTAGCCAGTACTCACTACTCGATACTCGATACTCGATACTCATTACTCAATACTCGATACTCACTACTCCTGCCTCCTCTCCGTGAAACACCACTCCCAACCTACCCCCTTTACTTTGTAACCCACACTGTTTTCAACAAAGAGCGATGCGCTATTCATTATTTATCAGTAGCTTACAAGGTTATGAACAATTACAGATTTCATTTCGTGTGCATAACTTGGACGTGGAACAGCGTGGGTTTCCGAAGAAAAAAAACGAAATTCGCAAGAGCGTGAAACACACGTGGAACAATTTTTAAAGCGAGAAAGAATGGGTAAAATCATTACCGTAGCCAACCAAAAGGGCGGCGTTGGAAAAACCACTTCAGCCATCAACCTGGCCGCCTGCTTTGGCGTATTGGAGTACAAAACCCTTTTGGTGGACGCCGATCCCCAAGCCAATGCCACCTCAGGTGTAGGTATTGATCCCAAAGATGTCAAAACAAGCATCTATGAGTGCTTGGTCAATGACGTTCACCCCAGAGAAATCATCATCCCTACGGAAAATCCTAACCTGGATCTGATTCCCGCTCACATCGACCTTGTCGGTGCGGAGATTGAATTGATCAGCTTGGAAAAAAGAGAATACCAAATGCGCGCCGCATTGGAAAAGGTGAAAGACGATTATGATTTCATCATCATCGACTGCTCCCCCTCTCTTGGCCTTGTAACGGTGAACGCATTGTCTGCTTCAGACAGTGTGATTATTCCTGTCCAGTGCGAGTACTTTGCCTTGGAAGGTTTGGGCAAACTTTTGAATACCATCAAAATTGTTCAACAAAAACTCAACCCTGAGTTGTCCATTGAAGGCATTTTGTTGACGATGTACGATACCCGCTTGCGCTTGAGCAATCAAGTATTGGAAGAGGTGAAAGTGCATTTCCAAGAATTGGTGTTTGACACGGTGATTCACCGCAATACCACCTTGGGTGAGGCGCCCAGCTTTGGTCAAACCATCATCATGCACGATGCAAGCTGCAAGGGTTCTATCAATTATTTGAACTTGGCCAGAGAGATTCTTCAAAAGAACGACATGACCAAAATGAAGGGAGAGGATAAATACATCGACGTAGACAATGGCTAAGAAACAAGCATTAGGACGCGGATTGAGCGCATTGCTCGAGAACGCAGGAAATATCGTTAAAGAAAAAAACGAAACCAAAACTGCAGTAGCGGTTCAACCCGAACCCTCTGTTGAAATAAAAGACAACGAGACCATCGGACATATTGCCGGTGACATCTCTTTGATCTCCGTGGCATTGATTGAGGCCAACCCATTCCAACCCCGTCAAGAATTCTCTCCTGATGCCTTAATTGACTTGGCACAGAGTATTCGTGAATTGGGTTTGATTCAACCCATCACGGTAAGAAAAATATCTGCCAAGAAATACCAAATCATCAGTGGTGAACGCCGCTTCCGCGCCTCTCAAATGGCGGGATTGGAAGAGGTTCCTGTGTACGTTCGTGCAGCAGACGATCAAGGCATGCTGGAAATGGCCTTGGTGGAAAACATCCAACGTGAAAACCTGAATGCCATAGAGGTGGCCATCTCTTTCAAACGATTGATGGAGGAATGCAGTTTAACCACTGAGGCTTTGGCGGAACGAGTGGGCAAAGACAGAACTACCGTGACCAACTATGTTCGTCTTTTAAAATTGCCACCCGACATTCAAATGGGCATCATTGAAAAGCGCATCTCCATGGGACATGCACGTGCTTTGATCAATATCCCAGAGTCCAAGCAATTGAACATTTACAAGACCATTATTGAGAAAGACCTCAGTGTGCGCAAGGTGGAAGAATTGGCCAAAGAAGACGATGTTCCCAAGTTGTTCCGCCCCGCAAAAGTCATTTTACCAGTTGAGTTTCAAAAGATGCAAGCTGAATTGCGTTTGAAATATGGAAAGAGAGCCAAGGTGCAACGCGCAGACAGCGGAGTAGGTAAATTGGAAATACCATTCAACAATGATGATGATTTGCAACGCATCATCGATTTATTGGGATTGTGAGACTTTTGTTCTTCATAGCTTGTCTTTTCCCATTTTGTCTTTTGGGACAAAGTGAGGTCGACACAACGACCACTTCTGGCTCAAAAAGAACTTTCCAAGACAAATGGAATGAACAACCTTCGCCCTTGAAGGCCACAGTTTTTTCAGCCGTATTGCCTGGCGCAGGTCAGGTATACAACAAGAAATTTTGGAAGGCCCCAATCGTGTGGGCTGCCGTTGGCACCTGCGTTTACTTCATTGGTAGCAACAGCAAGCAATACCAGTACTATAAATCAGAGTACATCAAAGCAGCGGACACCGACCCCTTGACCACGAGTGAGTATACGGCAGCGCAAATCAAACCCGTCATGGATACCTACCGTCAGTGGTTGGACATGAGTTATTTCAGTCTGTTGGGAGTTTATGCTTTGCAAATCATCGATGCGCATGTCGATGCGCATTTGTCATCGTTTGACATCAGCAGGGATTTGAGTTTTCATTGGTCGCCGGTTCGCATTCAGCAGCCGGGACAATCCAAACTTGGATTATCTTTATCGCTACAATTTTAAAGCATGCGAGTAGCCATTTTGGGATATGGTAAGATGGGCAAAGCCATTGAACCCATTCTTATTGAAAGAGGACACGAGATTGTTCTAAAAGTCAACAGCCAAAACCCACTTCAATCATCGGATTTGAATGGCGTCGATGTTGCCATAGAAGTCAGTCGTCCTGATTTGGCGATGTTCCACATTGAACAATGCTTGTCTGCCAAGGTTCCCATTGTCGTGGGCACTACAGGTTGGTACCAACATTTGGATTCCATCAAACAAAAGGTGGAAAACGAAAATTTACATTTGCTTTATGCCACCAATTTTTCCATTGGCGTTCACATGGTATTTGCCTTGAATCAAATCTTGGCCAAATGGATGAATCAATATCCTGGCTATACACCCAGCATTGAGGAGATTCATCATACTGCCAAACTGGACGCTCCTTCGGGCACGGGAATCACATTGGCTGAAGGTATATTGGACAACATCCATCGGAAAGACCTTTGGGTGAATCGCGCCAGCGCAATAGAAAATGAATTGGCTTTAACTTCTATTAGAGAAGAAAATGTTCCAGGCACCCATACGGTTTCGTATGTTAGCGACGTGGACACCATTGAATTGAAACACATTGCGCACAACAGAAATGGATTTGCCAAAGGGGCCGTTGAGGCCGCTGAGTGGTTGGTTCAACACCCTGGCATTCACAGTATGCAAGACTTTTTAAACTTTACAACATTATGAAATTGGGAATCCCGGAGATGATGTTCATTCTCCTCATTGTTATTTACTGCATTACCTTACCTAAAATATTGGCCCGTGCCGGACAAAAAACATGGATGGCCTATGTACCCTTTTTACAATTCTATCCTTGGGTCAAAGCCATTCAACGTCCATGGTATTGGGCACTGTTGATGTTGGTACCAGGAGTTAATTTCATCATGATGGTGATTGCGCAGGTGGAATTGGGTATTGCCTTTAACCAGCGCAGCACAAAAGAGCAATGGCTATTTGGAGCTTTACCCTGGTGGCGTTTGATACAACTTGCTTTTCAGCAAACCAACATTGAGTATGTTGGTCCAAGATCTTGGGAAGGAAAAAAGAAGAGTTTTGCTCGTGAATGGAGTGAGGCGCTTTTGTTTGCAGTAGTTGCAGCCAGTGTCATCCGTAGTTTTTTCTTAGAAGCCTTTACCATCCCTACTCCTTCCATGGAAAAGAGCATGTTGGTGGGCGATTATTTATTTGTGAGCAAGTTTGCCTATGGCACCAAGCTTCCTCAAACCCCCATGAGTATTCCTTTCATGCACAACGCCCTTCCCTTTAGTGGAATGCCGAACAGTTATTTGGAATGGTTCACACTGCCTTATTACCGTTTACCAGGAATAGGAAAGGTAGAACGTTTTGATCCTGTGGTTTTCAATTTTCCGCATGGTGATACTATTCTTGTTGACCCCTATTACGCTGGACATGATTACTATGGTATCTTAAGACAAGAAGCCATGTTCATGGCGCAAGGCTTTGACAACTATGCCAAAGATACAGAGAAATATGAGGCATTGGCGCGCAAAAATTTCACTGAGAAAAAAGTGTGCGTTTCCTGCGCTGCACAGAAAAGACTCCGCAAACCTTTGCCCATTGGTGGATTGCGTTACCGACCGATGGATAAAAAAGAGAATTACATCAAGCGCTGTATTGGCTTACCAGGAGATCAATTGACCATCAAGCACCGTCAAGTGTTCATCAATGGTCAAGCCATTGAGAATCCCGAAGGACTAATGTTCAATTATGAATTTGAATTGAAAAATCCTGCCTATGCCAATAGAATTCAGGATAAATACAGTATCAACATTGATGATTTGAATGTCCTCCCTGATTCTGCAGGGAATCCCTCGAATTTTTTCCGTTGTCCTTTAACACAAGAAGTGTACAACGAGTTAAAAAACAATCCTGAAGTCCTCTGGATTGAAGCCCAAGACGAAATAGTGAACGAAAATCCACCGGGAACTTTATTCCCCAATAGTTTGAATCCCGCATTTGAGAACTGGACCGTAGACAATTATGGTCCTGTAGTGATCCCCTCCAAAGGAATGAGCATTCCGATGAATGAGCTGAACTATGCCATGTATCAGAGGGTTATCCGTGTTTATGAAGGTCATCAATTGGAAAAACGTGGTAATGACTACTTTATTGATGGCCAAAAGGCCGCGCAATATACTTTTGAAAGTGATTATTACTGGATGATGGGGGACAACAGACACCACAGTGCGGATAGTCGTTTTTGGGGATTTGTTCCAGAGAATCATGTGGTTGGAAAAGCCGTATTTACTTGGTTCTCAAAAGCGGATCCCAACTATCAAGGACATAGCAAAATCCGTTGGGACAGGATGTTTAAACTCGTTGACTAGTTCATGTACGCCGTACCAACGTTTTTATTCCCTCCCGTATCGTATTGTATTTTTCTACAACAAGCGCATCCCCACAAGGATGTGCTTTCTTTTTACCACAAACAGAGTCCTCGAAACCATTTTGAAATACTCAGTGCCAATGGCCGGCAGAAAATCACTTTTGGAGTAAAAAGCAATGGTGGTATCAAAACATCTCTGAAAGATATCTTCTTAGATGATGGAAATTGGGCGCGCACCACATTGCGGTCCATTCAATCAGCTTACGGAAAAAGTGCTTTTTACTTCTTTTATCAGCATGAGCTTGAAAAGCTGATCATGGGCTGCCAAGGACAGAATCTTGCCATTACCCATCAATCCATTCATGACTGGTTGTATCAATACGGCATGGTTCCCCAATGGCCAGATGCATCTGCTGAGGTCACCCCAATTGTTGTCGAAAAAAAATGGGAGATAACCTCTCCCATTCAATCGTATCATCAAGTTTTTCAAGACCGGTTTCCGTTCCAAAATGATTTGAGCATTTTGGATTTGATGTTTAACCTCGGCCCTGAAGCCAAGAGTTACCTACATCAACATCCCATCGTTACGCCTGTCCTTGTGGACCGCCGAAATTCATTGGAATAATGGGGTCTTGTCCCAAGGTCTCTTGAATCTTTCCATGTTGCGATTCAAACTTTTGAATATTGTCTGCTAAGGCACGCTGCAGTCTTTTGGCATGCTGTGGCGTTAATACAATTCTGGAAACTACCTTGGCCTTGGGTACTCCGGGCATCATTCTAATAAAATCAACAATAAACTCTGCAGGGGAATGGGTAATAACCGCCAAGTTCGAGTACTTTCCTTCTGACATTTCTTCGCTCAATTCAATATTGAGTCCTTCATCTTTTTGTTGTGCCATGTTACAATATATTTTTTAGTTCAATTAATTCAGTTATGGTAAAAGTAGGTTGAACATTGTGCCGATGATCATTGAATTTTAAAAAAACTTGATCCATCCCCACACCACGTGCACCTAAAATATCAGCTTCCCAATCATCCCCGATCATCAAACTTTCCTCTGCGTTGGTTCCTGCCAATTCAAAGGCGTACTCAAAAATCTTGGGATTGGGCTTTCTTACCCCCACGTCTTCACTGTTGATGTTGTTCACAAAGAATGGAGTTAGACCACTTCCATCCATTTTGATTCCTTGTATTTCTTTAAATCCATTGGTAATAATGTGCATGGTGTACTTTCCTTGGAGATAATTCAAAATCTCCAACGCTCCAGGAATCACGTGGGGCTGGCGGGGACATTGATCGACAAAGGCAGCAGCAAAACGTTCCATCCATTCATCGTTGTAGGCAAAGCCAATGTCATCCATGGATCGCGAAAATCGGGCGGTGCGTAGCTCTTCTTTGGACATTGTACCTTCACGATACATGGCCCACACTTTGGCATTGTGTTTTAAGTAGGCTTTATTGAAAGCCTCAAACAAAGTTTCGTCTATTTCAAACTGCACAAACATCTGTCGCAAGGTCAATTCTGCATTGCGGTGAATGTCCCACAGGGTGCCATCCAAATCAAAAAAAATATGTTTGTACTTGCTCATTTCTTGTTGCATTTTAATACTACGTCGCAAAGACGATGGCTATACCCCACTTCATTGTCATACCAGCCCACTACTTTGACCATATTGCCAATGACCGATGTGAGGCCCGCATCGAATACACAGCTGTGGCTGTTGCCAATGATATCACTCGAAACAATGGGATCTTCTGTGTATTCCAATACTCCACTCCACCTGGATTGAGCAGCATCTTGGAACAATTTGTTGATTTGATTGATGCTCAACGGTTGCTTCACTATACTGGTGATATCCGTTAACGAGCCATCGGGAACGGGAACGCGCATTCCGCAACCACCCAACTTATCGGAGAGATGCGGAAATATTCTCGTTAGCGCTTTGGCTGCGCCTGTCGTTGTAGGTACGATACTTTGCAATGCTCCTCTTCCCCTGCGCCAGTCTTTGTGCGGCGCATCATGCAAACGTTGATCTCCGGTATAAGAATGCACCGTGGTGATGGAGCAACTCTCAATTTGACAATTCTCGTCTATCAGTTGAATCATGTGTGCCGCACTATTGGTGGTGCAGGAAGCGCAACTGATGATATTGGATTGCTCTATCCCTTCGTCATTGATTCCCAAAACCACCATCGGGATGGCATCGTCATCTGAGGGTGCCGATAATATGACCTTCTTAACCCCCTGAGAAAGGTGTTGAGACAATTCACTTTTGGTTTTCCAAATGCCTGTCGATTCTATCACGACATCCACACCCCATTGCGACCAATCTACCACCTCATTGGGTGTGATCTTTTGATGATAACATGTATGGCTTTCATCGGCACTCCAACCACTCTTCGTGCGGGCAACGGTGTTTTTTAATGATCCATGTATACTGTCATATTGCAACAGATGAAACATGGTATTTTCATCATACAAATCAGCAACGACGACAATTTGAATATTGGGATAATTCAAGGCAGCCCTGTAAACTCCCCTTCCAATCCTTCCAAAACCATGGATTCCTACCCTCACCTTCTCGTTGTCTCTCATTACAACATGTGTTTTTCGGCATGATACGAAGAGCGCACCAGTGGTCCGCTTTCCACATGACGGAAACCCATCTCTTTTCCAAGCGCCTCATATTCAGCAAAACGCTCCGGTGTAATAAACTCCGCCACTGGTAAGTGTTTGGGAGTAGGTTGTAAATATTGCCCCAAGGTAATAACATCCAAACCCACTGCTCTCAAATCCTCCATGGTCTCCAATACCTCTTGATGAGATTCGCCTAGACCCAACATGACCCCACTCTTGGTGCGCATGCCTCCTTGTTTCAACCTGCGCAACACTTCCAAGCTTCTGTCATACTTGGCTTGGATTCTGACTTGCTTGGTCAATCGTCTTACTGTCTCCAAATTGTGAGAAACTATTTCTGGCGCGACATCAATGATGCGTTGCAGATTCTCCCATTTCCCAGCAAAATCCGGGATCAACGTTTCCATGGTTACACCAGGAGCTTTTCTTCTCACCGCCTCCACTGTTTTGACCCAGATATCTGCACCTCCATCGGCAAGATCATCTCTGTCCACGGAAGTAAGCACGGCATGTTTGACCTTCATTAGAAAAATAGACTCCGCCACATGTTCTGGCTCATGGGGATCCACTTGAAGTGGTCGCCCCGTGGCCACAGCGCAGAATCCGCAAGAACGTGTACATATATTTCCCAAAATCATGAAGGTTGCCGTTCCCTCTCCCCAACACTCCCCCATATTGGGACAGTTTCCACTCTCACAAATGGTATGAAGTTTATGCTCAGAAACAAGACTGCGCACCATTTTATAATTTTCTCCGGTGGGCAACTTCACTCTCAACCACTTTGGCTTGGGCACCCTGCCTGTTGTCAACTCACTCATTTCTTGTTGTATTTTGAACCAAAAAAGAATCGGGTATAAATGGCCGGAAAGATGAAATGATTTTTCGCTCGGTCATTGTATCGATTCAATATTTCTTGGGACATAATTTCTATTCTCTTGGGGTAAACATCAGCTGTCGCGCCAATTTCAACCCCTCTGATTCCATTTTCTGAAGGGCTATACTCAAATCGCAACGCAAATTTGAAAAACAAACCCATTTGCACTTTTGTTTCATTCAAGCCTGTCAAGTTGGAAGATCTTCCATAGATGTTATCCGTGTAATGCTCATTGGGGTTGAATTTTTCCGATCGTACTTGGTAACGTCCTAGTACAGTAGAAGCGTATAATATTTGCAAATAAACAGGTTTAACAAATCCAATAGAAGGACCCACCTGCCAGAGACGATCGATCTGCACACCGTTCTTTCTCAATTTTTCTGCAAATTCTTTGTTCTGCCCCAATCCCAGACGGAGAGCAAAAAAACTATTCATTTTCCCGTAGTAATAGGCCCTGGCTTGGGGATCCTGAAAATAGGACTTCACCTCTTTTTCATGACGGTAAAAATGAAGATCCGCACTCCATTTCCAAAAAGTGTAGGCATCCTTTCCTTTGGTGTATACATCTCCCCCGAATCCCCATCCATTGGACTGAAACGTCAAAGCGTAAGCCCGTTCACGGTCATGTAAAATATTACGAGGAACCCCATCATCGGTTACTTGAGCGGAACTCAACAGGTGGACGCATAACATCCCTAAAAAAAGGATCCAAGCTTTTTTCATTCCTACAAAGATACATCTTCATCGTAACTTTGTTTTTGAACAAAACAGAATAAAATGCACAGTATCGAAGTCCAATATTTAGGAGAGTTGCGGTGTCAAGGGAAACACTTGAAAAGCAATAGCATCATTATTTCCGATGCCCCCGTTGACAATCAGGGAAAGGGAGAAGCTTTTTCTCCTACCGATTTAACTTGCACATCCTTGGCCATGTGCATGATGACCATCATGGGCATTGCAGCAGAGGAAAAAAATATTGAATTAAAAGACATCAAAGCAGCAGTAACCAAAGTGATGGGTACAGAACCACGAAGAATAGTTGGAATTAAAATAAATATGTTCGGAAATTGGGATCAGTTGACAGAACGAGAAGTAGCGATAATAAAAAATGCCGCGAATACATGCCCCGTTGCAAAGAGCATACATCCCGACATTCAGTTGGACATCTTTTGGGAGAGTAACGCCTGATTTACTTCACAGGTGCACTAACCGCCGCCTTATCGTAAGCAGCACACTTTGGATGCTTAGATACACATGCAGCTGTTGTCATCGCTAAAACCACCAAGCAGAATAATAATTTCTTGTTCATGTTCGTTGAATTTGATGACAAATATAAACCAATGATTGTTCTTCGCCGTATTTTGCTTGTAGTTTTATTAACACGCTTTATTGGCGCAACAACAAGTCAAGTTTCACCCACTTTAGTAAATCCCGCGCAGGACACCGTCCCCTGCTCCTATTTATTCTTAAACGGATCGGACACCACCCTATCTGGAAACGATTGGAATGAAATTTACCCGTTGGCATTGGATTTTCTCCAACCCTTTTGGAAAAAAGGCTATGCCCTGGCCAGATGGGAATTGAAAGAAAACCAAAATAAAAATTGCATTGCGCAGTATTACTTTGTGCAAGATGCCTTGATTACCAAGGGGAAAATTGTCGGATGGGATGCCCAAATTTTGGACCCAAAATTGGCACCGTTCATAATGGATTGGAAAGATGGTCGATTGCTGCAGAGTCGCCGGCCTAGCCCAATTAGCTCCAATCTTGGCATCACCATTACCCACTCATCCCTATTTTTCGAAGACAGCATCGCCCACCTTCGGGTTAATCTTGTTTCTTCCCAAAACCAATATTTCGACGGCATCCTTGGACTTCAGCAATTGGAGGGGAAATCTGTTTTGGTGGGTGACTTCAAAATGAATTGGGTCAATCAATTGAAAAAAGGAGAGTCGTTGTACTTGAGATGGCAGCGACAAGATATTGCAACACAAAGGCTAGAATTAAACGCCGTAATCCCTTATTTGTTCCACCAACCTTTTGGATGGGCCAATTACTTTGATTTCTTCAGAAAAAAAGACCAGCTATTCCAAACCCAATTGAAATCTCAAATCATCCTTCACTTGCAAAATGACATCCAGTGGTCATCTGGCATTGAGTTAAAAAACAATCAAAATTTACTGGCTGCCAATCAGCTATTCAGTCGTCACCAGATGTGGGTCAATACTTGGACCACGAAGAATACCTCTTTTGAATTTTCCGCTGGAGCAAGAAAAATATCCCAAACAATCAATGAAACCACTAACAATCAAAAAGATAAAATTTATCGGTGGGAGGCGCACTGGACCCGAGAATTGACAAGAAAATCCGCCGTTCTCAATTTAAAATTTCACAGTTCGGGATACCTCGCCAAAGCTTTGGATATGGCTGAACTTTTACGCATAGGAGGCGCAAAAAATATCAGGGGATTTAATGTTGAGTCCATCTTTGCGCGGCAATGGAACGGGCTTCAAACCGAATGGGGTTATCAGTTGACCAATACAACAGCTTATTTGTTTGCAGATGCAGGTTTCAAGGACAATATAGCAATCCAACGCCTTCACCAATCCTATGGACTGGGAGCAAAAATCAATCGAAAGGACATCGCGTTGGTATTGGAATATGGTTGGGGAGTATTTCCAAAGCAATCCATTGATTTCCGTCAAGGAATTTTACACATTGGTTTCAACCAAAGATTGTAAGCGTTCAACCTGTTGTACATTTGAGGCAATGATGGCAAAAAGACATTTTTTCATCGCGCTTACGCTGTATTGCTTGACCTGGATTTCTTGTCAAACAGTACAAAATATTGGTCCTTCAGAAATAATCAGCCCCAAAAGATACAATTGGCATCAAAGGCAATTGCACCCGTGCTTTGGCATTACGCACCAAGACAGCATCAAAGGGACAACGATTGAAATGAAGTTCAACACGTTTGAATTTTCTGCAGACAACCCAACTTTCCTCGAAGTCATCGCTCATGGCCTCATTGGTGATAGTGCCGTCATGATTGCACAGCGGTTTGTTATTTTAGACCGCCCTTTGGGTCGGGATGGTATTTGGAAGGGTGAAATCACATTGCCAGCAAAAGTTCGCTTTCTAAAAGATATGGTGGTGAAATTTGGTCCCAACGGACTGGCTGATCAATTCTATTTAAATTGGTCATTGGCTGACTGCGGCTGGGTAACATCTGAATACATCCATACCGGCATCGTACCATCCGGTGTTCCCATACATTGCGACCAAAAGGGAAGAAAAATTTTTGCGCCCCTGAGTGATAAATTACCATCCCCTCCATTCTCAACCAACGCGCCATTTATCCCAGAGCAATTGGAGGAGATTACCAAAGATACCCTTCTATCAAAACCTGGCGCCTTCATTTTCATTGGAGAAAATGTAAAAAATACGCATCCTATCTTATTCGCCATGAACAACGAAGTTCATCCGCAGTATCCAGAATGCGTGACCACGGTAGAGATGTCAGGCCCAATGCGTTATTTATGTTCCAAAGAAGAGTTTGATAAAATTTCGAAATCCACTGATGGACCTGAGAATGCCATGGAAAAATTCTGGATTCAATCCGCTGGTAGCAGAGAGAAGGCAAAAAAACTAATCAAGGCATACTATCAACGTGTTTGGGATGCTAACCATCATTTTACAAGTTATGCTGAAGGTTGGAAAACGGACAGAGGTATGATCTATCTCGTTTTTGGACACCCTGAAAAAATTGAACTAGAAAACTACATCGAAATTTGGTCATACACCCTTGAAACAGGGCAACTGCAATTTGCATTTGAGTTAGTAAAACATCCCATATGGGGTGAGGTATACATATTAAAAAGAAACGAGCAATACAGACCCCATTGGGAATTTCAGGTTTCACAATGGCGTCAAGGGAGGATATTTAAATGAGACAACAAGGACAAAAAAACAACAACGCTTTGATCATCGGCTTTCATGCCATAGAGGCCGCCATTGAATCCGGCAAGCAAGTAGAGAAAGTTCTCATTCAGCGCGGATTAAAGGGCGAGTTGTTCCAAAAGACAATGGGATTGATACAAGAAAATCAAATCCCTTTTCAATACGTTCCCATTGAAAAATTGCAGCGCATTTCAACCAAAAATCACCAAGGTATTATTGGTTTTCTTTCTCCTGTGACCTTTGGAAATCTAGAGGAAATTGTAAGCCAAGTTTTTGAAAATGGAGAAATACCATTATTGCTTTTGTTAGACAGTTTAACCGATGTCCGCAATGTAGGAGCCATCGCAAGGACAGCTGAATGCATGGGAGCACATGCCATAGTGCTCACCGAAAGTGGCAGCGCCCCCATCAATGAGGATGCCGTAAAAACCAGTGCCGGAGCTCTGATGTATTTGCCTGTATGTAAAACCAAAATGGCTGCCGATGCTATATTCATGCTTCAAAGCATGGGCGTTAAATGCATTGCCGCCACAGAAAAAGGAAATGTGAATCCTGAAGCATGCAACATGAATTTGCCCTTGTGCATCGTAATGGGCAATGAGGAAAAAGGTCTTTCCAAGGCCGCGTTAAAAGCCGTTGAAGATTTGGTCATCATCCCGATGACAGGAAAAACAACTTCCTTGAATGTTTCAGTAGCCGCTGGAATGCTCATCTACGAAGCTGCCAAACAAAGAAGAACAGCATGAGTAAAAAAATCAACCCAAAAATATTGCCTTTTAAAAAGGGAGATATCCTAGAGGTGGAAATAGACGAAATGGCATTTGGTGGGAATGGCATTGTTTGGACAGAATTACCTGACGGCAAGGTCCCCATCTTCATTGAAAATGCGATAAAAGGTCAATTAAGACAGGTTCAAATCACCAAAATTGACAGGAGACACATAGAGGCCCGCGACATAGCGTTGTTGCAATCCTCTCCGGAAGAAATCACCATTCCTTATCAACCAATACCGGGAGCACCTTATGCCACATTGCCCTACGAACAACAACAAGCTTTCAAAAAAAATGAAGTGCTACAATTGCTCAATAGAATTGGCAAAGTAGATGCCCAACCTCTATTTGACACCTACTTGGCATCACCCTCATTATGGCACTATCGCAATAAAATGGAATACAGTTTCTCTGTAATCCGCTGGGATAAAGAAAAAAATGAAACGGTGGATGATTTTGCCCTTGGTTTTAAAAAGAAAGGAACGTGGTGGATTGTTGAATCGCTTCAAAAAGATTCCGGACTGCTAGATGCTGAGCTCGAAAGCGGTTTAAAGTCCATTGAAGATTGGTGTATTAAAAGTCAATTGCCTGCATGGCATCCGCCCCAACGTCATGGATTCTACAGATACCTCGTGGCGAGAAAAAGTTATTTGCAGGACCAAATTTTGTTGAACTTAGTGACAACCGATGATGGCATTGAAAAATTTGATGCTGTTGGGTGGGTAGCGCTTTTGCAAAGTATTTTAGGTAAACGCCTAGCGGGTGTTATTCATACCATCAACAACGATACCGGTGACCGCGTAGACCCTTTGAATGGGGAACACCGCTTGCTGTTTGGCAAGGATAAGATAACAGAAGACATATTGGGTTTGCAATTTGAAATCAGTATGAAAAGCTTTTTTCAAACCAATCCCAAAAGTGCAGAGCGCCTTTATGCCAAGGCCATTGAATATGTCCAAGAGGTGGGGCAAGATGGTACAATATTGGACTTGTTCTGCGGGACCGGAACCATCTCTCAATTGCTGAAAAAGGCTGGATTTAGTGAGGTCATCGGTGTAGACATCGAGCCAAAGGCCATCGAAAATGCAAAAGAAAATGCTGCGCGAAATCAAATCGAAAACATTACTTTTTTTGCCACAGATGTTGGCAAATTCTTGTTGGAGCAGCCGCAATATCAAAATCAATTGAAAGTATTAATGATGGATCCACCCCGCGCAGGAATAGCACCCAAGACCTTGCGGAAGGTGATGGATTTGAATGCGCAATACATCGTTTACATTTCATGTAACCCCGCAACATTTGCGCGTGATACCGAAACGATGGAAGCCAATGGCTACGTTCTTGAAAAATGGAGTTTGATAGATCAATTCCCCCATACTTCACATGTGGAGGTTTTGGGGAGGTTTCAAAAGCAATCGGATTTACAGCGAAACCACTGACCAAATTCCGTTTATCCATTCTTGAATAATGACCGATTTGGATTTATCTTGAATAGATTTTCTGAAAGGTAAAAGCTCTCCATTTGCCAATTTAAAGTAGGTGACCTCGAGATCTCCATTATCCATTTTATGGCTATTCCAGGCGATACAATCAGCGTTATTTGCTGTGAAATAGTCAAGCATTGAGAATTGCAAATTGTATTGATAGGAGTTCGTTGATGCGTCAAACAAATAATATTTCCATATTTTTCTCCCTTGATTTTCACTCTCCAAAATCCTAAAATCTGAAATACCATCCGCATTAAAATCCAGAAACTCCCGAAAACCTTCATCCCATTGTCTATTAAATAAATCAGTATAATGAAAATCCACTTTTGCTCTAAAATACAATGAAGAATCTTTGAACTCAGAAAGAATGACCTTTTCCTTTATCGCTGGATGCATCTGAGGTATGTATATATCCCATACGCCATCTTTATTAAAATCATTTAGCAGTAAAAAATTCCTTTCTAATCCCGCCTCCAAATAATGATTCCCTGTAATAAAGTGAGAATACATCAATTGATTGTTTTCGACATTAAACACCATCAATTTCTGAGCATATGCGCCTGGAACGGCGTCCAATGCTATCTGATCTTTTGGGTCAATATCCCAGAGCTCATAACGATAACTTCCCTTGGTCTTAACCCAAATGGGAAGTTTCACTGGAATGGTTACTTTCTCCTCTCTCTGCAATAATTTCCGTTCAGTATTGACCTGAGTCAATCCTTTTCCTGACATGGTATAAAACACTTTGGCTATCGGCTTGGTCTTAGGGTTGCCATATTCATAGTACACTCCTTTTATTTCCTGATGGACATAATCAATATTAATATCCCACAAATCAGAAATGAACAATCGCATAAAACGCTTGTTCTCTTGATTAAAGCCGTAATAATCGTAATCTTTTTCTGTCTTGATGGGAACCAATAAGTCCGGTAATCCGTCAAAATTGACATCCCGGATTTCTGGATGCTTTAGCTTGTTGGGATTGACCCTTGTATAATGCTCTCCCTCTATTTCCAAAAGCACCTTTTGAGTGACTATATCAATGACGCGATAAAAGGTCTGCACTACCCTATTCTTGTTACCATGGGTCACCGATTGTACTTCTCTCCACCTCCATTCCTTTTCGAACAACCAACCATTTCTCTCAACCACTCTTCTTGCTATCCAATCATCTCCCTTGACATTTTCAATAATGGGCATTATACCCGCGTGACCTTGCTCGAGAATATCTATACTGGGAATATTCTCCTTCTGCATCTTTACCCATATTGGCTTATAATGCAATTCTTGCTGAGAATAGAAGAATTCAGAATATCCACACAGATGAACAAAATTTTGTGGACTTACTCGTACTAATTGGGGTACATATCCCCTGGTCCCGCTCTTTTTGCTTTCTATCTTTACAAACAAATCTGTTGTGAGATAAGATAAATCCATTCCTACATATACATAGTGATTCTTGGCAAAAGAATATTGCAAGTCATTCAACGGAATGGGCTTCCTATTGTAAAAATGGTATCGTCTGTTGTTCTGCTTACAAATGGCTGGTGTTCTTGACTTGACAAGATTCCCTTTCCCGTCAACCAGCGTTATTTCTAAATCACTCAGAATATCTGATGAATCCTGATCATATGGAACGATGCCTAACAAATAGACACCATCAAAACCACAATGCTGGGCACGCATCGTTAATGAAAAGCCAATAGAGCCAGCAAGAATGAATAGGTATACAAAAAAACGAAGCATCGGTTGAATGCTACAACTTCTTATCAGCGGGCCTCACATACCATGAGGTAAGGACAAGAACCAAAGTCAATACGGCAGGAAAAGTTTCACCAAAGCTATCCTTCATGTACAAATGAGAGAATAACGCACCTGAAATGACGAAGAAAATTCCAGCATAGGCCCACTCACGTAAACGATTATAGCCGGGTATCCAAAGCGCAACAACACTCAATATTTTAGCAATTCCTAAATAAGTCAACAAGTACTCAGGATAACCCAAATGCTGGAAACTCTTTACAGCATCGGGCATGTGCATCAATTGAAAAATTCCTCCTGATAACATTCCGAATGAAATCCAAATCGTAGATACCCAGTAAATAATTTTTTGTGTCTTGGTCATAAAATATTTTTTTTGTGAAGATAAAAAGATTGAATAAAATAAAAAAGCTGAATCGTTTTGATTCAGCCTTTAAAAAAAACATTCAAAATTAATGAGAAGCCAAGTAGCTCGCTACTCCGTCATGATTGGCTTTCATACCATCCTTTCCCTTGCTCCAGTTGGCTGGACAAACTTCCCCATTCTCTTCAAAAAACTGAAGCGCATCTACCATACGAATGGCTTCATCTACATTTCTACCCAAAGGGAAATTGTTGATGATGGCGTGCTGAACAGTACCTGATTTGTCAATCAAAAACAAACCACGGTAAGCGATCATTGGACCATTGGCCACCAATGCACCATTGTCATCATAGGTGTATTCACCAGCTAAAACGCCATAGGCATCTGAGATGGTTTTAGAAGTATCTGCAACGATGGGGTAAGTGATTCCCTTAATTCCGCCATGTCCTTTTTCCATTTGTAACCAGCCCCAGTGACTCTCCTCTGTGTCTGTGGAGCATGCGACAACCGCAACGTTACGGTCTTGGAAATCTTGCAAACGCTCTTGAAAAGCGTGCAATTCAGTGGGGCAAACAAAGGTGAAATCCTTTGGATAAAAGAAAAATACCACTGCTTGTTTTCCGATATATTGATCCAATGAAAAATCGCTCACGATTGTTCCGCCATTGGTAACGGCTCCAGCCTTAAAAGAAGGCGCTTTTTTTCCTACGATAGATGCCATGTTGAATAATATTTTGGCAAAAGTAATATTTTCGATTCCAACAAAGTTTAAACAACTGCATTGTTTTGATTTTTTCACATCAAATTTGCCCTCATGAAGAATATACTGATTACAGGAGGAAGTTCAGGCATTGGCGCTGCGACTGCCAAGATGCTTTTAGAGCGCGGACACAAGGTTCATTTGATGGGGCGCAATGAAAGTAAATTGAAAACCATTTCTGAAGACTTTTCAAACCAATGCACCTACAGCGTTGGGGATGTCAGAAATGTTGAAGACTGTGAATTCACCTTTACCGAGGCTTTGCAAAAGATGGGGAGTATTGATGTTTTGATCAACAATGCAGGTTTAGGGATTTTTGACCCACTCAAAAATGCAAGATTAGAGGACTGGCATGAAATGGTGGATACCAACATCAAAGGAATTCTCAACATGATCCATTTCTCCTTACATGAAATCATTTCGCAAAAAGGACACATCATCAATTTGGGGTCCGTTGCAAGTCATCATGTCTTTCCAAACTCAGGAGTCTATTGCGCCACCAAGCATGCCGTGCTTGCTATTGGGGAAAGTTTGAAGGTGGAACATGGTAAAAATATCCGCATCACCACCATTTGTCCGGGAGCCGTAAACACACCTTTTATCCACGTCACTAAGAACGAAGATTTGCTAAAAGAATACATTCCCAATTTCGAAAATGGTCTCAACCCTGAAGACATTGCAGCTCAGATGGTGCATGTTATTGAAGCCCCTACCGGAGTCAACATCAGTGAGATTATTATTCGTCCTGGCGTTTAATCCACTGCTCCCTTTCCTCGGGTGTATTGACATTTTGATACCAAAGAGCGTCAATATTGTTGACGCTTTTTGTTTTTATTAGGGATAACAATTTTCTTGGGCATTGACTTTGTGCCAACCATGCAAAAATTTCTGATTTGGCATGTGATTCCCAAATGGCGGCGAGCGGCTCAAACCATGCTCGTTCCTTGTTCCAAAAGGCAGTAGCCATGGATTTCAAATCTCTTTCTTGCAATAAAGCGGAAATTGCTTGCACATTTAAACCTGGCATGTCACAGGCCAAAACCAACCATGAAACTCCCGGTAGTTTGTTCATGGCGGAGGCAATTGCCCCGAGTGGTCCTATTGATCCATATTGATCCAAGACAATTTCCTTTCCTTGAGAAAGAAAAAAATCCTGTTGTTCTTGACTACAACTAAACCGTACAGGTAAATTCAATTTCGCACACATGGACTCCAAGTGCTGCCATTGTGATTCTCCGTTGTAATTTAATTCCATTTTAGGAATCCCCATTCGCTCACTTTTCCCTCCCACTAAAATCAATGCCTGAAGACCTGGAACTGCTGTTTCCATTTGAATCCAATTTTCTATACCTTGTTTGTCCTCTGGGTGAAGAAGGCTGGTTTGTTCAGATATCACACCCCATTCCATGAGATGCGCTGGCATCGGCCCTTTTGAAATTACCAAACGAACGTTGGTTAATTGCGACTTCCTTCTCTCCAAAGAGCTCAACTTATTTTCATCATCAACCACAATTTGAACAGATGCAGGAAAATGATTTCCATTCACCCAATAATGATCTGAATACGGCAGACGAAGCGAGCTTTGGTGAATTGTATTGCCATTTTCGCTCACCGTCACGTTAGACCTGCATTCCTCATTCAGATGTGACGCATCGATATAAATAGACGGCCTCATCATACAAGATTGGAATTGAAAAACCCAATCCTGTATTTTATCGCATGTGGTTCCATAGATGGCCACAGCACGAGATGATTTGGGAAAAATGAGTGTTGATGGAATCATGGCGTCCATTGATAATCGTTTTTTCCTCCTGACTTGGACAAGAGCTGAATCTCTCTGATCACCAAGTCATGCGACAACGCTTTGCACATATCGTACACCGTCAACGCAGCCGATGAAACGGCCGTTAGGGCTTCCATCTCCACTCCAGTCTGTCCCATGCATTTGACTTTTGAAACAATCTGCAATTTATTTTCTTCCAATAAAAATTCAATTTCTACCCCGCTAATCATCAAAGGGTGACAGAGGGGAATGATCGATGGTGTCATCTTGGCGCCTTGAATTCCTGCAATACGGGCAACCTCAAGAATAGCTCCTTTCTTGACCTGCCAATTGTCCTTCTTCAATTGTTCCATAACTTCGGCCGGAAATTGAATGACCGCTCTGGCCGAGGCCAATCTCAAACTGATCTGTTTATGTGAAACATCCACCATCCTTGATTCTCCGGATGCGTTGATATGGGACAATGATTTTTCCATATGTCAAATATATTCATCCACCGATGAGTGTGCGCAAAAGAAGGGGGGATTGCTATCTGTTTTGCAACATTTGTCCCCATATTTGTGTCTATTCGTATTATGGCGACACTCCGCACCATTATATTTCATTGTTTGCTTACTACTTTTTTGGTAGTATTTGGAATATTGAGGGCCAATGCCACACACATTTACGGAGGAGATTTGGTTTATCAGCATCTTGGAAACAATGTTTACCAGGTGACACTTACGGTTTATCGGGATTGTGACCCTTCGACAAATGTGAACGGTACAGGTTTCGACCCCATTGTTTCCATTGGAATTTTCAACGCCGGCAACAACAGTTTTGTGCAAGAGTTATCCATACCTCTTTCCAATTCAGACATAGAAACACTGGATTTGGCTTTGCAAAACCCCTGCTTCACCGTCCCGCCCAACGTATGTGTTGAACGAGCTGTATATCAGGCCAATGTCACTTTGCCTTTTACATCAACAGGCTATGTTCTCTCTTATCAAAGATGCTGTCGAAATTTGAGCATCGACAATTTGAATCAGTCGCAGCAAAATTTGTCGGGAATGACCCTTACCACACAAATTCCCGGCACCTCATTGGTGGCTGTCCAAAACTCAAGTCCTGCCTTTGTTTCTACTCCACCCACTGCTTTGTGTTTGAATGCCCCATTCATTTATTCATCGGAGGCCATTGACCCTGATGGTGATGAATTGGTTTACTCTTTTTGCACTCCTTTGGACGGTGCGGATCAAAATAATCCTGCACCGGCTCCTCCCGCTGCTCCTCCCTACACCAACAATACTTGGTCCTCTGGTTTTTCAACCAACTATCCCATAACATCCAATCCTGCTTTTCAAATCAACCCATCCACTGGATTAGTAACAGGTACAGCCACTCAAATTGGTACTTATGCATTGGCCATTTGTGTGGAAGAGTATAGGAATGGGGTGCTCATCAATACCATACGCCGCGACTATCAATTCAATGTCAACATGTGCAACCCCAATACTGGAGCCAATCCCGGCATTGCCAACACTGGGAATGGACAACAAACCGACTTTTGCAGCGGTCTCGAGGTGGGTTTCGTGAACAACAGCATCAACGCCGATTCATATCATTGGGATTTCGGAGTTCCCAGCCTGAGCAATGACACCAGCAACGTGTTTGAGCCCACATTTATTTACAATGACCCTGGAGTATATACGGTAACTCTTGTAACCAATCCAGGTTGGGAATGCGCGGATACGGCAACAGTGGTGTACACGGCCATTGAAACGTTCATTCCAGATATTCAAACTCCCGTTGTTAGTTGCATCAACGACCAAGTTCTCTATACTTTCGATCATGGTCTAGTATCTGGTTTATTCACCGATGATGTGACTTTTCAATGGAGTATTGACAACAATGTTTCCACCGTATTTTCCACCAATGAATATCCAACTAACATTTATCTGGATTCAAACATCACCACCTACAACATCAGTTTGAGTATAGACAACGCGGGATGTATCGGAACTCAAAACTTTTCTTTTGACAATGTTCCAGAACCTATCGCGATCATTGATCCCCAGACAGATCCGTGTGGAGGATTTACGATCAATTTCACCCAATCTTCCATCAATGCCGACAACTACTTGTGGAACTTTGGCACACCCAATTCACCAACAAGCACGGATGCAGCAACCTTTTACAACTACCCCAACTCAGGCAGTTTTAATGTGATGCTCATAGCAGGAGCACCTTCAACTTGTCCTGATACTGCCTATACAACTGTTAGTGTTTTTGACGACTTGAATCCCGATTTTATCAATCCTGGGCCTGTTTGTTTTAATGGTCACAATTTAGCTTTTACAGCATTGGGATGGAATCAACCCAATGCCGTCATTAACTGGGATTTTGGCACATTGGCCAATACTCCGAATTCTAGTAACATTACTGTAAATGGAATTCAATATCCTAGTCCCGCTTATTATCCAGTCACCCTAACCATCAGTGAAAATGGATGCACGGAAAGTATAACCAAAGATGTTTGGGTGGTTCAAGATCCTGAAGTAAGTTTCTCAGTATTGCCCCCTGATGGATGTCCGGGAACCTATGTAAAATTTGATGCGACCGCGATTTCAGAAACACCCGTCTTTTTCATTTGGAATTTGGGAGATGATATCACCTCCACCCAACCTGACCCGCTGCAATTGTACGAAAATCCGGGAACCTTCGATGTTAGCATGCACGCCTATACAACGTCAGGTTGTGTCGCCGATATTTACATCAATTTAAACGATGCCGTCACCATTCATCCAGCTCCCACTAGTGGTTTTTTAATACAACCCGACATCATCACCATTGATGATCCCACCGTTATGGTTTTGGATTCAACGGGCACTGGAATTTCCTGCACCTATCAATTCAGTGATGGGGGAACCCTTGAAGGTTTTGATGGCACTTACACCTTTACCGAATTCGGAAGGCAGTCCATCACGCAGATCATCACCAACGAATTTGGCTGCACCTCTACCGCCATAGGATATATCAATATTGGAGGGACCGTCTTCTTTCTACCCAACAGCTTCACTCCTGACTACGATGGCATCAATGACGCTTGGTTGCCCTCTGCCATAGGAGTTGCTGAATACAATGTTCGAATTTATGATCGTTGGGGAGAGTTGATTTTTGAATCCAACGACGTCAGTGAGCCTTGGATGGGAAACAGAAAAGGCAGTCAATATTTTGTACAGGATGGCATCTACAATTACGTCATCACCTATGAAGATTTAATTGGACAAACCACTCAGTTGAAAGGCAATATTATCCTCGCCAGATAAGTCATCCCTTTTGTA
Source organism: uncultured Chryseobacterium sp. (assembly GCA_964420985.1). Classification (GTDB taxonomy): domain Bacteria; phylum Bacteroidota; class Bacteroidia; order Flavobacteriales_D; family Sanyastnellaceae; genus CAMCTV01. The sequence continues at coordinate 27,856 of CAYQUT010000015.1, forward strand.
CCTTTGGGGCTCATTTAGCAATACCCCATGTTTGAACAATTAACGGACAAATTTGACAGAGCCTTTAAAATACTCAAAGGTCAAGGAAAAATCACAGAAATCAATGTTGCAGAAACGCTCAAGGAAGTGCGCAGAGCATTGTTGGATGCGGACGTCAATTTTAAAACGGCCAAAGAATTTACAGAGCGTGTCAAAGAAAAAGCATTAGGTCAAAATGTATTGACAGCGGTATCTCCCGGACAATTGTTGGTGAAAATTACCCATGATGAGTTGAAAGACCTGATGGGCGGTGAGCATACAGATATTCAGTATCAAGGAAATCCTGGAGTTATATTGATGAGTGGTTTACAAGGTTCGGGAAAAACAACTTTTTCCGGAAAATTGGCCAACTACCTCAAAACAAAAAAAGGAAAAAACCCTTTATTGGTAGCTTGTGATATTTACCGACCTGCGGCGATTGATCAGCTTCATGTGGTTGGGGAAAGCATTGGTGTCGAGGTTTTTAGTGACCGCGGCAACAACAATGCGGTGGACATTGCTGAGAAAGCCATTGCCTACGCCAAACAAAAAGGATTCAATGTTGTCATTGTGGATACCGCCGGTCGCTTGGCCGTTGATGAGGAAATGATGCAAGAAATTGAACGCGTCAAGTCAGCATTGAAACCGTCTGAAACCTTGTTCGTGGTGGATTCCATGACGGGACAAGATGCCGTGAACACCGCCAAAACCTTCCATGAAAGATTGGCATTTGATGGCGTTGTTCTTACCAAATTGGATGGTGACACCCGTGGTGGTGCGGCGTTGAGCATCAGAGCCGAAGTTTCTAAACCCATCAAATTCATAGGTACCGGTGAAAAAATGGACGCCTTGGATGTATTCTATCCTGAGCGTATGGCCAGTCGTATTCTGGGCATGGGTGATGTGGTTTCATTGGTAGAACGTGCTCAAGAGCAATTTGATGAGGAGCAGGCCAAAAAATTAGAGAAGCGCATCAAAAAAGACCAATTCGATTTCAATGACTTTTTGGAGCAAATTGGTCAAATCAAGAAAATGGGAAGCATGAAAGACCTGCTGGGTATGGTTCCTGGCATGTCCAAGCTAAAAGATGTGGACATCAACGAAGACGCGTTCAAACATATTGAGGCGATAATCCAATCCATGACCCCCATAGAAAGGCAACAACCCAGCGTCATCAATCCCAGTCGTAAAACGCGCATCGCCAAAGGATCAGGAAGATCAGTAGAGGAAGTCAACAAGCTCATCAAGCAATTTGATCAAATGAAAATGATGATGAAAATGATGACCAATAAAACCCAAATGGCTCAGATGATGAAGCAAATGGGAGGCATGAGAGGTAAAATGTAAAATTGGGCAACATGAATTTTCAAAATACACTTAGCGTTTACAATGGAAAAGTGAGAGATGTGTACACCATGCCCAACGATGTATTGGTAATGGTGGCCTCCAATCGGATCAGCGCATTTGATGTCATCCTACCAAAACCAATCCCCAACAAAGGACAAGTCCTAAATCAAATTGCCGAAAAAATGTTGGATGCCACAGCGGACATTTGTCCCAATTGGAAACTAACCTCACCGCATCCTTATGTAAGCATTGGTAGAAAGTGTATCCCATTTAAAGTAGAAATGGTGATACGAGGATATCTCACAGGTCATGCCTGGAGAACGTACCAGAGCGGATTGCGCACACTCTGTGGTGTAACCCTTCCCGAAGGCATGAACGAAAACGATCCATTCCCTTCCCCCATCATTACCCCAACCACCAAGGCCTCTGAAGGACATGACGAAGATATTTCAAGAGAAGACATCATTGCGCAGGGAATTGTCAATGAAGAACATTTCAAACAACTTGAAGAATACACGCTTGCTTTGTACAAAAGAGGCGTGGAAATTGCCGCCAGCAGAGGATTGATCTTAGTGGACACAAAGTACGAATTTGGTCTTTACAACAACGCGATTACACTCATGGATGAAATTCATACTCCGGATTCATCCCGTTATTTTTACGCTGAAGGTTATCATGAAAGACAACAAAATAAATTACCTCAAAAACAGTTGAGCAAAGAGTTTGTCCGTGAATGGTTGATTGCCAACAATTTCATGGGAAAAGAAGGGCAAGTGGTACCCGAAATGACCGATGAGTGGATTGATACCATCAGAGGGCGCTACATCGAGTTGTTTGAGATTATTACTGGAGAGAAATTCAACGCTATGCCTTTTGTTGAAAGTGAAATTGAACTTGCAGTCAATCATTCTTTAGAACTGGGACTGGATTCTAAGTAAGATTTCAGTTCGTTTAAATTCTCATTGTTCCAATCATCCCAATGATGGGCATTCCCTGTCATCCAAACAGCCCCTCTGAAATACCAAGGAATCTCACCCTGTTTGAGTGTGCAGGTAACAATGGCAAATCCTTTATCATCCTCAGACAAATCAAATATTATTTCAGCATCTGGTTCTTGGATTTCACTCACTGAACGTTGAATCTGAATTACATCAACTGAATCCAAAGAGGCATATATGGCCTTGATCTCCATCGACTGCGCCATTCCATTGTGATTAAAAACAACGCCGTGTTTTGCGGTCATGGGTGTTCCGACGATTTTAAAATTGCTCGTGTCATTCAAATCCCAATCTTTAAACCAAATCTTCCACTCATTGAAATCTGACAATGCCCAAGCCAACCTTTGATTGCTACAACGTATTTTCAGACTTTGGGTCGACTCGTATTTCTCAGGCCCAAGAAAACAAAATGCAATGTAAATCATGGTCAACATGACCACCACCCAAGCATATGTTCTCTTCAAAGCATTCATATTCGCGCTATCAAATCCTGATACAATTTGGTCAAATCAGGTTCAGCATTTTTTGCCGTTTGTATAATTTCCTCAATCGAGACAGGAGAAAGTTTATTGGGATCACATTCATCTGTTAAAACCGATATACAACAACAAGGCAGACCCATATGGTTGCATGCAATCACCTCAGGCACTGTACTCATACCTACGGCGTCTGCACCTATCATTCTTAGAAAACGATACTCCGCCCGTGTCTCTAAATTTGGTCCAGGGACCGAAACATAAACCCCCTCCTGCAAAAGAATGTTGTTTTCTCTAGCAATCGCTTTAATTAGTCCATTCAAATGATACGAATACGGTTGCGACATGTCAGGAAATCTTGGTCCCAACTCTTCTGCATTTTCTCCTCGAAGTGGATTCTCAGTTTGAAGATTGATGTGGTCATCAATCAACATCAAACTGCCCTTTTTGAAATTGGGATTGAGAGCACCAGCAGCGTTGCTGAGCAACATCCATTTTACTCCGAGCAACTTCATGACACGCACGGGATGAACAACTTGTTGCATGGTGTACCCCTCATAATGGTGAAAACGACCTTGACAAGCCAAAACTTTCTTACCACCCAAGGTCCCATAAATCAACTTTCCAAAATGAAATTCCACTGTAGCAATGGGGAAATGGGGTATCACGCTGTAATTAAACTCTTTCTCCACGTGAATATGCTGCGCCAGGCCATGAAGACCTGTACCCAGAATAATACCCACCTCTGGGGCATCAATACCCCTGGCTTTCAACCACTCTACACTTTCTAATATCGCTTCCATTTCTCTATTTTCACAATTTAAGTAAAGTTGATAAATCTCTTTCAAAAAACCAACATAAAAAAACTATTTTTGTTTAATGCGTATTCAATCCGTGATATTGGCCATCCTACTCAGTTTGGTGCTAAAGAACCCAGCGTTGTGTCAAAAGACAATTGGCGAAAATGCAGTTCAAATCACTGGTGCTTGTCTGGTTAGCGACTCTCTTTTCCCAGCCCCCTATGTCAGCGTTTTCAGAAATAGAGACCACCGTGGCACTTATTCTAACAGAGATGGTTACTTCACCATACCTGCCTTGGAAGGTGATACACTAACCTTTGTCTGCACCGGACTCAAAACATCCTTTTTTGTGGTTCCTGTGACTGAAGAACATCAAATGCAAGTGGTTCAAGTCATGGAAATTGAGGCCATTGAATTGTCCCCACTTTACATTTTGCCCTACCCCGCTCCGCATGAATTAAAAAGAGAAGTTTTGGCTTTGGATCTTCCGGGCGATGGTCATCAGCTTTTCAAAAGAGACGATGTTTCCCTGGCATCTTATGATGGCATGAACGATTTCTCCAGTATGGCCTACGAAAATGCCTCCACCATTCTCACTGCCCGTTACAGCAATGGTTTTGTATCTGGTGGAAATATATTGTCCAATGATGCTTGGAGGTCATTTCTTGGCGGCTTTCGGCCAAAACGTCAATAACGGGATAATAAATCTCATTATTTCCGTTAACAAGCTGTTCTCGAATTAAATTTAGACCGTGAAGTTTCGACTCTTACTCTTATTTGTAATATGCGCTACCACGAGTTGGTCACAATATGCCACGCTCAAAGGAATGGTTGTCAATCCCCAAGGGGAAGGCATTCCCGGTGTCACACTTATTCAGAAAGACAATGTAAAAAACGGAACAGTAACCGATGCTTCAGGGAGATTCTCCATCATCATTACAGCTGAAATAAACATCACATTATCGGTAAAGGGAATTGGAAGCGATCCGAAAGAGACCATATTCAACCTGAAATCCGGTGAGATCAAAGAAGTGGAAATCATGTATGATGCGTCTGTGATGAGCAAGGGGTTAGAAGTGGTCGATAAACGCAATCAGGAGAACCAAATCATCACCATCTCCACCAAACTCCCCACCAAACTCCCTACGATAAATCAAGGCATAGAAGCCTACCTCATTCAAGCCCCGGTCAACTTTCCATCTGAATTGAGCTCAAGCTTCAATGTACGAGGAGGGAGCTTTGATGAAAATTTGATTTACGTCAATGACATTCAAGTGTATCGCCCTTTTCTGGTTCGTGCAGGTCAACAAGAAGGTTTAAGTTTTCCCAATCCTGACATGGTAAGAAAAGTTGAATTCAGTGCTGGTGGATTTCAGGCCAAATTTGGTGATAAAATGAGTTCCGTATTGGACATTCAATACGCTCGACCTGACTCATTCTCAGGCAACTTTCAGATTGGCTTACTCGGTGGCCAATTGCAGCTGATGGACATTTCCAAAAATAAAAAATGGACCTACAATACCGGGTTCAGATACCGAGACTATTCATACATCCTTAACAGTATGGATGTTTCAGGTGATTACCAACCACGATTCATGGATTGGCAGAACTATATCACTTGGCGACCAATGGGCAATTACGGCCCACTGGAGTTCAGTTGGCTCACCAACCTCTCTTCCAATCAATACCAATTTCAACCGGCAACTCGTCAAACAGATGCAGGAAACATCAATGAAGCCATCCGATTAACCGTGTACTTTGAAGGACAAGAGAAAACACAATTTAGGACTTCCTTCAACGCCTTTAGTGCTCGATACAATCCCAGTGAATCTTCTCAAATTAGATTAACCTTAAGTGCCTTCAATACTGCAGAATCTGAGCACTTCGATATTCTTGGAGCATATCGCCTAGACGAATTGGACAGAGACCTGGGTTCAGATGAATTTGGGGAAGTATTGCGAAACCGAGGAGTTGGGGCTTTCTTGAATCATGGCAGAAATGACCTCAACGCTCAAGTGTACCAAGCCTCATTGAAAGGTTTTAAAGAATGGGAAAAACAAAGACACCTGCTCAATTGGGGCATAGACGCCTCAACGGAAAACATTGATGACCGATTAAATGAATGGACCATGATCGACAGTGCTGGATATGCAGCAAGCCGACCCAATGACAGCATCGGTTACACCAATCCCACATTACAAGACCAGCAGCTCATTGCCTTCCAAGACAGAATCAAAGCCACTAACAACGTATCCTCACAACGCTACTCTGCCTTTATCCAAGACAGTTGGAGACATGAGTGGGGAGATGGAGATGCTTTCTCGATTACCGCTGGAATACGCTCCAACCATTGGAGTTTTTCCAATCAAACCGTTACGGGACCCCGCATGAATTTGTCTTATACACCCACATGGCTTGGCACTCGAAAAAATGAAAATGGCGTTGACACGGTTCGCAAAGACATGGTGATTACGGCCGCCTGGGGTTATTATTACCAACCGCCATTCTATCGAGAGATGAGGAATTTTCAAGGGCGTGTCAATCCTGACATTCGCGCGCAACGCAGCATACATTATATCTTGGGAACCAACTTCGTTTTTCGTTCATGGAAAAGACCATTCAAGTTCACAGGGGAATTGTATTACAAGCAATTTGATCATTTAATCCCCTACGAGATTGAGAATGTCCGTCAACGCTATTATGCCACCAACAATGCAAAAGGCTATGCCTATGGAGCAGATGCCATGGTCAATGGCGAATTTATCCCTGGTGTGCAATCTTGGATTAGGGCTTCTTACTTGAAAACGGAAGAAGATCTTTTGGATGATATTTATTACATCAAACTCAATGCAGCAGGCGACACCATATACAGCGGATTTACCATTGATGATGTCGCTGTTGACTCTATCCAACAAACGCCAGGATACATTCCCCGTCCAACAGATCAGCGCATGAGTTTCTCGTTATTGTTCATGGATGAGATGCCCCGCAATCCTAAATACAAAGCCACCGTTAATCTATTCTTTTCAACAGGCGTTCCCTATGGTCCTCCCGGCGGAGAGCGTTATTTGGATGTGTTGCGCACCCGGGCTTACTTCAGAACAGACATCGGATTTTCAAGAGATTTGTTCACCACCAAAAAGAAAAATGGTTCCACCCGTTTTTTCAAGAGTGGAACCATTTCATTAGAAGTGTTTAATCTTCTGGGTGTAAACAACATCATCAATCACCAGTGGATTGAAGATGTCAACGGAAGAATGTACGGCATTCCGACTTACCTCACAGGAAGACGACTCAACCTGCGTTGGTCAATGAGTTTCTAAGGAAGCACAACCAAATTGTATACCCTTTCCTCTGATTCATTACCGGATTGATCAATCGCCATGATCTCCAAATGCCAAATACCTGAAATGGTATCTGGTACCGCAATGGTTGCTGTTGGAGAAGCCATTGTTCCTGATAAATCAAAGATCCTGGTGTATGACCAAGTCCCAGCATTTTCTAATCCCTCATAACCGGGAAGATCCACATGACCATGTCCATCATCAGCAGAGTGGACGCCAATTTTCAATTGACTTAATTGCTCATTATCCGTCACCGGCATTGTCACCACAAAGCTCTGTCCCCGCAATAATTCATGCGTTTCTTGAGCAAGGTCATTCAACGTAACATTCCCGATTATAGGACGTGTAGTGTCTTGCTCTTCCTTGGGTTGACATCCGTATGTGGCCAAAGCCAATATAACCGCCAACATCCATTGACTTACTTTCATTGTTTTTGTTTTCATTTTCTATTGTTTATTAATGATTGATTTTAAAAATTGAATACCACCGTCCCTTGCAGCCATCTTCCCTGTTCTGGAAGATTCATGGGGCGGTAAAGACTTAAATGATTGTAGTAAACATGGTCATTTACATTGTTGCATTGTAAAACAACGGACAAAGAATTTTTATCTGTCCATTGATAAGTGTATTGAGCATTGACATTCATGACAAAATATCCTTTGGTTTGCTTTTCATTTCGCGCTACCCTATTTTGATCAAATGCATATCTTGTATTGAGTAAAATGGAAAACGCATGCCGTGACCCCATTTCCCAATGAAACCTTTGATTGGATTTCAAGGTAATAGGAGCAACAAAAGGCAAACCCAGGCCGGTCTCCATTTCTCGCGTATAAATAGCCTCTGCAGAAAAATCGGTGTTCCACCACATCAGCGGATGCCAATCCGCAAAGATTTCTCCACCAGACCACATCACTTGTTTTTGAAGGTATTGATATACCTGTCCACCATCCGGCAAATCAGAAAAATACGATTGTGGAGAAAGGAAAATAAAATTGTCATAATAGGCAACAAAACCTGTCCATTGTGCATGACCATTTTTCCACTCTTTCATTACGTTGGCATCCCATTGATAGCCCGATTCCCAATTCAATTGCGCATTTCCCTTCTCATGCCGGTGAGAACCATGGTGTATGCCGTTGATCGCCCATTCATTGATTTGAGGCACCCTGTAAACCTTTCCCAAAACACAATGAATTTGCCAATCGCTTGGCGCATTCCATGTCCATCCGTACTGAGCTGCCCAACCGGTTCTGCTGTTGCTCAAGGGTAACGACCGCACCAACAAACTGTCCGTCGGTTGATTCATGTTGTACCATGGCTGCTGGTATCCTTGGGCGACAATCCCTCCTTGTTCTATCCTAAATCCAAAAAATTGATGAAAACGAAATTCGTTTTGGTCTACTACCGATGCATAAAACGCTTGCTGATGCTGTGTGAATTGTGGAATCAAAAACTCATTGCCCTGTATCTCGTTTTGCTTCAATTGAAATTGTAATCCTGTTTTCAATCGCCAAGCATTCGGCAAAACCCAATCTTTCCCCACATTCCATTGCGTTGTATTCAAAGTCAAACCCAACGAAAGTGAATCCGCATTCATCGGGACAAATCCCGGCTGGTGGGGACGAGACAACTCTTGTCTTTCACTCCTTTGAAATCCAACATTGAACCGAATAAAATCATCCCCGGCTTTGAATTGCATCGCCAACAATAACTTCTGATGTCTGTTAGTGACTGAAGGCAATGAAAAGTTACTTGCATCCCCGTCTCCTGCAACAGACTGCACCGTAGGAATACCAACAAACCCAGGAAATAAACCTGACTGTGTTTTGTTGAGTCGATAAATGATCTTGATGGAACGCAATGTATTTTTTGGAAATCGCCATTCTGAAAATGCAGTGATGTGCCTTTCGTCCGTGGCCGTATTGGTCAACCATCCATCCTTTAGCGGCAAGGTTCTTTTGAGGTAAGTAAAAGAATCTGTGGGGACACGATAATCATCCGTACACAATTGAGTAATTCTCACACCAAAACGAGCGTTCACCGCATGATTCAATTTCATGACCTGTTGATGAAATACAGACCATCCTCTTTGCCTGTTGTTATTGGAAACAACGCTCAAAATCTGTGAGTTGCTCTTTGTGCTTGGCCAAGGTTCATGTTCAATGACCAACGCCCCTCCCATGGCATCGCCTCCAAATTCTAATCCAGCAGCTCCTTTCACCACCGTCAATTTACCGATGCTGAATTGATCCCATTCCAGGCCGTGATCATTGCCCCACTGCTGCCCTTCTTGCCTGATGCCCATATCCAATACCGCAACCCGGGCTCCAGAAAAGCCTCTGATAACAGGCTTGGCAATGCCAACGCCTGTCGACATAGCGGAGACACCAGGTAAAAAAGTCAACGTATTGGCCAACTGGCCTCCGCGCTGTTGAGACAACATGCTGGGATCAACGTTGATTGTACTCAAAAAATCTTGCGTCTGAAAGGAGAACCAATGTCCTTTAATTTCAAGCGTCTTTCCCTGTTGATGAGGAATGGAATCTTGACCTAAAATAAACATTGAAAATCCAACAGACAGCAACAAAACGAATGTTGCCTTCATAAAAAAAATGGATTATAAGTGAACAAGCCGTGCCGAAATGGCACTGAGATATTACAAGGCCTTAATGATGGGTGGTCCCCTGCCTATTGCTTGGGTAACAAAATAATCAATCCAATTGTCTCCTGAAAAATTTGATGGTGTTATCGGAGACTCAAGAAGGACAAACGAGAAATGGAATACCTCTGCAAGATCAACCAATGGAACATCCCAATCACACATTTGACATTCATGGTGATGTTCATTCTCTGCTTCTAAGTAATGTTCGTGATAACGATGGAACGACTGCCAAGATTGAAAACCTATCCATCCTAAGGCCAAAAACAGGCCAACAATGACATGGAATGAAAGCTTTCTTTTCACGGTTCAAAGGTAAGTTGTTTTGGGATTAATACTTATCTTCGCCAAAAATTCAAAGTATGCAATTTGATGTTATTGTTTTGGGCAGTGGACCTGGTGGATATGTAACCGCCATACGTGCTAGCCAATTGGGATTGAAGACAGCGGTCATTGAACGCGAAGCATTGGGAGGAATTTGTTTGAATTGGGGATGCATCCCAACAAAAGCATTACTCAAGAGCGCCAACGTTTTTGAATATATCCAACATGCCAACGATTATGGCATTCAAGTTTCTGATGCCAAGCATGATTTTGATGCCGTGGTGAAAAGAAGCCGCGGAGTGGCTGAAGGAATGAGCAAGGGAGTTCAATTCTTGATGAAGAAAAACAAGATTGAAGTGATCATGGGAACCGGAAAAGTAATGGCTGGTAAAAAAGTACAGGTCACGGCGGCGGATGGCAAGGTTTCTGAAATTTCTGCCAATAACATCATCATTGCAACAGGAGGAAGATCAAGAGAGCTTCCCAATTTGAAACAAGATGGTAAAAAAATCATCGGATACCGTGAGGCCATGACATTGCCTGAGCAACCCAAGAGTATGGTCATTGTTGGTAGTGGTGCCATTGGTGTTGAGTTTGCTTATTTCTACAACACAATGGGAACCAAAGTAACCATTGTCGAATACATGCCCAACATTGTTCCTGTTGAGGACGAAGACGTTTCCAAGGCCTTGAGCAAAACTTTCAAATCCAAAGGAATTGACATACTGAACAACGCTGAAGTTACGGGAGTTGATACTGCCGGAAAAGGATGCAAAGTGAAAGTGAAGACTGCAGAAGGTGAGCAAGTCATCGAAGCGGATATCGTGTTGAGCGCTGTTGGAGTTGTGGCCAATATTGAAAACATTGGATTAGAGCAAGTGGGCATTGTCACTGACAAAGGAAAAATTGTGGTTGACAAATACTATCAAACCAATATTCCTGGATATTACGCGATTGGTGATTGCGTTCCAGGCCAAGCCCTAGCCCACGTGGCCTCTGCTGAAGGTATTATTTGCGTTGAGAAAATAGCAGGACACCATCCAGAAGCATTGGATTATAACAATATTCCAGGTTGTACCTATTGCAGCCCAGAGATTGCCAGTGTAGGATATACCGAGAAGGCGGCCAAGGCGGCGGGTTATGAATTGAAAATTGGTAAATTCCCTTTCAGTGCCTCAGGAAAAGCATCTGCAGGTGGTACAAAAGACGGTTTTGTAAAGTTGATTTTTGACGCCAAATATGGTGAATTATTGGGTGCGCATTTGATTGGCGCCAATGTAACGGAAATGATTGCAGAGTGCGTGGCACTGCGCAAATTGGAAACAACTGGGGAGGCCATTATCAAGACTGTCCATCCACATCCTACCATGAGCGAAGCCATCATGGAAGCTGCTGCTGCTGCCTACGGAGAGGTGATTCACTTGTAATATAAGACAATGGAAAATTCACTCATTCTCAATGGGCAGCAAGTAGAGCAAAAACTATTGCGCATGTCGCAAGAGTTAATAGAACTGCACTATGGGACGCAACATGAAGTGATTTTCATCGGTATTAAAGAAATGGGGTTTGAGATTGCTCAAACCCTATTTCATTTTTTCCAAGTCAATACCAGCATCACTTGTCGATTAGAAAGTATCTCCTTCCCAAAGGGGAAAAGCAAGGCTCAGTTTGAATTCAGTGGAAACAAAGATCAACTGAAAAAAAAATCAATTGTACTCGTTGATGACGTTATTAATTCAGGATTGACACTATTGCATGCCACCCATTACATCCTCGAGGCTGAGCCTGCCCGAATCACAGTTACAACTCTGGTGAATAGAGAACACAGGACCTTCCCCGTTTTTGCCAATGTAGTTGGACTAACCCTCTCTACCAATTTAAAAGAGCACGTCAGTGTTGTCAAGAAAGACAATCAATTTGAAGCCTATTTGGGGAACAAATAAATTCAAATCCATCGGTTCTTTCGGAACCATCTCAATTGCAGCAATGTAATCAATACCATTACTCCCCAAGTGTAATAATAGCCATTGGTCCATTGCAATTCTGGTAAGTTTTCGAAGTTCATTCCATACACCCCAACGATGAAAGTCAAAGGAACAAAAATGGTGGTGATGATAGTCAACAAACGCATGACTTGATTGGTCTTATCGGATGACATCGCGTGATACAAATCCAAACTATTAGAGACAATCTCACGCTGAAACTGAATTTGGTCCGCCACAAATAACATGTGGTCGTGCAGGTCAATAAAATATTTCCTGATGCCCGTCTCCTTTTCCTTACTCAAAAGGCTGGTAATCTCCCTGGTAGGATCGGTAGCTAGTTTAAAATCGAACAATTCCCTTCTAATTTTTAACAAGGTCTTCAGTTGATGCTGTTGTATTTGTTTGGTCAACATGCTCTCTATGACCTCTATTCTCTTAGCCAAATTTTCAGTTGCCAACAAATAGTCATCCACCAACGTATCTAGCATGAGATAGGCCAAATAAAAACTATTGGATTGCCTGACTTTCCCTGCCCCAGTTTCCAACTTCTGTCTCAGTGCATGAAATGAATCGCCATTTTGCTCCTGAAAGCCAATGACCACATTTTCCAAAATCAAAATGGAAAATTGTTCAAGGACCAATGGCAAATCAGGTTTAATATCGAGCGCTTTCAGACAAGCAAAATAATAGTGATCATTGATTTCTAACTTAGGCCTTGACCGCGTATTCATGACATCCTCTAATGTCAATTGGTCAATCTGAAAATATCGACCAATGGAAGAAATCAATGCAGCATCATGAATGCCATCAATGGTAATCCAAACCTTTTCCTTTTTCTTACTGAAATTGGACCAATCAAAATCCAAATCCAATTGCTCTTTAACACAACCCGATTGATCATAATGGTAAACCAAAATTCCAGGCTTTTGGTACCGTTCCAATCCAATGTAAACCAATGATCCAGGATCTAAACCCCTTTTTGAATTCTTGTTCATTCAACACGAAGATAAACATCCCCAAGAAACCCGGTTTTTTTTCATCTGTAAATTTTAAAATATCCTATTTTCGCCATACCTAATTTAGAAATGAAAACAAAGTACATTGACTTTGTTGAACAACAGTTCAACTGGCCTCAAGAAGAGTTTAAGCTTGAAAACGAGCAACTCGAATTTCACAATATTCCGTTAATGGACTTGGTGAAGAAATATGGTACACCGCTGAAGTTTACTTATCTGCCCAAAATTTCAGAAAATATCCAGCGCGCCAAGAAATGGTTCAATAACGCCCGCACGGAATTGAACTATGAAGGAGAATACCATTATTGCTATTGCACCAAGAGTTCGCACTTCAGACACGTTCTGGAAGAGGTGCTGAAAAACAATGTGCATTTGGAAACGTCCTCTGCGTATGACATTGATTTGATCAAGCGATTGGCAGCGATGAAGAAATTGCAGAAAACCCAATGGATTATTTGCAATGGTTTTAAAAAGGAAGAGTATGTAGATCGTATTTTGGATCTTAGAGCTGATGGTTATGAAAATATTCTCCCTGTCATTGACAACAGCTATGAACTCGAAAAATTCAAACAACGCTCCGAAGTTCCATTGAAAGTGGGCATCAGAATAGCTTCAGAAGAAGAGCCTAAATTCGAATTTTACACCTCTCGTTTGGGTATTGGGTACAAATACGTTAAAAAGTTTTATCAGAAATACCTAGCAGATGATGAAAAACTAGAGTTGAAGATGCTTCACTTTTTCATCAATAGCGGAATCAAAGACACCGCTTATTATTGGAATGAGCTGAACAAATGTCTTAAGGTCTATTGCGAGCTCAAGCAGGTGTGCCCTTCACTAGATAGTCTAAACATTGGTGGTGGTTTTCCCATCAAGACTTCACTCGCTTTTGAATTTGACTACCAATACATGGTAACGGAAATTCTCAATCAAGTCAAGCAAGCTTGTGAATACGCTGAAATTCCTGTGCCCCACATTTACACTGAATTCGGATCATTTACAGTTGGAGAGTCTGGTGGCGCATTGTTCAAAATTTTACACCAGAAAGACCAAAACGATCGCGAAAAATGGAACATGATTGATTCGTCTTTTATGACAACTTTGCCTGATACCTGGGCCATCAATCGCCGCTTTATCATGTTGCCATTGAACAATTGGAAGGAAAGTCATGAACGTGTTTTTCTTGGCGGATTAACGTGCGACAGCGATGATTATTACAATTCTGAGCAACACATCAATGCCATCTACATGCCTAAGTTTTATCCTGATCAAGACCAATACATCGGTTTCTTTAACACCGGTGCCTACCAAGAAACCCTGGGCGGATTCGGCGGCATTCACCATTGTCTTGTTCCGTCGCCTAGACACATTTTGATAGAAAAGGATGCCAAAGGAAAATTGAAGTACCGGGAGTTCAGTCACGAACAAAAACCCAAAGAAGTTCTTGAAATTTTAGGTTACTACGATTGATGCAAAGAAACCATTTTGTAAAATTGCTGCTGTATGTCTTGTGCTTGGGAATCCTACTCTTGCTGAAACCCGCCTATACACAAGTCACGGAATTCATCCACATCCCTGTTCTTTTTGAGCACACGCTATTTAGAGTGTTGGTGGGTTTTCTGATTGTGGAAGCCAGCAAACAAGTTGTATTACTGACCTACAAACCCGACAATCCCAAAAGGAGAAAGGACAATTTCACCATAGGAATTAACCACATTTCAAAGCTCATTTACGGCATTTTCCTGACCGCCTTGGTCATGTCGCTTCTGAGTATTTCCATCAAGGAAGCATTAACTACTCTTTCCCTTCTGGCGGCGGCATTGGTAGTCATGACCAAAGACTACATCTCCAATGTTATCAATGGAATGTACATCACGTTTACCAAGTTGGTCAATATTGGTGACCAAGTAGCGATAGGACATTCTAAAGGAAAAATTCTAGACATCACACTAACCAATGTACATCTGTTGAGTGAGGATGACGATATCATATACATTCCCAATAACAAAGTATTCAGTGAAGAAATCATCAACTACACCAGAAGAGATTTAAAAAAATCCTACATCGATTTTCAAGTGAATCCTTATGCATTGTCAGACATTTACGCTCTAGAGAAAACACTATGGGAGGAAATAACCCCCTATCATTCTGAAATTTTAGCAGAAACATTCTCTGTTAAAACTGTTCAAATTAGAGTAGACGCTATTGATTGCAAGGTCCATTATATTCTGAAAGACCCGCTTGATAAATCATTAGACATTCAAATCAAAAGAATTTTGAAAAGAAAAATAGTGACCTTAATCAACCCGCACTAAAGCACTTTTTTCATTGCACATTTTTTTTTTGAAAATTCATCAAACTTTTTTTTGAGTTTACGTTAACGTGTCCATATTTGCGCAGAAATTCAAAAGTCAAAATCAAAAACAAAATGAGCAAATTCACCAGCATCCGAGATTTCATGGAATCGCAGTATCTGCATTTCAATGCAGCCACTGTAGTGGATGCAGCCAAGGGCTATGAAGCACACCTTACAGAAGGTGGAAAGATGATGATTACCCTTGCTGGTGCCATGTCAACCGCAGAACTTGGAATTAGCCTAGCCGAAATGATACGCCAAGGTAAAGTAGATATCATTTCCTGCACAGGCGCCAACTTGGAGGAAGACCTCATGAATTTGGTGGCACATGATCATTACAGAAGAGTTCCCAATTACCGTGATTTAACGCCACAAGATGAATGGGATTTGCTAGAGCAAGGATTAAACAGAGTAACCGATACTTGCATTCCCGAAGAAGAGGCTTTCCGCCGTTTACAAAAACACATTCATGCGTTGTGGAATGATGCCAATGAAAAAGGTGAGCGTTATTTCCCCCATGAATTCATGTATAAGATGATTTTAAGCGGGGTATTGGAACAATACTATCAAATCGACCCTAAAAATTCATGGATGATTGCGGCCGCAGAGCGTAATCTGCCCATTGTCGTCCCTGGATGGGAGGATAGCACCATGGGAAATATTTTCGCCAGCTATTGCATCAAAGGGGAGTTAAAACCCACCACCATGAAAAGCGGTATTGAGTATATGATGTGGTTGGCCAATTGGTACACAGAAAATTGTGCCGGAAAAGGGATTGGATTTTTTCAAATTGGTGGTGGAATTGCAGGAGACTTCCCCATCTGTGTGGTGCCCATGCTGTACCAAGACATGGAGATGCATGATGTGCCTTTTTGGTCATATTTCTGCCAAATTTCCGACAGTACAACCAGCTACGGATCATATTCCGGTGCTGTTCCAAATGAAAAAATCACTTGGGGGAAATTAGACATTAACACTCCCAAATTCGTTATTGAAAGTGACGCGACTATTGTAGCGCCATTAATTTTCGCCTGGTTATTGAATCAATAAAAGTTTGTTAGAATAGAGATATGAAGCGCATTATCAAAGATTACAAGAACATTTCACAAGAACACGCTGACTTAATTGCAGAATTTTACCCCAACGGTTTTGAAAACGAAAACTTGGTTTCTTTTACAACGCCAAAGGGAGAGTTTATCAAGGCTCTGGAAATCAGAACTGAGGATACCATCTACTTGTTTAAAATTGATAAGAACATGGAGGTGGCTGGAGATGATGACGGCAATGATTCATCGGGCATGCCTGTTGCAGAATTTGATAATTTCAAAGGTGACGGCGACTCGGACGATAATGATGATGACGATGACGATGATGATGATGATGACACGAACAACAATGATGATGGTGACGACGACGGAGACGACGACTAGAATGAGGGCTGTTTTCAACAGCCTTTTTTCTTTGGAGCAACTTAATATTCACTGATTCAGTCTATAAAAAAAAGGAACACATGACCAGAAAAATGCCCCTCGTTATTTCATTTTTTATTTCAACTTTATTTGCCTTTGCGCAAGACAACTGTGTAGACTCAAGTCTAATCAACCCCAACGCCATTTGCCCTGCAGTTTGGATGCCTGTATGCGGATGCGATGGTGTCACCTACAGCAATGATTGCGAAGCAGTGAATTTAGGAGGAGTTACATCTTGGTCAGATGGTGAATGTCAAGCAGGAACAGGATGTATAGATCCATCATTAATTGATATCAATATGATGTGTCCTTTTATTTGGATGCCAGTCTGCGGTTGCGATGGAGTAACCTATGGCAATGATTGCGAAGCCACATATTATGGAGGGGTTACTTCTTGGACAGATGGTGAATGTCCAGTAGTAGATACGGTTGAATGCATGGTCATCCCCAATGGTGTAAATTTTGGACTTTGCACGATGGCACTGGGCGTGGCCATGACCGATAGTGGGTGTGTTTCTATTTCAGGATGCGGATCCATCGGCAGCGATGGAATGGATTACGCTGGATATTTCTATAACAGCGAATGGGAGTGCGTTTCGGCTTGTTCTGAAGACACAGTAGTTACTTTGCCTTGCGTTGTAGACAGTCTTTTCAATTTCGCGGTGGATTGCATTGCCGATTATATTCCGGTATGTGGATGCGACAATATCACTTACTTGAATGAGTGCGTTGCTGTAAATTACAACGGGATTTCTAGCTTTATGCCAGGACCTTGCCATGCTTTTTGCAATCCTATTCCAACAGGAGTAACCTTTGGAGATTGTGACATGGCCCTTGGAATTGCCGCCACAGACTCCGGCTGTATTTCACTCAGCGGATGCAGCAGCATGGGAAGTGATGGCTATGATTACTCAGGTTATTTCTACAATTTGATTCAAGAATGTGAAGCTGCTTGCGGCGCATCACAGATAAGTAACATTGAACAGCGTTTGGCATTTCCCAACCCTACCAAAAATTGGATCTCCCTTGATCAAAAATATTCAACCATTCTCGTGGTTTCCTCACTTGGACAAGTGGTTCTAAAAGACAATAATAACAACACAGTCAATTTAGAAAATTTGCCCAACGGAGTATATACCATTCAAATGGAACTTGACTCTAAAAAATCATTTGTTAGAGTGATCAAAGAAGATTAATAAGCTTTTTCCTCTCCTCTTATCATGTTCCAAATTGTCCTAAAGACAATCCGGATATCCAGGGCCAAGGACCAATTTTCGACATACCAAATGTCAGCATCTACCCTTTTTTCCATGTCAATCAATTGTTTGGTTTCCCCCCTTAATCCATTAACTTGGGCCCAACCTGTGATGCCTGGTTTAGCTAAATGACGAACCAAAAACTTACTCACCCGTTGACTATACTCTTCTGTATGTTTCAACATGTGTGGTCTTGGACCAACAACAGACATCTCCCCAATGAGCACATTCCAAAATTGAGGCAATTCATCCATATTTGACCGACGCAAAAATCCTCCTATCCAAGTCAAACGGGGATCATTTTCAACGGCCTGCTTGGCATCTGCTTCTTCATTCAATCGCATTGTTCTGAACTTAAAACACCAAAAAGAACGTCCGTCCTCTCCCGTTCTTAACTGCCTAAACAAAACAGGTCCCCTTGAACTGAGTTTGATCAAAATCGCCACCACAGGGAAAATCAACGGCATCAAAATCAATAAAATAAAAATGGAAAAAACTACATCAAATAATCGTTTTAAAAAACGATTAAAAGGCAATTGTAAGGGTTCACTGCGTAAACTCACCAAAGGCATTAACCTAAACATATCAATGATGGGTTTCCGGCCCAATAACGTCGAACCGAAATAGGGAATAAACTTCACCCTAATTAAGTGATTCTCGCAATAACGGACAATTTCCTTAAGCATGGGTTGCTCAGTAGGCGCCAATTGCCAGTACACTTCGTGAATATCATTGGCCAGCAAAAAATCCTTTAATCCACTGACAATACCCAAATCTTTGCATCCGATATCAGACATTTGGTTTCTACCTGCTTCATCATCACTAAAAAATCCAAGCACTCTAAATCCCAAAGTAATATCACTCCTCATGGCCCTATACAGATATTGCACAGAGTTATCATTGCCTACAAGCACTACATTCCGAAAATTGTATCCCTTTGAACGATACCAAGAAAAAAACGCCTGAAAAAACCATCTCTGCAAAATAAAAAAGAGAAAACTGAGAACGACGTAATACAATACCCAAAGTCGAGATATTTTATCCAAATTCAAGGTAAACAGAAACAAAAAAACAGTAGCCGAATAAACAAAATGATAGGCTGACAATTTTTTTAACATCTCCTCAAAAGACTCGCCGCGAAAGAAAGTATAAGCCTTGTGATAGAAAGCAATAACCACCCAAATAAAGTTGACCAAAAACCAAAGCTCCGAATCCAACTCATCTGGCCACCAATTCCAAATACCAAACCGAATATAATGCGACAAAAAGAAAACGACATTCACAACAAATAAATCCGCAACCACCCCAATCAAAGGCAGGTACTTTGAATACCCGAATTTAGCTCCGCTCATCAACGGCAAAGATGAGGAAACTTATCATGAAATCAAAAGTTATGGCGAGATATCAAATCTGACACTATGCGTTCTGCCGCACCGCCATCCCATAATTGGGGGATTCCAGATGATTTCCATTGGTCACCAAGAAGTTGTTGGATATGATTGGCCAGCATCTCTGAATCTTCACCTATCAAAACATTACTACCAATGGTGCATGTTTCCGGACGTTCAGTTGTCGTTCTCAGTGTCATGCAAGGGATGTTCAAGAAAGTAGCCTCTTCTGTAATTCCACCAGAGTCAGTAATAACACCTTTGGACTCCTTAAGCAGATACATAAACTCAAGGTACGGAAGAGGATCCACCATCAAAATATTGCTTGGCAATGAGATGGACGCGCCATCCAGATTTTTACGCGTTCTTGGATGAACGGGAAAAACCACAGGAATGGAACCCGCCTCTTCCGAGATAATAGAAAGTCTCTTTTCCAACATAGAAGAATCGTCTACATTGGCCGGGCGATGCAATGTTAGAAGCAGATAGGACTTGCTGGTAAGTTGATTTGCTTCCCAAAAACCAGGAGGGCGCAATTCGGACATGTTGGCTACCAAGGTATCAATCATGGTATTGCCTACAAACACAATATTTCCCTTATCCACACCCTCTTTGATTAATTGTAGCGAAGCATCCTCTGTTGTTGTATAATACAAATCACAAACACTGTCTACCACCAGCCGGTTCACTTCCTCGGGCATAGACCGATCAAATGAACGTATCCCGGCTTCCACATGGGCCACCTTGATATTTAATTTTACAGCTGCCAATGTGCAAGCCATTGTGGAAGTTACATCCCCCACAACGATTACATAATCCGCCTGATGCGTTGTTATTTCCTCCTCAAACTTAGACATGATGGCCGCGGTTTGCTCGGCCTGTGTTCCTCCTCCAGCTGCAAGATTGGCATCCGGAGTGGGAATATTCAATTGCTCAAAAAACGCCGTTGACATTAGGGCGTCATAATGCTGGCCTGTATGAATGAGTCGAAAGGTTATATCCATTCCTAATCCCTGCTGTCTTTGAATAGCATGAATGATAGGAGCTACTTTCATAAAGTTTGGTCGAGCTCCAGCAACTATAGTTAACTTCAAAGACTTCATTTCCTTGATTTGAATTTAGCTCTTAACACATAAAAAATAAAAAGACTATTCGTAATCAAATACCGCTTCCACATTCTTCTCGGCTCCTGATAGACACGATACAACCACTCCAATCCGGATTTTTGCATCCACATCGGAGCCCTACTTACCTTTCCTGCAACCACATCAAAACTCCCTCCGACACCCATCACAAAAGGGATCTTCATCACATCTTTATACTGATTCAAAAAGATTTCTTTTCGGGGTGAGGTTATTGCCACAAACAATATATGAGCACCCGATTGGGCTATTTGACGCGCCACTTCTCCATCTTCTTCAGATGAAAAATAGCCATTTCGATAACCAGCCACAATGGAATCAGAATATTTCAATTTGTACTTTAAAACAACCTCATTGACCACAGATTCCATTGCACCAAGAAAAAATACCTTCAAACCGTTTTCATGGGCCATGGACACCAGCCGCTCCATCAAATCAATTCCGGCCACTCGCTCGGGGAGAGGGTTTCCAAGAAATCTAGCGGCCCAGACCACCGATTGACCATCTGCATTAATTATGTCACTTTCAATAATTGATTGACGCAATGCCAAATCCTCTTGTGCATTCACCATTTTGGCAGCATTGACAACAACATGCTGTATGACTTTTCCATTTTTAATGCCATCACGAATGAGACCAATGGTTTCTTCCATGGTCAAAGAATCTACAGGTAAACCCAGTAGCTTAATTCTTGTCATAAAAAGCATTCATTTCTTCCTCGTAAATTTCTGCTAGCCGACTTGCCACTGTGGTATGATCCAATCCCAATTGAAACAATTTCTCTCTCGACAGGCACCCAGCATTTGATACCTCATTGTTCAATAGTAATTTGATTGCGTTAACATATACCCCAACATCGGCATCAAATTCAATTACCTCAACATTCTGCACCTTATCCAGCAGCCATCGAACGTCACCCACATCTCTTGTTACAATTTTTGTATTGCATGCCATTGCTTCTTTAATGATTTGAGGAGAGCCCTCATAATTTGAAGTCATCAATAAAACATCTATTGTGTTTAAATTCTCCAATACTTGCAACCTTGTCAAATCTTTAAAGAAAACAACTTCAACCTCCACCAACAGTTCTCGTTTTATGGC
The DNA here is from genome assembly GCA_964420985.1 of uncultured Chryseobacterium sp. GTDB lineage: Bacteria > Bacteroidota > Bacteroidia > Flavobacteriales_D > Sanyastnellaceae > CAMCTV01. Next base: position 49,532 of record CAYQUT010000015.1, read on the forward strand.
ATTGACTATTCTTTCAAATAGGGAATAATTCTTTTCAGGTCGTTCAGGTGTGGATGGAAATCCTATTCTAATTTTATTCAAGTCACTTACATCTCTATCGCGATTCAAAAAAAAATCGCAATTCACACCACATGGCAGCACATCAAAAGGGACATTCAAAGCTGAAATTGTATTTACCATTGATTCGTTTAAAACCAAAAGTCGCGAACACTTCTTTGCCACCTGCATGGATATTCGCTTGATCAGATTCTTTTTGCTGTTGGCTGAAATGTCACTACCATGAAAAGTACAAATTATTGGCCGGTTCTTCATTTTCAAAAACAACAAGAACAAGCCTGACAAGCCAAAATGAATATGTATAAGATCATACTGCTTGTTTTTCAATAATCTTCTTATCGCTAAAATACTGGTGAAGTAGTAGCTTCTTTGGACATTACCTTTGATGTTAAAAACATCCACTTCCCAATTACGGCGTTCTGCTTTTATCGAATCCACCTGCTCCTTAACAAAAAGTCCGTAATAAGGCTTTTCATCATTCGGCCACATATTGGTAACGACTAAAATTCTCCGCATTCAATCCTTGAATTATTTAACATCGCAATTTGATGCAATGAGACAAAGATAATCACTGCTCTGTATGGATTGCATGCAAGGGCCAATTAGAAGCATATTGACACTTTCAATTCAGACAGCACCTATTCAACCTTGAAAAGGCAAGAGACTCTATTGTTCCTCATTTTACCAACCTAAAATTTTGCTCGTTCGTATGCCTATAAACGCCAATTATAACCAATGACATAAACAAAATATAACTGGCCAATGGCCTAAACATGAATCCATTGCTAATGATGGAAGAAATCAGGTAGGCGGCAAAAATGCCGTAAGCCATAAAGTTCCCTTTGAATAATGAAATGACTTTTTTAACAAACCACAAAAAAACAACCAAATAAACAAATCCAAATTCAATGATCAAAGTGAGGTAATCATTGTGAGATCCCTTGTCCTCCCACCACCAAGTTTCAGAGTACATAATATCCGAACCAGCACCTGATCCAAAAAGATTTCCCGACCAATCTCTGTTTTTGATATATTCCAATCGTGAAACATACTCAGATAATCTTCCTGAGCTAAAACCATCAAAGGACAACAGATCAATATTGTCCGCAAGAAAGAATAAAACGACGAAGACAACACATATTGAAATCAGAACCAAGTTTGATCGTTTGATTACTCTCCACTGTTTGTGAAAAGCATAAAAAACAAGCATATATGTCAATAGACAAGTGAGTGATGTTCTAACACCATATCCAAATCCCAAGGCAAAAGCAAATAATATGGCCAACATAAGGCTTAGATTTCGCATTCTTCTCAGTTCAAAAAAATAGAAATGAATAAAAATGAATGAAGCAAAAACAACATAAGCATGCGTATGTAATCCCGAAAAATAAATAGGCCAATACAAGTTATCTCTGTTTCTACTTGGCTCTAAAAAGACAAAAGCATACAGACTAATGAACATGATTAACAAAGTCAACAAAGTCGATCTTTTTCCAGGACTTGCAGTCATTGGGTACATATTAAAACTGATCAGTAAAAAAAATGGGAGGAAAATTTTCAATTGTTCATTCACCGTCGTCATCAATTCCACTTCATTGAACCAAGATGTCACAATCCCAAATACCATCAGCATTAACATTAAAATGACGATTTTCAAAACGCGGACGTAGTAGTCTTGTTTCAAATATCCCCTACAAAAAACAAAATTCAACATGGACAAAATCAAAATGGGCAAGTCGGCCACATAATAAAAAAACTTATAAGGACTTTCCTGATCCTCAGTGTTCTCTTTAATGACAATTGAAAACAACAACTTTACAGCAATGGAAAAAACCAAAAGCGTCATCATGACTCCCCAATTTTTCCCTCCGCCTGCCAAATTATTTTTCATCTTGTTCATAGAACTCTGATAATAACAATATCAAATTAGTCTACTTACGTATGACCTTAACCAAAGGAATCGCAACACTCCCACTAGGACATTAAAACCTATGATAATGTACATTTTTACCAAAGGATCCAAATGAGCGGACAACATGAGAAATATCTGAAGTACAACAATAATGAAGGAAACAACATTCACCTTCAGCAGGTAGCTTGATTGAGATAACACGACAAGTACATTAGAAGATGGAGCTGCCAATTGCCCTAACAGTAAATTGATATAAACCATAAAACTTAAAATGATCATTTCAAATGGTAGCTCAAACCATGTTATCCAAATGAAAAAACCAGTCAAAATACCTACAACCAACATGGCTAAAATAGACTGATTGATTTTTTGAGAGAACAAAAGAAATAAATCCGCACATTGCTTTTTGTTTCGTCGCAATCTATCTGAAAGTTGAGGAATAAATTGAAAGGAGAGCGCTCTTGGAATCAACAACACCACACTTGCAAAATTAGTGGTAAAACCAATAATCCGAGTCAATTCTGCCGTTAGCAATTGATGACTCAAGGGCGCAAAAATCAACTGTATTCCTCCAGTACTCATATTAATAAGCGTATAATTCATTGCCTTTTTGAATACCCGAATACTCATCTTTTTCCTGGCAAGAATTGGAGGCAGATACTTAAACAGAATAGGAACAATCAGAACAGGAATCGACATGATAAAATATCGATTGACACCATATTCATGTCCTACTATTATTGAAATTAAAGACAAAATCAAAACAACAACATCCGTGAAAAAAAGCAGGTTGTACAGCTTCTTTGCAATAAAAAAATGCCTCCATAGTTGGTGATAAGACCATGTTAAAATAAAAAGAGCGAATCCAAAAAAATCGGTAAGCCATTCTAAACGGAACAGGATGAACAGGACGATTAAAACTGGAACGTTGTAGATCAACGACAAGCCTGCAATCTTGCCAAAAAATGAAACATGGCTTTGCTCAGGAAGCTTTATCATATCAGCCAAAATAAAATTTGACCAGTTAAAAACAGTGTAATATCCGAGAAAGTACAAAATAAAAATGTCACTGATAAAATCAGCAGTACCGTCCACACTATCCACTTGATTCACCACAAATAACAGGGCTAGTTTGTGCAATCCAGGAAATGCAGTAACACCGATTAAAAAAAAGTTCTTCTTGATTAGCGTTACAAATTGGTCAACCATTACAAGGGAACTAAGCCATCTTTAAATCATGAGCCATCATGATTTTAACCAATTCAGGAAAACTTGTTTTGGTGGGATTCCAACCCAATAATGTCTTGGCCTTGGCCGGATTTCCAAGTAATTGTTCTACTTCCGCAGGTCTAAAATATTTGGGATCTACTTCAATCAGCACATCGCCATTGGCCCTATTGATTCCCTTTTCATCCACCCCATCACCCCGCCAATCAAGCTGAATGCCTGCCTCAGCAAATGCCAACTCACAAAACTCTCTTACGCTATGCATCTCTCCAGTGGCAATAACGAAATCTTCCGGTATATCATGTTGCAACATCAACCACATGCACTCAACATAATCCTTTGCATAACCCCAGTCTCTTTGTGCATTCAAATTTCCCAAGTACAACTTCTTCTGCAACCCCTTACTAATCCGTGCAGCAGCCATTGTAATTTTTCGAGTAACAAATGTCTCCCCCCTTCTTTCACTTTCATGATTAAACAATATACCATTTACCGCAAACATCCCATATGACTCACGGTAATTTTTTGTAATCCAAAAACCGTATTGTTTGGCTACTCCATAAGGAGAACGCGGATAAAATGGAGTTGTCTCTGATTGCGGAACCTCTTGGACTTTACCATACAATTCTGAAGTAGATGCTTGGTATATACGACAACTTTTATCCAAACCCAATAACCGAACCGCCTCTAAAATTCTCAATGTGCCAACAGCATCAGACTCCGCTGTATACTCAGGCACCTCAAATGAAACTTTAACATGGCTTTGGGCAGCCAAATTATAAATCTCATCTGGTTTTACCTGTTGAATAATTCTGATAATGGAGCTAGAGTCTGTCATATCACCATAATGCAATTCCAACTTTCTGTGTTGATGCATGTCCTGTATCCAACCATCCAAATAAAGGTGTTCTATCCGACCAGTATTGAAGGAGGATGACCTGCGAATCATGCCATGTACCTCATAATTTTTCTCCAATAAAAGCTCAGCCAAATAAGAACCATCCTGTCCTGTAATTCCTGTGATTAACGCAATTTTCTTCATTTTTTATGCTTTAGAATCATCTCCATACGAATAGCCATATCCCGCTCCATATCCTCCTCCATATCCATAACCTCTTCCATATTTGGTCATTCCACGTGTCTTTAAACCATTGAAAACAACCGCAGCTGGCCAGAATTTTGATTGCTGATTGATGGGACCCAATATTTTCTCTACGGCCTCCTTCAAACTGTAATCGTGCCTAACCACAAACAAACTCAAATCAGCATAATCAGCCATGATTTCCGCATCAGAAATCAATCCCAATGGAGGGGTATCAATCAATATATAATCGTACGTATGACGCATTTCCTCAATCATTTTGGAAAATACTCCATTCAACAACAACTCCGCAGGATTAGGCGGTATTGGCCCTGGAGGAACAATGTACAAATTATCAAAATCCGTATTGATGACCGTTTCTTGCCATGGTAACTTACCAATCAGAATTTGCGACAATCCTTTGTTTCCTGGAATTCCAAAAGCCTTGTGCAATCTTGGCTTTCGCATATCCGCAGCAATCACTACGGTTTTCTTTCCCATCAAAGCCAAACTCAATCCTAGATTGGTGGTTATAAATGATTTCCCTTCACCCGGTAAACATGACGACAATAAGACCACATGTGAGTGATTATTGTTATTGAAATAATAACTCATCTTGCTTCTTACAGCGCGCAAAGACTCGGCCACTGGACTTCTGTTATCTGAGGAAATAATGAAATCAGAACTGGCATCCCCATGCAAAACTTCACCCAGAACAGCCAACTTTGTGCGGCGTTCAATGTCCGCTCGGAATTTAATTTTACCGGTCAAAACCTCTTTGTAATAAATTACAATACTAGGAATGATCAATGACAACAAAATAGCTATCGCAAAGACGATACTTCTCTTTGGCCTAATTGGTTTCATATCACCTTGAGCAGGCTCAATCATGCGAACATCCGACACAGTAGATGCAAAAGAAATGGCGCTCTCCTCTCGCTTTTCAAGCAGAAATGTGTAAATGGAATTCTTGATGGCTTGTTGTCGGCTAATATCCAATAATAATCTTTCTTTCCCAGGTAATGATGTCAATAATCCCATCTTTCCTTTCAAATCAGATTTCAACCTATCTCTTGAAGTTTGAAGATTTTTTTTAACCGCCACAACAGACTCTAACAAAGATCGCTTGATGCCTGCAATCTCTCCTTCCAGAGCCAATAAACCATCATCCTTGGCTCCTACTGAAATTTTCCTCTTGTTGTATTCCGCCTCCATGTCATAAAGGCGCGATAATAAACTTACCAATGTAGGTTCATTGATTCCAACCAAAGACGGTGAATTACCCGGGTGAATCCCCTTACCCTTTACATAGGTTTCTATATCCCCAACTACATCCAACTGAATTTGAAGTTTGTTGAGTTCCCCATCTTGGTCCTTTACAGACTCCAAAAATAAGCGTCCCTGTTGGCTGATATCCACAATATCATTCTCCACTTTGTACGTTTCTATATCGCGCTCCACCGAGTCCAGTTGTGAGGTAACCAACGCCAATCGATCTTCTATGAAATTCAGCGTAAACTCAGCAATTTGTCTCTTATCGGTAATGGCCGCATTGGCATAGGCGTCCACCAGCTGATTCAATATTTGCTCACCACGCTTGATATTTTTGGACTCCAATTTAATTTCTATTACACTCGTATTTTTATTGGTTGTCGCCAAAGTCAACTCGTCTAAGATATTTTTCACCTCGCTTTTAATACTCTGGGTATGTACGAAATAGGACTCGTTCATGAGCTTCCCAATTCTATTTACGTCGGCACGAATTAAAAAAGATTCACTTGCTTTGCCAGAGTTCATCAAAATGGAATCTTTGATTTCCACCAATTGATCATTGATCAACAAATGCTGGCCATCATACTTGACCTGCAAAACTTTCTTAGCGTCTACGATGCTATCAGGAAAAAGAGGAATGAATTCCAGTGGAAAATCTGGACCTTGCAAAGCATCCCTTACTTTACCATCACGAAAAACATAAACATTACAATGCGTCTTGGCCACTACCACTTCCACTATAGGACGTGATTTTAAGATCTCCAGTTCATTCTCTACAATTTTCTTTCCACCAAACAAATCAAACTCACTTAGAAGTGAACTAGCACTTCCTACACCCGTCTTTTTCTCATCTTTGATCAGGATTTTTGACCCGATAGAATAGGTTGGTGAAGTATATCGCATGAATAAGTACCCAACCAAAACAAAACCAACAATGAAGAGCGCATACAAAGGCCAGTAGGCCCTGAGTGTATTCCTTACGATATCAAGGTAATTGACATCAAAATCTTCTCCATCTGCTTTCCATCTATCTTCCATTGCTCTATTGAATATTGGTAACGACCAAAACCAAAAGTGTTATCGCACTCACAACTGTAGGCCAAACCTGAAAAAATGTGCTGCTTGTATTGATTTTGGTTCTGTTGGGTTTTACGTATAAAACATCACCAGATTGCATGTAATAATATGGACTCTGCAATAACTCTTTTGAGGTTAAGTCTAGAATAACACTCTGCTCACCAGCTTCTGTTTTACGAATTAAAACAACCTCATTGCGCACACCATTGATGGTTAAGTCACCGGCCATGCCCAATGCTTGCAAAACATTCAAGCTATGATACGGAACGTGATAGGTTCCAGCTTTGACTACCTCACCCAAAACAGTAATTCTAAAATTGAGACAACGCACGCTAACCACTGGGTCCTTGACGTAGTCTTTCAATGCATCTTCCAAATAAACTTCCAACTCTTTGCGTTTCATACCAGCGACTTTGACCTCACCCAATTTTGGAAAATTAATCATCCCATTGTCCTCTACCATGTACCCCAATATAGGATTGGCACTTTGCATTTGTTGTGCGCTGCTAATCTGAATAGCGGAATAATTGGACATATTAAAATAAGTGGCTTGTTCAACATTTACACCACTCACAAAAATACTCAACTGATCTCCCACCTGAACCACTGGATTATCGATATCCGTGGCCTTGCGTGTAGCACGCTCGTTGCCGAGCCCGTTTAAATAATAAACATCCTTAGATTGGGTACAAGAAACCCAGGCGAACAAAATTATGATGTAGAGTAAAATACGCATACCTAAAATAAAAAAAAGCGCGGTTGCATGGATATGCAAGCCCGCGCTTTAAATAGATTCAATTTTACTTAGCTACGTAAAACAAGGAGATACCGTGTTGAAGATAGCTTCCGCCATCCATCAAATTGGTTACACCCCATTTGGCTTGTGAATTCAAAGAAATTCCCCAGTCTTCTTTCACCCAATAATTGAATGACAATCCAGTGTTCAATGTAATCATATTGGGATCCAAACCTGGGTCGCGCTTGGTAAAACCAAGACCTTGAATCGTTTGAATCTCCAAGTTTCCTTTTCTCATGGCATTGAAACGAGTGTTGGCATCCAATGCCCACATGGTTCCTTCTTCTGCATCTGCTGCTTGCTCGCCATTTCTGAACTTAGCGTCATAATTCACGTAGGTGAAACCCAAATCCAATGACATTTTCTCACTCATCTTTTTCATTCCGCTGATGCGAGAAGGGAACAAATTGTAGTTCCAACCTTCCTTTGCATCTAAAAACTTCTCAAAAGCACGACCATCATCATCGATGGCAGCCCATCCCAAACTGAAAGTCCATGGGGATGATTTCATGTTGTCTACAACTCCCTGTGCAGATGCTTGCGCGATAACCGCCACAGCAAATAATAATGTAAAGATTTTTTTCATGTTTCTAAGCTTATAGGGCAAATATAGTAAAATGTTAATTGGTATACACCATCATTTCATTGGTTCTTTTCTTTTCAAAAGAATCAACAACAAAGGAGTAATGGTTAACTCAAACAAGATGGCCACCAGTAAGGTCAATGAAATTAAAAAACCAATGTAAAACGTCCCCAGAAATTCTGAGAAAATCAAAGTTGAAAATCCCGCCGTTAATATCAATCCAGTCACTATCATCGCCTTTCCCGTAGTCATAAATGTGCGCTTCACAGCATAAATTCTTGAATAGCCTTCCAATCCCAGTGTCCTGACACGCGCCAAAAAATGAACGGTATCATCCACGGCTATTCCAAAGGCTATGTTGAACACAATGGACGTCGATACTTTCAAAGGTATCCCCAGGAAACCCATTAAACCTCCGATCACAATCAAAGGAAGCAAATTGGGTATGATGGTCATGGGAACCATGCGCCATGATTTGTATACTACCCCCATCACAAGACCAATGACCAATATCGAAAGAAACAAATCCAAAATGGTATTGTCAACCAAATAAGCATTATTAATGTCCATCAACATGGCTGTTCCGGTGAGGGTGGTGGCTTCAAACTGGGTGAAATGATTGGTGATATAGGCATTCAATGCTTTGTTCTTCTGCTCATAATACTTTCGGCCCTTGTCCGGCAATCTTCCGGTGACCCTCAACGATTTGCTTTCTGCATTATACACCAATTTCACCAGCGGTAGAGCTTGCTTGCTTCTGGCATATCTAACAATTTGTTTCATTTCAGATGAGTCCGCAGGAATGCGCCGATAACTGTCATCTCCTCCGTTCAATGTTCTGTTGGCCGATTTTACCATCTCGCACCAACTGAATAGCGCCCCTACACCATACTCATCTCTAAGATAGGTATCTAACTTATTCAACTCTTCCAGGGTTTTCAAATCATTGATGTCCGAAGTTGATTTTAATTGCACGCTCATCTCAAACGGTCGGCATCCAATAAACTTCTCATCCATGAAATTAAAATCTTGCTTCAATGGATTGTTGTCCCGAAGATCTTCTAACATCAGGTTATCGACCTTGATCAACGATATCCCCCAAAAGCTGATACCCACACTGATGGCCGCTCCTATCAATATCCATTTCCTACGGCGCAATACAAAAGCAAAAAAGCGATGCAGCTTTTTGGTCCAAAAATCCTCCCGCATGGCATACACCTGCATTTGCGTCGGCTTAATGACCAATATCATCGCTGGTAGCAAGGTGAAGGTCAACCCATAAGCCAACAATACCCCAACACTGGTGTACAAACCAAAATCAGAAATCGGCTTGATATTGGAAAAAATCAAGGTCAAGAAACCAATGGCCGTGGTTACTGCTGTCAAGAAGGTTGCCAATCGAATACTCTTCAAAGCCTTCTTGAGCGCATTCTTCGGATCATTGCCTTCGCGCAATTCATTCATGTATTTGGTCAACACATGCACTGAGTCACTCATCCCTACAACAAACAAAATAGTGGGCATGATGGTCACCATCACATCAATGTCTTTGCCCAGTATTTGCATAAAAGCCATGGTGAACAAGATGGACAGAAATACCACTGCCGCTGGAATAACGATTCCCCAAAATGATCTAAAAGCAATGTAAAGGAAAATAACCGTGCAGATCAAACACAACCCTACAAACATGACCAACTCTTTGATCATCAACTCTACCAGCAACTTCTGACCCTTTGCTCTTCCGATAAGGTGCACCCCATCAAACTGAAATTGCCCAACCGTATTTTGAATATTGTCATATAAGACATCACACTTCTTGACCGCCAAACCTTGCTCATGCTTCATATTGATGGCCACCGACTTGCCATCTGGAGAAAAAAAGATGCCTACCCATTGTCCTATGCCGTATATATGTGCACTATCAATACCATACCCCTCTGGATTGCGAAAATCCAACCAGGGCGATTGAAAGAATCCGCCAAAGACTGGATCTTTTACCACGTCCATCAACTGAGTTGGACCCACACAATCTTTGATGTACTCAATTTTTTTCAAGGAATCATTGAGCGCATCTACCTTGGCCAAAAAACTCGAATCAAATACTCCGTTGTTGTTTTCTAGAACAACGATGAAATAGTCCAAGTCTGATTCAAATTTATCCCGATGTGCCAGATAGAAATCCGTGGCGGGATCATTCTGAGGAAAGAAAGCTTCAAAATCATAATTGAACCGCAATTGTGATACCGCCCATAAACTCAAGGCAACCAACAAACCCACTGCGCCAATTACCCAAACACTCTTCCTTTCCGTTTTCATCATTCAAATTTACTGTACTGATGAAGTAAACAAAAAAAGGCCATCAATGTTGACAGCCTTTTTACTTTTTATCAGGAACGATTATTTCTTCTCGTCCTTCACCTCTTCAAAATCGACATCGGTTACTTCGCCATCTCCAGCACTGCCGGCACCTTGGCTCTGTCCTGCATCACCTCCATTTCCTCCTTGGCTGTACATCTCTTGGGCTGCAGCTTGGAAGATGGTATTCAATTTGTCCATGTCGGTTTTGATGGCATCCAAATTCTTCTCAGCATGCGACTTTTTCAAATCTGCCAAAGCGGTTTCAATCTCACCTTTTTTGTCTGCTGGAATCTTGTCACCTGAATCTTTCAATTGTTTTTCTACCTGGAAGATCAATGAATCTGCTTGGTTCACAACGTCCGCTTGCTCTTTAGCTACTCTGTCTGCTTCTGCATTCATCTCTGCCTCTTTCTTCATGCGCTCAATTTCTTCTTTGCTCAATCCTGAAGATGCTTCAATGCGGATGCTTTGCGTCTTATTGGTTGCCTTGTCCAAAGCGCTTACGTTGATGATACCATTGGCATCAATGTCAAAGATCACTTCGATTTGGGGCACACCTCTTGGTGCTGGAGGAAGATCCGACAAATGGAATTTCCCGATGGTTCTGTTGTCCTTGGCCATCGCACGCTCTCCCTGCAACACATGGATTTCAACGCTGGGCTGATTGTCTGCAGCAGTGGAGAACACTTCAGATTTCTTTGTAGGAATGGTGGTGTTGGCATCAATCAACTTGGTGAACACACCGCCCATGGTTTCGATTCCCAAAGAAAGTGGAGTAACATCCAACAATAAAACGTCTTTCACCTCTCCTGTCAATACACCGCCTTGAATAGCTGCTCCGATGGCCACCACCTCATCCGGGTTTACACCTTTTGAAGGCTCTTTTCCGAAGAATTTCTTCACTGCTTCTTGGATGGCTGGGATGCGGGTTGAACCACCCACCAAAATAATCTCATTGATATCGGTCACACGCAAACCTGCCGCCTTCAATGCCGATTCACAAGGAGCAATGGTGCGCTGAATCAAACTATCCGCCAATTGTTCAAACTTAGAGCGGGTCAACGTTTTTACCAAGTGCTTGGGCACTCCGTCAACGGGCATGATGTAGGGCAAGTTGATTTCAGTACTTGTACCAGAAGACAACTCAATCTTGGCTTTCTCAGCACCTTCTTTCAAACGCTGCAATGCCATTGGATCTTTGGACAAGTCAATGTTGCCATTGTCATTTTTGAACTCTTGAACCAACCAATCAATGATTACTTGGTCAAAGTCATCACCACCCAAGTGGGTATCACCGTCTGTAGACAACACCTCAAATACACCATCACCCAACTCTAGAACGGAAACGTCATGGGTACCACCACCGCAGTCAAACACCACAATCTTCATGTCTTGTGACTTTTTGTCAAGACCGTAAGCCAAGGCTGCTGCAGTAGGTTCATTGATGATACGCTTCACTGCAAGACCTGCAATTTCTCCCGCCTCTTTCGTGGCCTGACGCTGCGCGTCGTTGAAATAGGCCGGAACAGTGATTACCGCTTCTGACACCTCATGACCCAAGTAATCTTCCGCTGTTTTCTTCATCTTCTGAAGGATCATAGCTGAAATTTCTTGGGGCGAATAGTTGCGGTCATCGATTTTTACGCGAGGGGTATTTCCATCTCCTTTGACCACAGCGTAAGGAACGCGAGATACTTCTCTTTCCGTCTCGCTGTAGCTGGAACCCATAAAACGTTTGATAGAATAAACGGTTTTGGTAGGATTGGTAATGGCTTGACGCTTGGCGGGATCTCCAATCTTTCTTTCCCCTCCGTCAACAAATGCCACGATAGATGGAGTGGTTCTTTTGCCTTCGCTGTTGGCGATCACTACAGGTTCGTTACCCTCCATAACGGCAACGCAAGAGTTTGTAGTTCCAAGGTCAATTCCAATTATTTTACTCATAGTATTTTGAATTTTCTTCTCCCGCCTTTTCAAATCTTGTTCCGTTAGGCCATTGGACAACCATCTGTGACAATTCTGTCAGACAAACTGCCGTGTACGCGACAAGCTGGCCCAATGTCTGACAGATATGGCGTATTATTGCTGTAGCTCATACCCGTCAACACCATGCTCAGGACCCTTTGGCATCGACATACCCATCTTTTCATCTTCCTATTGGTGTTGCCCATTCTATTCATTGAAGCCAGAACAGAAAACGATTTCGACATTTTTATTACCGCTGCCAGGGATTGGTCAAATGGTCTCAATCCCTACACCCAATTGTACCATGAGTGGTACCATTACTTTTATGACATCACCTTTTTGAGTGTCCTCGCTCTTTTTCAAACCTTGCCCAACTATTGGATCAAGTTGATTTGGCTGGCGCTACAGGTGGTGATGTTGTTTGAAATTTGGCGGATTGTTTTGGATCGATTGAATATCACCAAAGCCCAACAGCTCAGAAGATGGGGATTCGGATTTGTTTTGGTTTTGTTCAACGTGAGGCTGTTGCGCGACAACTTGCACTTGGGGCAAATGACCATCCTGCTGCTGTTTCTCTCTTTGAAAGGTTTGGATTTGATATTTAAACAAAAGTCGTTCTTGGGCAGTGCCCTACTGGCATGGGGCATTGTGGTGAAGGTTTTGCCCATTGTCGTGATTCCCTACTTGGCCTATCGCAAGCAATGGAAAGCAACCTTTGCCACAGTCGCTCTGAGTGCCGTTTATCTTGCCCTCCCCTATTTGTATCAAAACACAACACAATATTCAGATTTGCTCAAAAGCCGTTGGTTGTTGTTAAACCCCACCAATGCAGAACACATCTTGGATACTTCAGAACGAAGCTTCCATTCCTTGACTACTTTGACCAGTATTTTGTTTCATGCACAATGCGATGATTTGCATATCCTGCCCTACCGCAGGCACATCGTGGATTGTGACGTTCAAACCGTGAAATGGATCAGTCTCATCAGCCGACTCGCGCTCGTGTTCTCTTTCCTCTGGGTATTGCGCAGCAAGCCATTTGATGCGGGAAAAGACGAAAATCATTTTCAAGAGTGGGCCTATTTACTCATGTTGATTCCCTTGATTTTTCCCCACCAACAGCACTATGCATTTTTAATGATGGTTCCAGGTTTTGCCTGGTTGACGGCGCCCTATTGGAACAAACACCGAAACTGGAAATGGAAGGGCGGTAGAGAATGGATATTAATCTTTGTTTTCATTACGATGAACATTCATTTCCTATTGGGTGTGTGGAGCGGTTACTACAATCATTTCAAGATATTGACCTATGGAGGATTGGCGGCACTCGGCTTAATGTGGTATGAAATATATAGTGGTGATAGAGGTCACCAAAAAGAACAAATATAGCACACCAATTTTGCTGCGTTGAACAATAAAACAACGTGCAAAGAATATGAAAACATTTGTTGTCAGGCACCAGCGCAACCTTCGTGCTATCGCAATCGGAGCCCTACTGGGATTTTTGTATTACAGACTAGTAGGCTGCCAATCCGGACATTGCATGATCAGTTCCAATCCTTTTATTAGCACCGGATATGGGGGGCTTTTGGGGTACTTGTTCGTGAGCTCCAACTGTGCACGAGGAAATTGCAAAGTCTGATTTTAGATTTTTTTTGCAATTGACTTGCAACAATGGTAAGGTTTGTGCGTTTAATGAAGTACTAGATTTTACTCGTTCTGAGTAATAGGTTTTGGTTAAGGAATAAAGAAGCCCCTCAACGGAGGGGCTTTTTTAGTTTTCATCGGTGAGAAATTCGTTCATGTTGCTTGGACTAACAATCATCTGTTGAGCCTCGGGATAAGTTGTTCTGAATTTCTTGGACAGTTGTGCCGTTGAATGGCTATTGTATTTAAATTCAAAAGCCCTTAGCTCACCATTTTCTTCTTCGATCCAGTCCACCTCTGCTTGATCAGTCGTTCGCCAAAACCAACAATTGACCTTCCTTCTTTGATAATGAAGGAATTTCATGCGTTCTGCGATAATAAAATTTTCCCAAAGAGGTCCCTGGTCAAACCTATTCTCAATCAACGCAAATTGACTAATCAGAGCGTTTCTCACCCCGACGTCATAGAAATAAATCTTATGGCTCTTTTTTAGTTCGTTTCGCAGATTCCTGCTGTATGAGCCTATCTTGAAAATAACAAAAGCCTTCTCCAAAACATCAATATACTTTTCTACCGTTTTTGAACTCAGACCACATAGCTGCCCCAATTCATTGTAAGAAACCTGGGATCCAATCTGAAAAGCCAAGGCGCGCAGCAACTTCACCACAGCTTCAGATTTTTTGAGTTGGTCTAACATCAAAATGTCTTTGTATAAAAAACTTTCCACCAACTGTGAAAGTACCTCCACCTCATCACCAGGATGATTCACCACGTCCGGATAATAGCCGAACACCAGCCTGTGAGCCAATAAACGAGACTCTTGCAAAAGGTTGGTTGCCCTTACCATTTCTTGAAAAGAAAGAGGAAACATTTTAAATTCCCATTTGCGACCGGTCAAGGGCTCGTTCAGTGCATTGGAAATATCAAAGGAAGAACTGCCTGAAACCAACAATTGAATTTCTGGAATTCCATCTGTAATTAATTTAAGTCGCAAACCGAAGTTGGGAATACGTTGAGCTTCGTCTATAACGACCAAGCGTGCTTTGCCAAAAAAAGATTTGAAACGATCCGTTGATGCATTTTGAAAAAGAAGTTGCACATCTTGTTCATCTCCATTGAGCCATATAACCTGATCATCGCGTGCAGAAACAATCTGACGCAGCAAAGTTGTTTTCCCCACTTGCCTTGCACCTAAAATGATTATCGCCTTGCCCGTAAACAGTCTTTTCTCTATTAATTCACTTAACTCCCTGACAATCATAGAACAAATATACATGGACTTATTTCAATTCCAAAATTATTGCCATTTTTTTGGATTCGATTCCAAAATTACTGCCATTTTTTTGGATTCAATTCCAAAATTACTGCCATTTTTTTGGATTCAATTCCAAAATTATGGCGTTTAGA
>CAYQUT010000016.1:0-26739 GCA_964420985.1 uncultured Chryseobacterium sp.
TCTTTCTCGAGTGAAGCAGATCTACTGTTTCTGTTTCTGTTTCTGTTTCTGTTTCACGCTCTGAAAAGACCACCCCGTCTTGGCTACGCCAAGCCACCCCTCCTTTCCGCTACGCGGTAGGAGGGGAGATTCACCGATCCACCAATCCACCGATCCACTGATTTACAGATCCACCGATCCACTGATTTACTGATTTACTGATTTACTGATCCACTGATTTACAGATCCACCGATCCACTGATTTACCGATTCACTGATGTACTGATTTACTGATTTACTGATCCACTGATTTACTCGGCGAATGCAATTCGCCCCTACTTCTGATTCACATATTCCCTCACCGCCTCCGCCGTTGTCAGCCAATCCCGAGCTCAACGCGTTCCAGCATCAACTGCAACTTTTCTTGACCCCAAGGATAGTTTTTCCAATTCATATTGCAAATATCGGATAAATAACTTTTTAATTACACCCGATAATCTTTCATTCAACAAAAAAGAGGCTCTCGCCTCTTTTCCTCAATTGTATTCAATAACAATTACTTGAACTTGACAGCTGTTGCTGCTTTGGTGGCTGGATCGACTTTGTAGAAGCCTTCACCGCTTTTGTCTCCGAGCTTGCCCGCTTGAACCATGTTCACCAACAAAGGACATGGTGCGTATTTGGGATTGCCAAATCCATCGTTCATCACACGCAAGATGGCCAAGCAAACATCCAACCCAATGAAATCTGCCAAGCGCAATGGGCCCATGGGATGTCCCATACCCAACTTCATTACGGTATCTATTTCCTCTACTCCTGCTACCCCTTCAAACAAAGTATAAATGGCTTCGTTGATCATCGGCATCAAAATGCGGTTAGCCACAAAACCAGGATAGTCATTTACTTCAACAGGGACTTTTTGCAACTGCTTGGACATTTCAAAAACTGCTTCCGTAATAGCATCTGAAGTGCTGTATCCACGAATTACCTCTACCAATTTCATAACGGGTACAGGATTCATGAAGTGCATGCCAATCACTTGCTCAGGACGCTTGGTGACAGAGGCAATCTTGGTGATTGAAATGGAACTGGTATTAGAAGCAAGAATGCATGCCGCTGGCGCGAACTCATCCATGGATTGAAAAATCTTCAATTTCAAATCTACATTCTCTGTAGCGGCTTCAACAGCCAAATCTGCATTGGCAATTCCTGACTTTAAATCCGTCACCAAACTCAAATTGGCTAAAGTTGCGTTCTTGGCGGCTTCATCAATGATGCCTTTGGATACCTGGCGATCCAAATTCTTGGTAATGGTTTGCAAGGCACGATCCAATTGGCTTTGATTGACATCTACCAGATTAACCTTGTTGCCATATTGTGCAAATACGTGAGCAATTCCATTTCCCATGGTTCCTGCTCCGATGACTGTGATATTCTTCATTTTAATTTATTCTGTGGGCGAAAATACATCAGGTTCAACTCACTCCAACTGACGCCAAGCGGTTTCTCCGTCGCGGGTAATTTGTAAAATCCAATACAAAACGGCCACCCCGATAAAAGGAACCAAAGCATCTGTCCATTGACGGGTTACCCAATATAGCAATGCAGCGCTAAACATGGAGGAAATCACCACCAAATGAAAACCCAATTTTCTTTTGCGGTACAATAAAATGGCTCCGGCAATGGTGATTAAACCAATATAACCTGACCATTCATAGTATGGAGGATTGAGATAGTCCACCCCATCCATCTTAGCCATCATTTCACTCATGGTGATGCTCACCAAACTACTTATTGCATTTCCGACAATAAGTAAGATCAACCATGTCACTACGCATCCGTGTCTTCTTCCCGTGGGGGGTAATGGTGTTGCATTCTGTTGATTTTCCGGAGCGGGCGCTTGGCTATCTTGATCGGGTTCTGTCCAATTTTCCATGGGTCAAAAATAGATATTTTAATTCTTCCTCGATTTATGGTGTGTTTTTATCTGCTTGGATTATTTTTGTGCCACTTACGAAAAAAGATATGCGCGAAATTCAATTTAGAGAGGCCATCTGTGAGGCCATGTCAGAAGAGATGAGAAGAGACTCCTCCGTTTTCCTTCTGGGAGAAGAGGTGGCTGAGTACAACGGTGCTTACAAGGCTTCCAAAGGCATGCTGGACGAATTTGGTCCCAAGCGCGTAATCGATACACCTATTGCGGAATTGGGTTTTGCCGGTATCGCAGTAGGAGCTGCCATGAATGGTTTGCGTCCTGTGGTTGAATTCATGACCTGGAACTTTGCCATTTTGGCGGCAGATCAAATCATCAACTCAGCGGCCAAGATGTTGCAAATGTCTGGTGGACAATACAACGTACCGATTGTATTTCGTGCACCCAACGGTACCGCTGGTCAATTGGCGGCCACACACAGCCAAAGTTTTGAAGCATTTTATGCGCACTTCCCAGGTTTAAAAGTAATCACTCCTTCCAACCCTTACGATGCCAAAGGATTGTTGAAAGCGGCTATCCGTGACAACGACCCTGTTTTGTTCATGGAGTCTGAGAAAATGTATGGAGACAAAGGAATGGTGCCAGATGGAGAATATATTTTGCCCATTGGTGTTGCGGACATCAAGCGTGAAGGAACAGATGTAACCTTAGTGTCATTTGGTAAAATCATGAAAACAGCATTGGCCGCAGCTGAAGAATGTGAGAAAGAAGGCATCAGTGTAGAAGTCATTGACTTGCGCACAATCCGTCCTTTGGACATTGACACCATCATCAACTCAGTGAAGAAAACCAATCGATTGATCATTTTGGAAGAAAGTTGGCCTGTGGCCAGCATTTCAACTGAAATTGCCTACCGCGTGCAGCGCAATGCTTTTGATTATTTGGATGCACCCATTCGTCGATTAACACAAACGGATACCCCATTTGCATTTGCTCCCACTTTGATTGAGGCTGCTCTGCCCCAGATCAAAGATGTGGTTCAAGCCGCAAAGGAAGTTTGTTACAAATAACAACCATTAAAATATGACGATGTCCTCTTCTCAGTCTGAATCCAGAAAGAAGGCCATCGAAGCATTGCGCCAACATCAGCATCAGTGGACTGCTGAACAGTTGGCGCAGCGAGTTTTAGACGGTAATCGTGATGCGCTTTCCACTGCCATTACTTGGTGTGAAAGCACATTGAAGGAACACCGACAAAAAGCCCAAGCCGTGCTGGATATCATCACTCCTCATTCCGGAAATTCTTTTCGGTTGGGGATCACTGGAGTTCCTGGAGTTGGGAAAAGTACGTTGATTGAGGCTTTGGGATTGATTTGGATAGCGGAAGGTCATAAGGTAGCTGTATTGGCCATTGATCCAACCAGCCCCATCACTCAGGGAAGTATATTGGGGGATAAGACGAGAATGGAACACCTTTCGGTTCATCCAGATGCTTATGTCAGGCCTAGTGCAACCGCCAACGAATTGGGTGGGGTTGCTGCAAGAACACACGAAGCCATTCTGCTTTGTGAGGCCGCAGGTTACAACCGTATTATCATTGAGACCGTTGGTGTTGGACAAAGTGAAACAGCTGTATCACACATGACCGATTGTTTTTTGCTATTGATGCTGGCTGGTGCAGGAGATCAATTGCAAGGCATCAAGCGCGGCATCATGGAGATGTGCGACATCATGGCCATTACCAAAGCTGAGGGAGAAAACGCCGCTGCAGCCAATCGGGCCAAGGCCGAATACCAAAACGCATTGCATTTATTTCCGGAAAGAGAGGACAAATGGTTTCCCCCAGTTGTTACCCTTTCTGCCATTGAGCAACTTGGACTAGATGAGTTGAACCAACAGCTAGCATTTTTTGAGACCTGGTCGAAATCACGCCTTTGGGAAGAAAAACGAAAAAAACAGCTCTTGTATCAGATGGAACAAGAATGGATAAGGCAATGGAAACAACAAAAAATGGACAATCCTGAATTCCAGGAACTCTTTCAGCAATTGCAGCAATCCGTGGCCAATCAAGAAATCAGTCTGGCCAGCGCTGTTGCCCGATTGGTGAGGGATTGAAGCGGTATCCCGCAGGGCAGGCTGTAAGGCCTGCACGAGGAATACAAGCGGAAAGCCCGACCCCGCAACGCGGGGGCACCACCTACAAATTGTTCACCACGATTCTAATATGATATTCCTGACCTCCTTGGTTCAACTTCAACACATAGGTGCCATTGGCCAAATCACGGAATGAGAAAATACCTGAGGAAGCGTTACTGTGACTTTCGTTTTCTTTAAAAAGAACCAACTTGCCCATTGTGTTATAAACCAACATCTTCGCTGTGGACTGGTTGTCTTTTAAAACCAAAACAGGTTGCGAACCATTGCCAAACAACTGATACGGCAACTCCAATATCTCTTTTACCAATACCGTGCTGGTATCTGTGGTATCCACAATCTCAGTGGTATCGATGGGGACATAGGTTAAATCATGAAAGTCAATTAGATTCACCCAATAAGGGTGGTCGATAAACGGATTTCTGTTTTGCTGAATGGATTGGATGTAGTCATTTCGCGCTCGTTCATAATCATCAGGAAGATCATTAAAATGCCATTCCAAAAGCGTTTCCAATGATTGCGGAGCCTCACTAAGGTTGGGCAACACAACATTATTCAATTGATTGAAAGTCCAATTCAACCCTTCCAATCCATCATAGCGCATGGCCATATACAACAAAGCACGCGCGGCATCTCCCTTTTGTACTTCACGGGGCTCATACACCACTTGATTCAAATCATTGAATCCCAACTTTCCCAAATGAAAAGAAGATTGCACATTGACAACTTCTCCCAAAGGATGATTGCTGCGAACACCGTTTGCATTGTTTTGTTGAGTGGGAAACAAGTGATGTTGATCCGCGTATTCATCTGTACCCGTGCCGGAGTAGCTCGGCATCCAGCTGTGGCAATAGGTATGTTCCCTGCTGATGGGTAACCAATCAAATGGGGGTGTATATACGTGATGATACTGAGAGTACACACACGTAATCACTTTTTGGCCATCGGCAGTATCCTCAGATGCGAAATCAGCAATCATGGTTTCGTCATAATTGTTGTAACTGATTTTGGTGTAAGGCGAGCGGATACGGTCTTGAAGATCGGTGATGAAATTGGTTTGGGTAGAATCAATGGTATCATAATAACTCCCGACCATATTGAACGGGGTTTGCACCACAAAAGGTTCGTCATAAGGAATATAAATGGGACTTCCTCCACCATTCTCTTTGGTATACAATTGATAGAAATAGGAACGGCTTGCACGGAGTGATTTTTGCAAAAAACTCGGAACAGTTCCTGCGTATGCCACTTGATCATCCCCTAAGTAATCGCCCTGCTGATAATCGATACCGTCTTCAGGAGCGCTCAGCATGGCTGTGTTTCCTCTAACCAAAACAAAACCCATCACATTGGGCATGCTGGGCCAATTGAGTTGTGCTTTATAGGAAGTGACACCTGACACTTGCACTTGTGAAAAAGTCAAAAACGATGTTACTAAAAAAATAATCAATAATATAATTTTTCTCATGACGTAATTTTCAAATGATTTACTCACCTTTTTTGAAATAGTTCCAACCTAAACTTAACCAACCCGCAATCATCAAAAGGCCTCCAATGGGAGTAATAGGACCAATAAATGCATTGATTGGCCATTGAAAAATACTATTGAAAACCAAGATGTAAATGGAACCGCTGAACAAGATTAATCCGATAAAAATCAAACGAAACGAGGGCAATATTTTCTCACTAAAATCGCTTGAAAAGCGCACTGTCAGAAGACCTAAGCACATGATGAGATGATACAACACCCCTGTTTTGAAAGACTCAATTTTCTCCGCGTTGACCAAATTCTTGAGACCATGGGCGCCAAAAGCGCCCAAAATAATGGCCAATGCAAAAGCAAAAAACAATGTTGATTTCCTTGACATAGCTGCAAAAGTAGGGTAAAATAAATTGGTCAGTTTTGAAAGATTCCTTATATTTCGTGATTAAACAAACCGAACCCGTGAAATTGAAATTAAAGATTTACATAGGCTTAATCTTTTTGTTGCTCAGTACGTCGCTGAATGCACAGACGAAAAAAGATGAGGCCAAATTGGCAAAGGAGGCGTTGGCGTTTTTTGATGCGCGCCAATATGCCGATGCGTTTCCCATGTACTCACAGCTTGTTGCATTGAATCCCACCAACGCCGATTACGCCTATTTCTTTGGGGTTTGTGCCACTTTTTGCGATGTCGATAAAACCAATGCTGTCAAATATTTGAAGCAGGCCATCAAAGGAAATTATGCAGCACCAGAGGTATATTATTTTCTGGGCAGAGCGCTGCACCTTAGTTATCAATTTGGTGAAGCATGTGCGGCATACGAAACCTTTTTGGATGTTGCATCACCCGATATTGTGAGAAAATATGATGCCCTGCGACAAATTCAAATGTGTATTTACGGCACCCGACTTTTGACCAATCCGAAAGAACTTTTGGTGAAAAAACGAACAGAGGCTGAACGCATCAACTTTTTCAGGTACATGCAATTGGAGGCTGTTGGGGGTAAAATCATTACCACGCCGAATGAGCTTTTACAAGGGCGGGATAAGAAGTCAGCCAATCCGCATTTGATTTATTTGAACGGAACGCCGAAAAACATTTATTTCTCGATGTTAACCGACACAGCGGGACTTGACATTTTTCAATCAGAGTTAAAATCAGATGGATCCTACGGACCTCCCACCCCACTCAGTGGGAAGGTGAACACCGCATTTGATGAGGACTACGCCTTTTTGCATCCCAATGGTCGCAGTTTGTATTTCGCATCCAAGGGGCACAACAGCATGGGCGGTTATGACATTTTTCGATCCGATGTTGATTCACTGACCAAGAAATGGAAGAAACCCGTGAACTTGGGATTCGCCTTCAATACTCCAGATGATGATTTGTTTTTCATTTCAGATGCAGACAACAAGACTGCGATTTTTGCTTCTGGTCGTTCTAGTGACATCAATCACTACTCTCTTTACCAAACTGCTTTTGAGGGAACACCCATTGACATCATATACGCCAAAGCCAAGTTTGCCAATCTCAACAATCCTGAGAACAATGTGGCTCAATTGGTTGTAAAAGATTTGGAAACAGGAGAGATTGTAGGGGATGTGACCTCTGATGTGAAAACCGGAGCGTTTGATGTTTACTTCCCCAAGCCAGGACGATATTCGTATACTGTGACATTACCTGATGGGACAGAACAATTGGTAGCTGAATTTGATGTACAACCCGGTAGATCCGGTTCTGTTTATTTCCCGCAGCAAGTGAATGTTTCCAAAAATGAAGAAGGTAAAGACGTTGTCACTGTAAAAAACGGACAAGATTTGGCTTTGGATAGTGGAATGGAAAAAGCCGTTGCGGCATTGTTGCGCAGCAAATCTCAACTACCGGTTTCAAAGCAAGCCGAGGACATGGCCAATATGGAGCGCAGCATGACCAATGCTCCAGCCTTAGCAGGATTTTCAAAGGGAAAAACAGCCGAAGATATTTTAAATGACATGAAGGCTGAAGCCAAAGCATTGAGTGCAGCGCAACCTATCGTTCAACAACAAAAGCAATCGGCTTATCAATTGGCCAATCAACAAATCAAGTTGTCTCAGATAACAATGGCCAAATCCGATTCGCTTACCAAATCCATAATGGACAAAGTAGAGGCCGCCAAAGCCAAAGGAAACCCATACATTTTTACAGATGCAGATCGTGAGGTATTGAACCAAGCGCAAACATTGAGAGAACAGTCAGAAGCGCATCGGTTAAAGGCCAAAGGAGCTTTGGAATTGGCAGAACAATTGAGCGCCTATCAGGCTACGTTGGAACCTACGTCCAAGGAATTGCTTTCCCGTTCTACCAAGCTGCAGAGCTATTTAAAAGACAACAATGTTGATGGTGCTGTTGAGGTTTTAACTGAAGAACGCAAGCGCTTATTGGCGGAGCAATCTCGCCCCAAGAAACCCAGCAACGCTTTGCCCCAACGCGCCAAATCTTCAGCCAGGAATCATCAAGGCAACGAGGAACTGTATGCCAAGACACTGCAGGAGTTGAATGCCGCTGAAGCCAAAGCCATATTGGACCAAAAATCCAATGCTCCATCATTGGCCCAATCACAAGCTGCAGCAAAAAATAAAAAGACAGAGTTACTGCAACTGGATCCCAAGGTAAAGAAAACATATGATGAAGCCGCCTCTGCCAAATTATCCAATGGAATTTACACGCAATTGGTCAACAATGAGTCATTGGGATTGACTGAAGCTGAAAGGGTAAATTATGATCCGGCAGGAGTAGCCCAATTGCAAGGTCAATTGAAAGGATTGGAAACCAAATCCAATGGTGTATTTGCTGCACAAAGCGTCTATGACCTCGCTAAGGTCTCTCCTTATCGCAATTACAGTATCAATGATGTCAAAGATCCTGGAACGCAAAATTCACTGCTTGGAGCAGACAAGGGATTGGCCATTAATATGGAAAATAAAGGCGCTGAAAACGGACAAGTAAAAAGCGCTGTTGATGTTTCCAACAATGGAGAAACCAAAGTGGAAGTGACCGTTGCAGGCGACAGTGCCAATACCAAAACAGAAATCGCGGTCAAAACCGAAGGCTCAGCTTTGAAAACAGAAACGGTTATTGACACTACTGCCGAGACCAAAAACAGCAGCCCTCAGGAGGCCAAAACAACGAATGAAAAAACAGAAGAGAACAAAGATTTAGAACTGGCTTTGAAATCGTCTCGTATCATGAAGCAAATTATAGATAGTGCACAATTCAAAGAATTTGATGCGCTTTACGCCTACGAAGAGTTGAAAGCCTTTGAAAGATTAAAAAAATATCCAGATCTAACCAGCCTTTTCAAAGAGCGCGCTAAGTTGGATTCTTTGAATCAGGTCATTTCAGAGATGGATCAGAAAATCAAGAATGAAAATGATCCCGCAAAAAAACAAAGCGTAATTAACGGGCAAAATCAGTTGATTGCCCAGCGCTCCACCATAGAATTAGCCAATAAAGAAATATTCAGAGGATTAGCCAGAAATGAAATGGAGTCCAGTAAAGGACCTGCTATGAAAAGGTATGAGGAATCGTTGACCGCCTTAAAGAATGAACCCATATTATCTGCTTTCATTAATCAGCTGAGAAATGATATTGACTCAGTGAGTGATTTGGCATTGATTGATCGCAAGAAAGCTGAGGTAGCGACAACAGATTCGGAGAAAGCAAAGGCATTGCGAAGCGCATTTGCGAAAGAACTAATGGTAGCGGACATGTATGCCCACATGAAAAAGGCATTGGATGCTCAAGCCATTTTTGCGCTGTACAGCACAGCGGATGAGGCGTTTTTATTGTCCAATGACGAAAATGCCATCAGGGCCAAATACACCACACACAGCATTAAAATTGAAGTTCCAGAAGAAACAACGGTTGATGTAAAAGACAATCCTGAAACCGTCAATGCAGACATCATGCGGGATTTACAATCCCTCAACTTTAGTGATGAACAGTTGAAAAGGAATGGGATTGTTTTGACCAAGGATAGTTATACCAAAGACAATGTGAGTGATTTATTTATGCCCAAAGCTGAACGCGTAGATAAACCTTTCTTCGTCAAAATCAATAAATCTGCTTATGGTGCTCAAAACCCTATTCCTGTGGACGAGCAAATGCCTATGGGAATTGTTTACACTGTTCAAGTTGGCGCATTCCGCAACCCCATACCCAACAATACTTTCAATGAATTTGCTCCCGTCATGGGACAGAAATTGAACAATGGATTCACACGTTACATGGCAGGATTATTCCCTGATAAAAAATCAGCCATTCAAGCAAGAAATGAAATCAGGATGATGGGATACAGCGACGCATTTGTAGTAGTTTACAAGGATGGCAAACGCGTTGGCATGAATACCGTTCCAGCCAATCCTGTCGTGGATAACAAAAACACCATTGCTCTGGAGAAAAAGTCCACTACCACGCCACCCGCTGGTTCAAAATCAATAGCTGCGAAAAACGTAGCGGATGAAGATGGATTCTTCACCATTCAAGTCGGAGTATTTGGCAGACCTGCTTTGGAAGGCGAAATCAGCATAGGGAATCTAAACATGGAATACGATGCGAGTAAAAATCTTTACCGCTATTCTACTGGCATTTATTACAAAAAATCAGAGGCACAAGCCGCTTTGCCAAGTGTTAAAGCAAAAGGATTTGAAGATGCCTTTATCACAGCTTATCGGAAAGGGAAGAAAGTATCGGTTGTTCAATTGGGAGATACCGATTTCACCCCAAAAACTAAACCAGTAGAAAGTACACCAATCCAGCCACTGACAGAACAAGTGCTCAATAAACCGGCGGTACCTGAAACCAAAATCGCAGAGAATTCAAACCCGCAGCCCAAGCCAACAGAAAGCAAAAAGTCCATCAAAGGAGCTGCTGATTTGAACAAAGATTGGGATGAAAGTGATCCCAACAAAATCTTCTATTTTAGGTTAGAGGATGTCTATGGGACTTATAAGTGCTGTCAGTCCAGCGACTCCCTTTGTAACAATCCAGAAAACAGGAGCGCCATCAAGCGATTGACGCTCATTTCAAATGGAAGTGGAGTTGCTATAGATGGCAACAACAAAACGACCAACTTCAAATGGAAGTATGTAAAAAATGATCCCATGCCCATTCAAGAAATGGAATCAATATTAGGACCCAACTACTCTTTCTATTACAGAGATGGCAATATCCACCTAGGAGATTACTGCAAACCCAAAGACGAGTAAGACATGCTAAAGCAGTATGGAATTGTAGGACTATTGGCATTGGTCTCATTGACCATGCGGAGCCAAGAAGGATGTGAGCATGTCCCATTGCCCAAGGCGTTAAAAGCCTTGGAGCAATCAAAAGACAGGGACAACAGTGCCGCTGAGAAAAAAGCAGCAGCCCAAAAGGCCATTGAGATCGATCCTGAGTGTTTGCCCTGTATTCATCAATTGGGAGAGATGGCATTTTTCAGGGCCAAAAGCGGAGGGATGGACTTTGCTGAGTCCAAGGAACTATTTAAGTCACTCATTGAAAAATGTGATGTTTACCACCCTGAACCCTTTTATTATTTGGGAGCCATGGCCTATGCGGATCGCGAGTATGATGATGCCATCAAATACTTTGAATTGTTTTTGCGCTTTCCTTCAGATGATCCCACAAAATTGGGAAAGCAATATGAGAAGAAGTATGCAGAAGTAGAAGAAGCCCTGCCGCATGTAAAAGCATATAGAGAAATTTACCAAAACAAAACTCCCTTTGATCCTGAAAAAGTTTTGGGCGTTTGCTCTGACAAAGAAGAATACCTTCCACTGCTCTCTCCAGATGGTGAATTGATGTTCTATACCCGACAATTTCAAAAACAAGCCAAAGGGGATGTCGAACCCAAAATGGTAGAGGAATTGACTTGGTCGAAACGCAAGAACATCAACGAAACATTTGATCAAGGGGCTGCCCTACCCTCCCCTTTCAATGTTGGACAGAACTATGGAGGGATTACCATTTCCATTGATAACAAGGAAATGATTGTGGCCAAGAAAAATCCCAAACCCAAGAACCCTGGAAACTTTGATTTGTTCAGCACGCAGTATATCAAAAAAGTGGACAAGGACGGCAACAAGTATTATGAATGGGAAGAGATGAAAGACCTTGGCTCCAACGTAAATACCGACAATGGTTGGGAAGGCCAACCCACGCTCAGTGGCGACGGCAGCACTTTGGTTTTTGTTACGGTTAGGGAAGGCTGCCTCAAAGATGGCAGCGGCAACCCAACCCACGACTTGTTTTATAGTACAAAACAGCCTGACGGATCCTGGGGAGTGGCACAGCCCATGAAAGGTGCCATCAATACCAAGGGACAAGAGAAGGCCCCTTATTTTCATGCTGACAGCAAAACACTCTATTTCTCAAGTGACGAGCACTTGGGTGTAGGTGGAATGGACATTTTCTACACCAAAATCAATGATGATTTTAGTTGTGGCGAAATCAAAAACATCGGGGCTCCCATCAATGACGAAAACGACCAGATTGGCGTAATCGTGAGTAGTGATGGGGAGTTGGGCTACTTTGGAGCTAAGAAATTCAGAGGGGAAAGAACATGGGACATCTATTCCTTTACAATGCCGCCCAAAGCAAAACCTGAAAAGGTGATGCTTGTCAAAGGAGAGGTGAAAAACAAAGAAGGTGAACCCGTCAGCAATGCCGAAGTTGAATTAAAATACACCGGCTCAGGTGAGGTAGAAAAAGTAAAAGTCAACGAGGATGATGGAACTTATGCTACGATCATGAAAGTAGGAACGAAAGAGGACGTTGTATTGAGTGTCAAAGGCGATGACATTGCTTTTAATACGCGAGTCATTGCGCACAAGGAAGATACCGTTCCGCCAGTAGTGGTGAAATTGGATATGAAAACGGAAACACTGGAAGGAGATAAACCCTTTGCCATCAATGACATTCAATATGGTTCCAACAAAGCCGAATTGATGGAAAGCAGTTTCATCATATTGAAAGAGTTTGCACAATTCTTAAATGAGCACCCCAATATGGAAGTTGAAATTCGCGGACATACGGATGCCTCAGGAAGTGATCAAGCCAACTTGGCCTTGTCCATGGAGCGTGCGTTTGAGGTCATGAATTTCTTGGCAAAAAATGGTGTAGATGGAAAGCGACTTTCCGCTAAAGGTTTTGGCGAGACCATGCCCATTGCCGCTAACGATACCGAGGAAGGTCGCGCCAAAAACCGCAGAACGGAGTTTTTTGTGAAGAAGTTGTAGGTTAATGTTTCATCCTATCAACTCGATTAAGCGTTCAATGGTAAAAAATGAATCCTCGCTTGTCCAATTAATCCACCATAAAATTGATCGTATTTATTTGATGGTTTGACAACCGTATCCTTAAGGTGTAAATGCCCTCTGCCAGATATTGAACGTTCACGTATCCCTTTGTAGCGCCTTGATTGGACACTTGAAGGACCATTTGTCCCATCACATTGTACACGTCCATGCTTTCAATACCCTCATCACTGGATACAATATTGACGACATCATGGGATGGGTTGGGGAATAACTGAACGCTGTTGTGATCACGAAGCGACTCTGTTACACTCACCAACTGGTCACAATGGTCAGATTGTAAATAACTATCAAAAAAAGTCTGAACGGTATCTGAGTACAATTTCATCAGAAAAACACTGTTATTGGCAGGACTTCCAGCGGAAATTGAGTCTTGCGCCGCAATGGTTGCCGTAGTTATGCAAATTGGGACATTGGGAATGAGATTGCCTAGGCTGGTGGAAGCTACCATTCTTCTATCCGATGGAACATTTCCTACATTGGTTTCATTCCAAACTTCCGGCTCTTCAATCTCCCCTGAGTACATGAAATGGGTGGGTTGTTGGGTAAGGGGATTGATGATGGTTGATCCATTAATGTAATTGCCTTGCAAAACTTGATACAAATTCTGCGCATTTTGTGGCTCACCAAAAACAGGATTTGTACTATTGTAGAAATAGATGGCCGCGTGCATATCGCGATTCAATAAGCGGAAACCACATGCCGGCGGTGTATTTCCGTAACCATAAGAAACTGAAGAAGCCTGGTCACTATCATCGCCATTGTATCCGAAAACAAGATTGCGCGTACTATCACTGCCAATAAAATCATCGGTATTTGTTCCGATATCAAAATCCTCATAGAACCCACAATAAACGTCATTCCAGATTTGACTCTCTTTGGAATTGATTCGATAATCTGTAAAAACCGTATTGGCAATGGCCTTGGAGGGATGATTTAAAAATACATACTGCATGATAAACATTTCAATCTCATTGGGGTTGGGCATAAAGGCATTATCGTTATAAGGCAGCGCATGACCATGTCCGTTAGAGGCCATACTCAACGATGCCACATCTCCCTTGATGTGCGGGGTCTCGCCCAACAATGGTTCATAAAGATTGTTGTTGTTGTAATCATCAAATGGTGCCAATATTTCCGATTCACCATTTTCGACATTACCATTTCCCGGCCATTGCAAAATGTCTAAAGGCACTTCATAGTTCGATTCCCACCAATGAGCCAAATGATAATCAATATCCGTTCTCTTCACCACCCACACTCGATTGTACTTGCGCATGTATTCGTTGTCATAAGCGTTAGCCAAAGGACCACAAAACGCCCCGTTCAGTGTAGGCGGAAATATGCCCCCGACTCCCAATAAATTACCGCTGCTGAGCCCAAACAACTGAAAAGCTGAATGATAAATCAATAATTTTCTTTTGTATTGAAAACCAATATTCAATGGCTCATCAAAATAATCCATAGAATAATAGGGATAACTCGTAAATCCAGAATAAGCAGTGACCGACCAATCCTCATTGGCGACTTTCTGAAATTTCCATCCATCCTCAATGGTGCTTAAGCCCCCATTGGCTCCTTCTAAAGATCGATAACAAATGGCCCATTCACGACCTTCAAATTCCAACACATTGACTACAGTAGTGTTCAAATCGGAATTCCTTTGCATTTCATAAGATTGCGTACCACTAAAGTGCCATAAAAAAAAAGCATTGTGATACTCATTGGAAAACTGGGCAATGAATCCCCGATTGGTTTTGAAAATATTCCGCAAATATCTTGACTTCCATCCCTGAAAATCTATTCCCAATTGATCCTCAACCCAAACACCGTCATCTCCCAATCGGAGAAGGTAATTTTCGCATCTCGCAGAAACAAACAATTGCCCATCAATGATGCTAAAAGCATTCAATGTGTCACATAAAATTGAATCTGATTGAGCAACGCCATTGTTGTCCAAATGATACATTCCTGAATAGTCATTCTTGATAAAATACAATTCATCATTCATTGACTCCGCATCCAAAACCCCAACAATGTCTGTGAGATGAAATTCGCCATTCTCGAAATAAACCACTTCGTTTGAGACACCGCCAAAGAGATATATGCGTTGATTGACCACTTTACCAAAGTTGAATCTTGGGTGCTCGGGAAAAGAAAAATAATTCCATTGCCCTCCGTTCCTGATACCTATACAAGCCACATTTTGATTGAGTGCTGGATCTATTCTCCTGCCAATGGCGACCAATTGATCATTGAAAACAAGTAAATCGGTTACTTCACCTTGAGCAGCATCCCAATCCACTGGAACATCCGACAAAACACCATTCGCAAAAACCTTAATAGCACCTTGACCTGGAGCATCAACGTACTTTGTAGCGAGGAAAAGAGAATCTTGAAATACCAATCCATCATAACATTTCAAATCCTCAAAAGAATCGTCAAGAATGAATTCATTGCCGTTGGGCACATAAGGGATAATACGCTGAGCGATGCTATTCCATGTAAACAAAGTCATCATTGCGATAAAGTAGATTGATTTCATAGCCAATTATTTAAAGGTTTAACGATTTATGATGAGACCAAACTACTGATAAACAAATAAGTAAACTACTGATAAATACTTAGCACCCTCTCTTACCAATTGTCAAATGAAAGGGGGTATTGGTTATTTTAGCACCATGAAAAGAATCCTGTTTTTGGCTGTTGCCGCCCTTTTATCCATCACCACCGTTACTGCGCAAGAAGGCTGTTTTTTTGGTGAAAAATTTATGAATTCTAAAACAACCAATTTGGTAGACCTCCATGGGAAAATGGAAAAAATGGACAGTGTCGATGTTGTATTATCTGCCAAAACAGTTACAACCTGTAAAAAGGCTGGATGCTGGATGGAGATCTGCACACAAGACAATCAATTGAATACACGTGTATTCATGAAAGACCATGCTTTTGGTGTGCCCTTGGAAGGTTGTGAAGGAAAAGAGGCCATCGTTTACGGACGTGCTTTTAGATACAAATTGTCTGTCGAATACCTGAGACACCTGGCTGAAGATGCAGGCAAGTCAAAAGAAGAAATCGAGAAAATCACTGAGCCAGAAACGGCCATAGGGATTGATGCTTGGGGAGTTTGGTTGGATGTAAAGTGCAATTGATTTTGGAAAATTTAGACCACCCTTTGTCCGCTTATTTGTCCAACGGCATTCGGTTTGTTCATCAACCCATGAAGCGTGCCGTAGGACATTGTGGCTTAATGATTGGATGCGGAAGCCGAGATGAATTTCCATTGGAGCATGGATTGGCGCACTATATCGAGCATGGCCTTTTTAAAGGAACCAAGAAGCGCAACAACACCCAAGTTCTTTCCCGATTGGATGCCGTAGGCGGAGAGATCAATGCCTTCACCGCCAAAGAAGAAACATGGATCCATGCTTCATTTTTGAATGAACATACTGAGCGTGCCATTGAGTTGATTGCTGACTTGGCATTGAACTCCGTATTTGATGACGAAGAAATGGCCAAGGAGAAGGACGTCATCATTGACGAAATCAATGGTTACAAGGACTCCCCTACCGACATGTTGTTTGAGGAGTTGGATGATATGGTATTTCCCAATCATCCCATTGGGCGCAGCATATTGGGAACAGAAGAAAGTGTCAAAGGATTTAAGCAGAAAGATGTTGTCTCCTTTTACAAAAGATGTTTTGTTAACCAGAACATGGTATTCAGTTACGCCGGCCCAGTTGCATTTGAGAAAATGTTCCATTGGTTGGAAGAATACTTTGCAGGAGTTCCCACACAAACGGCCCAATTCAATCGCCCAGATTATCCCAAATATGCCAAGCAGCATTTGAAGGTCAAAAAAGAAATTCATCAAGCGCATTATGGCATGGCCTGTCGAGCGCCGCATCTGCATGACAAGGAAAGACATGCCTTTATACTGCTCAATAATTTGTTGGGCGGTCCTGCTATGAACAATATCCTGAATTTAAAAATCAGGGAAAAGCATGGCATTGCTTACCAAGTAGATTCCAATTATTCGCCCTTTACAGACACCGGCGTATTTTCTATTTACTTGGGCACTGAAGTTCACCAGTTGGAAAAAGCGCTGGCGTTGATAGAAAAGGAGTTGCAGCAATTGAGAGAGAAGCCATTTTCGGCGCGTACCTTGAATGGTTATAAAATACAACTCAAGGGACAATTGGCATTGGCGCAAGATTCAGGATCATCTTTGATGTTTAACAACGGAAAAAGTTTGTGGGTATACAATCGCATCAACACCATGCAAGAGGTATTTGAGGTGGTGGATCAGATTACGCCAGCAGACATACAGGCAGTTGCGCAGAAGTATTTGGATCCCAAGAAGTTTACCTCATTGACGTATTTGCCCGTACACTAAGGGATTTAGACATTCCTTCATTGACAACAATATTTTAATGGTGCGGGAATGTGGTCGAATTTGACCACTTAAAAACCCAAGCCGGTTTACCCTGTTTCACAATCAGCTTGTCGTGCGCCAGGTTATTGATTATATTTGATTGTGCAAATAGAAGAACCAAAAATCATCCAAATCAAAGAACTTTGTGAAATCAACAAAGTCAAGTCATTGTATGCCTTTGGTTCTGTTGTTAGGGATGATTTCAACATTGACTCTGATATTGATCTCGTGGTAGATTTCAATGAGAAAGACCCCTTTAGGTACACTGATCTCTATTTCAATCTTAAATCAAAACTTGAAGAGCTATTGAAAAGACAAATAGATTTGATTGAAGAACGTGCCATCAAGAATCCCATTTTCAAGCAACAACTGGAAAAAACCAAGGTCAAAATTTATGGATAATAATATTAAAACTTGGTTAGTCGATATTCAGCAATCTATTGAAGAAATCAATGATTTCTTGGGCGAACACCGAGACTTCTTTGCGTATCAAAATGATTTGAAAACGAAAAAAGCGGTCGAAAGAAATTTAGAAATAATTGGTGAAGCAGTTAATAGAATTATCAAGACCAATCAAGACTTCCCCATTGCTGAAGCAAAAAATATCATCAATACAAGAAATAGAATTATCCATAGTTACGATAACATTTCGGATGAAGTAATTTGGACGATAGTTAGCCGGGATCTCCCCATCCTTAAAGCACAAGTCGATAAGCACTTAATGGAATAATTTCATCCCCTCATCCCCTCATCCCCTCATCCCCTGATCCCTTCATTCCTCCACCAACCGCTTATGATTCACGTTCACAGACACATTGTAAAAAATGGCGCCTGCCCGTTGTCCTATCGGCCAACGTCCACCCCGCTGTCCGCTGCTATTCCTCCTGCGGCGCTGCGCGCCCCAGTCCGGGATATCCGCTCCCATCGGTGGCGCTGGAATCTTACTGCATAATTTTCATATAGGATATAGGAGATTTCGAATAAGGTTTTGAATGCACAAAAAATAACTTTGAATTGACTAAAATACACGTCACTTTTAAGTTACATATACTTGACTTCAAATTACATTTGCAAATCATGAAAACAAGAGCTTGGAAAGAAATCAAAGATGAAGTGTATGGAGTAAAAGGTACCCAGCGCCGTGACGACTTGGAGCGGGAATCCGCTTCTTTCAAAATGGGATTAATGATTCGTAAAGCCAGAGAAGAGAAGAAAATGACTCAAGAGGCATTGGCCAACAAAGTCAACAAGAAGAGATCATTCATATCGCGCATAGAAAATGACGGCAGCAACATCACGCTTAAAACTTTGTATGAAATAGTAGAAAACGGTTTTGGAGGAAGTGTGCATATCCATATCAAGATTTAATCATCAGAGAAGGCGGGGTTCATCAGTTTAAAGAGGACGTCGATATGCACACACCTCACATAAAAAAGAATACCCGAATAAACATTAAAAATGAACAGTCATTAAGTTTTTAAAGAATATTTTCAAATGCATTTTTAGCAAATAAGACAAAATGGGAAAAAGGATTTTTTTAATGTCATGTTTACTATTGACGTTTATCTTCTCTTGCATCGAAAAGAAATTACCAGACAGAGAAACCAACAAACTTGGATTGATTGGCACTTCAAAAACTGACACTTTAAAATTTACTTCTGGAGTACGTGCTATTTTTCAGGACAGTAAAGGCAATTATTGGTTTGGCAGTCATAATGAAGGTGTAGGTATCTATAATGGAAAATCGTTTGAGTATTATACAGTAAATGAAGGTTTATGCGACAATCAAATCCGTTCAATCGAGGAGGATCAGAATGGAAAAATATGGTTTGGAACGGCAAAAGGTGTTAGTGTATATGACAAAGGAAAGTTTACTAATTATCCATCTATAAATAAGAACCCAATATTTGATTGGAATAAAACAAATGGGGATCTATGGTTCAATGCGGGTGAAGAAGACGGAATAAATCGTTTTGACGGAATAAATATGAACCATTTGATTTTCCCAAAACCCAAAAATAAAAATGCTGATAATGCTGATAATGCTGACAATACCTACGGTGTTACGGATATATCAAAAGATAAAGATGGTAAAGTTTGGATTGCAACCTATGCTGCGTTATTTACTTATGATGGTAAAATGGTAAATACCTTTGATAATGAAAAATTAAACCTAAAAGAGAATGAGCTTTTGCATATAAGAAGTGTATTAGCAGATTCAAAAGGACGAATTTGGATAGGAAATAACGGAATAGGTGTTTTACAAATGGAGGGCAACTCAATAATTAATTTCTCTGAAAAGCATAACTTAATCCATCCAACAAGCACAAGAAGAGGAGATAAATCAAAACTAGGTACACTTGAACACGTTTTTGCTATTGAAGAAGATTCAGAAGGCAACATTTGGTTTGGAGATAGAGATACTGGAGCTTGGAAATATGACGGTAAAACCTTGACAAACTATTCAATTAGTAACAAAATATCTAATCCAATGATTTGGACTATTTATAAAGACAACAAAAACAATTTGCTTTTTGGAATGGCAGACGGAAATATATTTAAGTTCAACGGAAAGGTATTTGAAAAGCAATTTTAGAAATACGAATGCACAACATCAGTATGGCAATGTGGCGACTGAGGTGCTTTTGTGAAACATATTCGAAAAGTTCACCTGCAAAAATCTCATTGAACTTTTTAGCCTAAAACCCATCACATGGATTAATGAATCAAAAGTAAAGACACTTCACAGCACAGGCGTCTTGCATCATTGGGGCTTTAGAAATTTTAATATTGATGTTTACCTTTGGCCGAACACCATGCAATAAGCTAAAACCTACCAGAAAATTGAAAAAAATCATCCTTCTACTTTTATTGGCAAATACAACTTTCAACTCCCTATCACAGGCCTCCTGGAGTACAAGAATGGCATTTACTCTCCGAGACGAAAACAATGAATCGATCGACCTAAGCGAATTTGAAAAGTGCTTTTTATTGATCAACGTTTTTGGTGATACTGTAAAAAAATGAGGATCTGAGTCATTATCTACAATTTGATGCAGAAACCAATTATTTTACATTGAACTTAACGACCATCGGACCCAGATTTTCCTTTGCTCTCCTCCATAACCAAGAACTCATGGTGATTTACTTACCTTTCTCATCATCTCGACACCTCTACGCCACAGATATTCAA
This sequence comes from uncultured Chryseobacterium sp., assembly GCA_964420985.1. Classification (GTDB taxonomy): domain Bacteria; phylum Bacteroidota; class Bacteroidia; order Flavobacteriales_D; family Sanyastnellaceae; genus CAMCTV01. The sequence continues at coordinate 20,534 of CAYQUT010000016.1, forward strand.
TTTAGAAAAGGACAATACCTATTCGACTTTGATGTGACCGTTAAAGAAACGAAATACATTGATGGAAATATTCCTTATTATGTGATTGATAAAATCAACTGGAGAAAACAGGCGCGTAGACTAAAGAATAGTTCTTATTCCGGTGATCAAACTTATGATTCATACCTAGATGAAAAACATTAATACCATTTTATTCGCCATTATTCTGATAAGCGCTAAATATTCTTCTGCCCAGGATGGTGTTTTTAAATTCAAAAAAGTTGAGATTAGTTTCGCTCCAATTGTCACTCAAGACAGTTTAATTGGTTTGGAATTGTATCAAAATGATGTTTTCATCACCATGGATAAAAAGAAAAATACTGAGTCAAAGTGTATGGCCAAATTTGATGAATCGACAGGTATTTACACCTTAGCCTACTCCTATCAAGGCATCGGAGGAGGTTCCGATAATCGCATGCCCTGCCCTACTCTATTTGCAAAGGTTGATTTCATCACAAAGGAAAGACAGGAATATTTCTATACAATACCCATTAAATTATCCATCTGTAATCTCTCGCAGGCATCAGCAATCAATGTCTTGAATATTGACCTCAATAAACTTTTAGGACAACCAAATAAAATGATCGAGGTAAACGAAATCAAAGACTACTCCATCACTTCATCTGAAGGCGTAAATCCAGGACGTTTGGTGAAAATTGAAAGAAAACCATCCTTTTACAACTGAAATGATACGATGATTCAATCCATCTTTAAAATAGTCGCCAACGGACTTTATTTCCTTGGAAAAAAATTGAGAATGACTTACAATGAAATCAACATTGTCGTTTACTACTTCCTCATTCCTTTCTCATGGTTGTTTCTCTTGGATCTCATTTTCCATTTTCATTACTTGAAAATGGCTTTTGTCATTTTCACATTGGGGTTCATTGCGGGATGTAGAAATTTCAAAACATACTCTGACTGGTTATTCGCAAAATCTGTTTCGTTTCTAAATCAATTTAATCGGTATGGTAGCAATTACATTGCATCGTCCGTGTGGATTTGTGTTGCACTGCCTTTGGTTATCTACGCCATCTTATTCTTTTTGATTTTTCAATAAAATCAATAGAACAAGTTGAATCACCTCGGATCCTGAAAATCCTCCATTTGGATAAATGACTCGTCGGTCAGAGTATGCATAAATGCAACAATGGCCTCCATTTCCTGTTGGGTCATTCTACCCTTTTGAGCGGCATACAAATTGGCATCAAGGTTGGCGGTGTATCGGAAACCGGTATTGTAGTGTTCCACACATTCCAACAAAGTATTGAATCGTCCATCATGCATGTAAGGTGCAGTTAATGCAATATTGCGCAAACTGGGGGTCTTGAACTTCCCTTTGTCCGCAGGGTTCCAAGTGATGATGTATCTCCCCTCATCCACAGGTATACTGTCAAGACCTGTATTTCTGAAAGCGAAATCAGAAAACGTCGAACCCAAAACATGGCAATGATTGCAATCTCCTTTATTCATATCCGTAAACAAGTCTAAACCTTGCAACTCCAACGGCGTAAGAAAAGCCTCTCCCCTTTTGTATTGATCATACTTCGAATCGCCACTGATCAGGGTTCTTTCAAACTGCGCAATGGCTTTTACCACATAAGGAGCCGTTATTTCATCCACTCCAAATGCCTTCTTGAACAAATGCTGGTACATTGGAATGGCCTTGATTTCATTCACCGCGTTGGCCCAGGTCTCATGCATCTCAATGGGGTTAACTACCGGACCCAATGCTTGGCTTTCCAAATCTGTAGCTCCACCATCCCAAAAGAATGTTGACTGCCAACCCAAATTGATCAATGGCATGGCATTTCTGGTTCCTTCAAAACCATCGATTCCCACACTGTATTTCTGTCCGTCCGTAAACCCATGTTGTTGCATATGACAACTGGCACAACTCTGAGAATTGTCCCCTGAAAGAATGGGATCATAGAACAACATACGTCCCAAATAAACGCCTTCCACTGTTAGAGGATTGTCCGACGGAATAACCATTGGAGGGAGCCCCTTGGGGATATTCAACTCAAAGGGCGTGGCTTGAAATGCAGCGTCGTTATTATCCTTGTAGCATGCCGACAGCATGACCAAAATAGAAATAATGACGATAAATCTCCTGTTCATGGCTTATTGCATTAGTTGACAATGGAAAAGGATTGACCAATATTGGCTTTCATTTGAAGTATCCAAGCCAAATCACTGGGGTTGGTACTTTGAATTAAATTGTTGTTCTCAAAGCCAATGGTACCCACAGCTGAATACATTTTATTCAAATCAAACTTCACATCAATTTGGAACTGTTTTTCATTTTCCAAATGAATATCCACAGGCAAAGACACTGCTGTCAAAGCCTTGCTGGTTCCCAAGTGATAAAGAAGAGGAAGCGTTGATCCATCAGCACCAATAAATTGACCTTCGTGCTTTAAGAAAATATACCCCGTGCTCCAAGTCCAAATCATACCATACACGGGGTCCAAGTCACCAGACTGATCTCCCGAAGTATTGTGAGGTTGGTCAACCCCCATGTAAAAGATCATTTGGTTAAAATGTGTACTGCCCAAACCTTCAATGCTTGGATTTGATGAAAATCCATGACGATTGGCATCAAACTCATCTATCAATGTGTGCTCGTTCAAATACAATGTATCCCCCGCGTCATTCACCAATGCTGCATGTGAAATATAATACTTGAAAAGATCTAAGGAAAAAGGCTCACCACCGTCTCTGTTATAAAAATGTCCAGCGACAATAGCAGAGTCTCCCACCCTATTTAAAAAGTTCACACGCACAGCTGGGGGGGTAACCGTTTCTACAGGTTTCTCCTCCGTTTCCTTGTCTCGGCAGGATATCATGATTATTGAGAGCGAGAAAAAGAGCGTAAGACCCAGCGAGAACCGGAGCGGGAAAGATAAAAACAATCGTAACTTCATTAAACTATTCAACAACAATCTTGAATTCATCATTATTAGATTTAAGTAAATAAAAACCGGGCATACAAATATCACTCATATTCAATTGAACAAACTGATTTTTGGGAAAAATAAATTGAGCCATCAATCTACCTTGAACATCCATTAAACACCAATCAGTTGCATCACCAGTCCAAAGCGTGCAGACATCTTGAATGGGATTGGGATAAACTCCTTTGAATTTCGAAATTTCATCAACACCAATGCAATTGTTCACGGTAAATGTTATCTCATCAAAACCAATACAACCATCAGCCGTCATAATGGTAACAGAAACTGTGTGGTCACCTACTCCCCATTCTTCAGCAATGATTTCCAAATTGGGACTGGTATTGCCATTGGACCATTGATAAATGGCCCCGTCGTAAAACGGAGCCTCTAAAGAATAAATATCATTGATGCACAAATCATTGATGGCTCCTAACTGAACATTCAGTTCTCCATTGGATTGCAACTGAAAATTTTGTACATAAACACAACCGCGATCATCGGTAATATTAGCGGTATAGGTCCCTGCGGGTTGATCCATCAAATCCCCTCCGGGAATGGCTACTCCATCGGCATCTGTCCAAACGGTATTGTACGGCCCGGTACCTCCAGATATCTCGAGCGTTATTGCGCCATCTGGTGTATTTGAACAAGAAGGAGGAGTTATGGTGGGCGTTGCATTCCACCAACTGGGCTCCGTCACTTCAAAGGTTGCTGATCCCGACCAACAATTGGAATTCACTTCAACGGTATAAATACCCGATGGTAAATCTTGAATCGCCCATTCATTGGATACGAATCCCGTATTGCTGGTCCAACTGAAACTCGCATCCAAACCTAAATCTTGAATAAAAGGTTGAATATAACCCGTAGGAGTATCCCCTTTATTCACAGGACACCACACCGGCAAAACCAGGGCGTCCAATGCATAATTGGGATTGGTGGATGTGGCATTAAGAAAAATATTCCCTGTTGCTCCATCCCAACCATCCACCTGTATGAAGTAACGATAGTTGGTATCCAAACAACTGATCGTCATTTGAGAAGCATAAAACTCTCCAACAGCACAACCTCCCGCCATATCATCATTGGAGCTCACCAACTGGAAAGTGCTCCAATCAGAACAATTGCTGCTTTTCCAAAGTGCCAATTGTGTATCTACTCCATTCTCGGTGTCGCAGGTTGAAATCACGTAAGCTTGGTTGGGTTGAAACATCAACTCCACCCAAAGTGATTGTGTGACATTTCCTTCGCACCAAGAACCAGGAACACCACATTCTAGACCATTGGGAGCAATTTCACCAATGGAAGCCGTAGCGTTGGCATTGTTCATCATCAACCCCTCTTGATCAGGAAAAAGTTCCAAGGCACCACACGGTGAATCTCCTGAAATGAGATTGGACTGTGTTGTATTAAAAGTAAACGTATTTCCGAAATTGGTTCCAGAAAATGCAGCCCAAGAAACTCCGTTGACCAACACTTCAAACTGAAGTCCACCATCACCATAGCTATCCGCAAAGATGATATCATAAGCTCCGGGATCCAGACAGAAAGGGCCTTCTGTAACGATGGCATTGGCTGGATAACCTTCAGGACCATCATCCGCTGCAACCGCCTCACATCCCACATTGAAGTTGGCACCTTCAAACAAAACGCCTGTGCCGCAGGGATTCCCGGAAGGAACCAACTGCCAATAATTTTCGTACGGCCAAGCGTCGGTTTGCATTTGAATAACAACCTCCATTTGACCAGATGGACATTGTCCCCAACTCTTCCATGCGCTGAATACAGCGATCAGCATTAACAATCCTTTCTTCATGCTTTGGTGTTTTTCCAAAAATAAGTCAAACTGCTTAACCTACCTTTGTAATATGAGTTCTATCATTCAACCCGGAAAAATCCAAACACTATTGATCCATTCTATCGAAGGGAAATTTGTTCACCTCGGAGATGCCCACGATCAGGTCCCCTTGCTACGCAGAGAATTTCCTGGATTGGCTGAGGAAGGAAAAGAAGTAACTGTGTTCACGTACTTCGACAACAACAAACAACTGATTGCCACTACCCAATTGCCATCTATAGAAGTGGGCGATGTTGGCAGTTTTAAAATCAAGAATACCAATACCATAGGGGCCTTTATTGATATCGGAACTGAAAGAGATATCCTCATTCCCTTTCCAGAGCAAAAAGATGAATTAGAAGAAGGACGATGGGCATTGGTCATCCTTCTGTATGATGAAATGAGTCAACGAGTGTTTGCCTCTACCAAATTGACCAAGCACTTGAAAAATCATTACATTCCCTTTGAGAGAGGCGATGAAGTAGACATGATCATTGGTGAGCGCATGGAGTTTGGAAGACGTGTTATCATTGAAGGAAAATATTTAGGTGTATTGTTCAAGCAGGAGATGCTAAGAGATTATGGAGAAGGAGATAAATGCAAAGGATATATACGTAAAATTGAAGGCACTGAGATTACGGTCAGCACACAGAAGGAAGGTGTTGAATTGATTGAAGAAGCGATGGAAAGAATCCTTTCCGTATTAGAAAGCAACAAAGGCTATTTGCGTTTGAGTGACGAGAGTGAGCCTGAAGAAATCAAACGATACTTAACCATGTCCAAAAAGACTTTCAAGAAAGCTTGCGGACAATTGTACAAAGAGCAAAAAATCACACTCACAGATCGCGGCATCCGCTTGGGTGGTACGACCCGCATTCAAGAAGGTGACGGCGAAGTGAAACCTTACAGAAAAAGAATCACTGTTACAACTTCCGAGCGAAATACCGTTGGTGGAAGAAGAAATAGAGAAATGGAAAACAGAGGAGAGGAAAGAGGGACTTGGAAAGAGGGAAGTGAAAAGTGGAAAGAGGGAAGTGAAAAGTGGAAAGAGGAAAATGGGACAAGGAAAGAAGGAAGAGGGACCAGGAAAGAGGAAAATGGGACGAGGAAAGAGGAAAGAAGTCATGGAAGGGATGATGGATATGAAGAAACCAGGAGCTTTGAAGATCAGATGAGTGAGGGGAGATCGAGAGGAAGAGGAGATCGGGATAGCAGAGCACGAGGTGAGAGCGGAGAGCGTGACAACAGAGCGGGAGCAAAGAGCGGAGAGAGAAGAAGTTATGGTGACAGACCTCCCAGAAGAGAGGGTGATGGTGAGAGAAGAAGCTATGGAGATCGGGATAACAGAGCAGGAGCAAAGAGCGGAGAGCGTG
>CAYQUT010000016.1:26839-58894 GCA_964420985.1 uncultured Chryseobacterium sp.
TGAAAGAAGAAGCTATGGAGATCGGGATAACAGAGCAGGAGCAAAGAGCGGAGAGAGAAGAAGTTATGGTGACAGACCTCCTAGAAGAGATGGAGACGATAAAGAAAAGAAATACACCTATGGCGAACGCGCTCAAAGAGGTCCATCACGCAATCGATTTGAAAAGGAGATAGACAAATCAGAAAAAAGGCAACACGAGAAGTCCAAGCCAAAATTTGAGGTCAATACCAAATCCAAAAGCTTCAAGAATCCCAACAAAGGGAAACCCAAAAGAAAAGGATAAATTCATCGACAAGGTTGTTGGATGTTTTCTTAAATTGCACCAACAACCTTAATCATGAAATCGAAAAATATTTTTACACTCTTTTTGAGTTTAGTTACGCTTGCCGGTGTAACGCAATGTGATATTAGCGGTCGATACTACCAGCGTATTTTTCCAGAATTTTCCGTGACGAGTAATATTGTTTATGGCAACAATCTCGATTACACAGGAGCTGCTGAAGATCTCACATTAGATGTGTACCAACCCGTTGATGATAATCTAGCCGCACGCCCTTTGGTGGTAATGTGCCATGGAGGTTCATTCATCACAGGAAGCAAGAATGGTCCTGATGTCGTATCCTTCTGTCAGGATATGGCCAAAATGGGATATGTAGTGGCTTCGATCAATTACCGTTTGGGTTTTGGAATTGCCAACCTTGAAGGAAATGCCACCCAAGCAGTGATGCGCGGCACGCAAGATTTGAAAGCGGCCATTCGTTTTTTTCGAAAAAGTGTTGCTGAACAGAACAATCCTTACCTCATTGATGACAATCAAATCTATGCGGCGGGCGTCAGTGCCGGAGGTTTTATGACTTTGCACCATGCATACCTGGATCAAGAAAGTGAGATTCCTTCCTTTTTGGACATGAATGGAATTGGATTGGAAGGCGGATTGGAAGGCAACAGTGGAAACCCTGGTTACTCCTCTCAAGTAAATGCCATCGTGAATATTTGCGGTGCACTTGGAGACAGTGCTTGGATTCAAACCAATGACGAACCCGCTTGTTTATTTCATGGTCCCAATGATCAAACAGTCCCCTATGGTTCTACCACCTTGAATTTATTCGGTTTTCCGGTCACTGAAGTAGATGGCAGCTCTTCCTTGAATGAGAAAATGAATGACCTAGGCCTTCAGCATTGTTTTGAAATCTATGAAGGTCAAGATCACGTGCCACATTTGGGATCACCTGCCTACTACGACACTACCCTTTCCATCATGACACAATTTTTAGCACAGCAAATTTGTGACTATAATTTCAATTGTGAGTACAACCCTATCGTTACTGGTATAACAGAAATAAATACTTCTTCATTGGAATTGTTTCCCAATCCTGTAGCCGATCAATTACACGTCAGAACTCGTTTAAATAACTACGTCATTCGCATTTACAACACATCCGGGATGTTGTTGCTACAATCTGAAAATCACAATGGAATGGCCGTCATTCCGACGGGAAAATTCGATGCAGGGATATACTTCATTGAGATTAACAACAATGACTTTCACGTCACCAATCGATTCATCAAAAAATAGCCATGCTGTTTAATTCACTGAGTTTCGCTGTATTCCTGCCCATTGTATTTGTTTTGTATTGGGCGCTTCAAAAAAGGGCGCTTCAAATTCAAAACATTCTACTTTTGGGAGCATCCTATTACTTCTATGCATGCTGGGATTGGCGCTTTTTGTTCTTGTTGATGTTCTCTACCCTTTTGGATTTCTACACAGGAATCCGAATGAAAGATGCGGCGAACGACAAAAGCAAAAAGACATGGTTTTGGGCCAGTATCATTATTAACCTCGGTTTTCTCGGTGTATTTAAATATTACAATTTCTTTGCTGAAAATCTCCAGCTTTCATTGCAATCCATGGGATGGCAGGTTGATTTTTGGACGTTGCAAGTCATTCTTCCTGTTGGTATTTCCTTTTACACTTTTCATGGACTCTCTTATGTCGTGGATATCTATTACAACAGAATTGAACCTTCAAGAAATTTTGTGAATTATGCAGTATTTGTGAGTTTCTTTCCATTACTCGTAGCCGGGCCTATCGAAAGAGCGACCCATTTGCTTCCACAAATTGAAAAGAGACGTGTTTTTAACTACCAACAAGCGGTGGATGGACTACGTCAAATTCTCTGGGGGTTATTTAAAAAAGTTGTCATTGCAGACAATTGCGCTTTTTATGCTAACATGATATTTAATGAGTCTGGTGATCAATCAGGAAGTACCCTTTTGGTGGGTGCTTTTTTCTTTACCATACAGATTTATGGCGACTTCTCAGGATACAGTGATATTGCCTTGGGAACAGCTCGCCTTTTTGGTATCGAGCTATTGCGCAATTTCAACTACCCTTATTTTTCAAGAGATATTGCAGAGTTTTGGAGACGCTGGCACATCTCATTGTCCTCTTGGTTCAAAGACTATTTATATATACCGCTCGGCGGCAGCAAAGGTGGAAAGTGGATGCAGGTGCGCAATACATTCATCATTTTCATTGTTTCTGGTTTTTGGCATGGAGCCAATTGGACCTTTATTGCCTGGGGCTTTTTGAATGCGCTCTATTTCCTTCCGTTGTTGTTGACCAATAACAACCGAAACAATTTGAGCATTGTAGCTGAAAACAGTTCACTTCCCAACCTCAAAGAATGGTTGCAAATGGGAGTCACTTTCTTCCTCACCATGATTGCTTGGATATTTTTCCGTTCAGAGAGTATCACTCAAGCTTTGAGCATTTGCAAGGAGATTTTCTCTACCTCATTGCTCACCATGCCCTCACAACGTCCGCTCTTTATGTTCTTGGCCATTGGTCTCTTTATCCTTATAGAATGGATAGGGCGGAGAAACCGTTACGCCCTTGAAACATTATTGGTACAAAAGCATCGGGTTTTTCGATGGGGATTTTACTATGCATTAATGATTTCCATCCTGCTATTTGCAGGAAAAGAACAAACCTTTATCTACTTCCAATTTTAATGATTTGTTTTGGACGTAATCGCCTTAATTTTACCGCATGAGTGTGAGCAAGCAAGCCATTCTTGATGCCCTTTCAACGGTTCAAGAACCAGAGTTAAAAAAAGACATCGTCACTTTAAATTTGGTCAATATTCTTTCGTCTGAAGGAAACCAAATTGACTTACAAGTCAAAGTATCCAATCCGGCCATGCATTCCAAAATGCGAATGAAGGAAGCTGTAATATTTGCCATTCAACGCACCTTGGGTTTTGAGTTCAAAGTAACAGTGGATGTCATTTCCATCAGCGGTGATGAGCGAGAAGGCGACTTGAGAAAAGTATTGCCTGGTGTAAAAAACATCATTGCGGTTACCTCTGGAAAAGGTGGAGTGGGAAAATCGACGATCAGTTCGAATTTAGCCTGTGGCTTGGCCAAAAAAGGCTACTCTGTGGGCTATTTGGATGCCGACATTTACGGTCCTTCGGCGCCTTTGATGTTTGACTTACAGCATGACAAACCCAAATTGGTGGATGTAGATGGACAATCCAAACTGGAACCCATTGTGCAGTACGGAGTAAAAGTTTTGTCGATTGGTTTCTTTGCAGATCTCAATCAAGCGGTTGTTTGGCGAGGCCCCATGGCCACCAAAGCTTTAACGCAAATGGTGAATGACGCGCATTGGGGACCGTTGGATTATTTAATTCTTGACCTTCCTCCCGGAACCGGAGATGTCCACCTTTCCATTGTTCAGAATATACCATTAACCGCTGCACTCATTGTCAGCACACCTCAGCCTGTTGCGCTGATAGATGCGGCCAAGGCAGTTGCCATGTTCAATCTACCAGCCATCAATGTTCCCATTTTGGGCGTAGTAGAGAACATGGCTTGGTTTAGTCCTTCCGGCGACGCTGAAGACCGTCAATACATTTTTGGAAAAGACGGTGCAAAAAATATGGCTGACGATTACGGACTTCCTTGTATAGCACATATTCCATTGATCCAATCCATCCGAGAGGCAGGAGATGTTGGCAGACCTGCCGTGATCAATGAAGATAACCCTGCGCATTATTATTTTGACGAAATGATTGGAAACTTTGAGCGTGAATTGCGCATGTTGCCTTTCAGAAAAAAAAGTGAACCCAGTGAGCAATAAAGAGACCTTATTGGCCAAAATTGATTTGGCTTTGGAAAACATCAGACCCTACTTGGCTGCTGATGGCGGAGGCATTACACTGGTGGATATTACTGATGATATGACCGTCTTGGTGGAATTGACTGGGGCTTGCACCAGTTGTTCCATGAGCAGTATGACCATGAAGGCTGGCGTAGAAAGCACCATAAAGACGGCAGTACCTGAAGTGCAAAGGGTTGAGGCAATAGGATAATTATTCCTTTATCCAGCGCAAAGTTTGACCGCTGGTCTTATCTCGAATAACATAAATCCCTGCTGGCCAGCTCTCACCGTTGTATTCCCATCGCTCCGCTACTTTCCAATCTCCCATGACCTGACCATGGATGTTGCTCACCACCAGTTGAGCAGAAATTCCATTTCTAACTTCAATGTTTAAATACCCATTACTGGGATTGGGAAAAACCGTCCAATCCAATAACGATTTATTCGATTCAATTTTTACGGGAGACCCATTGGTGAAAAGATGGTGTACGTATATATCATATTGATTCGCGCGCTTGTCTTGCCAAGCAAAAATGGCTCCCCCATTCCCATCAGGAATGTGTTTGGGATGTCCTTGAATTTCAATGGCATTGGAAACAGCCTCACCATTGGTTGACCATTGTATTTGACCTGATCCATTGATCTTTTGTGCATAAACATCCCAATCATTGAATGTAGAATCTTGCCAAGTAATGATGCAACCATCATTTCCGTCCGAACAAATGTTGGGATTAATTTGATTGAACGGAGAAGTTGCCACCAACAATCCATTGGCTCCCCAAAGCGCATTACCCGCAGGTGAAATCTTTTGTGCATAGATATCGTAGTTCCCACTGCGGCCATCTCTCCACGTACAAATCAGTCCATTGGTTTGGGTTGTGCTCAAAACATCCACTGCACTTTGATTGCCATTGGCAATGGAAATAGGATTGCCATTGTTGTTCCATAAAACAACACCGTTCGAATCCAATCGCTGTGCGTATATATCATAATCCCAACCGTTTCTCTTATCGGCCCATGCCACATAGATACCTCCAGACAGAGTATCGGGATCTATTTTGGGATTGATTTGACTGTCCAACATCTCCACCACTGGCCTACCCGAGCCTCCCCATAAGCGCTGACCTTGTGAATCAAAGCGCTGCGCGTAAACATCATAGTCCAAACCATTGCGCATATCTTGCCAAACCACAAATAAACCTCCACTCTTATCCTTTTGGATTTTAGGATTGAGTTTATTAGAGACTACGTTGGTCACATTGATCCCCTGGGGATTCCAAAGCAAATTACCATTGGCATCGATGCGCTGCAAAGCGATGTCCCAAATTTGCGCAATCGAATCATATTGCTCCCAAATAATAAATGCACCACCGTTGTCATCTGATGCAATTTTCTCATTGTGCTCTCTGATCGGTTTTCCAGCCACATTTACACCATTGTTGGTCCATAATACTACACCATCATGAGAAACACGCTGAGCATATACATCTCTTTCACCGCCATTTCTTCTGTCTGACCAAGTGAGTATGAAACCTCCATTGCCATCTGTGCACAAATTGGGGGTGCTTTGATCCGTAGTATCTGTGCAAATAGGCTTTCCATTGTTTTCCCACAACATCATTCCAGAAGAATCAACATGCTGAACATAAATATCTGGATTATCATTTCCATTGCGGGCATCTTTCCAGGCCAAAAAAGCCCCATGCTCACCATCACCAAGAATCCTGACATCATTTTGCTTTCCAAATTCAATACAAACTGGCGTATTGATTAAATTATTGGCCTCCCATTGGGCAGACAAAAGCAATGGATTAATGCAAAAAAATCCGAAAATGACTCTTTTCATTGTTTCACAAATTGGATGTATTCTGTCTTATCGATGCATTGTATTTGAATACAATACAATCCAGCCGGCCAATCCGCAATGGGAATATCTACTTTAGCTTGATGGTAAATCTTTGAAAACACCCTTGCACCGCTCATTGAACTTACCATGATTCGGGCTTCTTGTTCACTTTGTAAATTCAAAAACACCACATCACTTGTGGGGTTCGGATACAATTGAATGGTTTGGGCTACTGTTTCTTCAACATTCACCCAAGGCCCTCCCCAAGCCACTTTGGAGCAATAAATATCAGCCAGACCTGTACGATTGTCCTCCCAAGCAAAAACACCTTCACCCAAATCTGTTGAAACACTTTTAGGACTCGATTGATCCGCTATGGCATTGCTCACAATATATCCTGAGAGAGGATATTGTAAATACCCCTCTGCATAAATTCGTTGCATTCTGATGTCAAAATTCCCAGTGGTTTGATCTTGCCAGACAATGGCCGCTCCGCCATAACCATCTCCTGTGATGTTGGGATTGATTTGATCACCACTATTGACACAAACAGGCATACCGTTCATCGTCCACGTCTGATTTCCATTCCAATCCAAGCGATTGCAATAAATATCATAATCCACTCCCGTGCGACCATCCTTCCAAGTTAAGATCACCCCATCAACCACTGAATTGGACAACAAATCAACAGCACTTTGATTACCAGGAACGGTGCATACTGCTTTGCCTTCATTGCCCCAGAGAATATTCCCATTAAAATCAATTCGCTGCGCATAGATATCATAATTAGACATATTCCTTTTGTCCGTCCATGCCACTACAACGCCGCCGTTAGGATCTGGATCAATCTTGGGATTGGTTTGAGTACCAAAAGCACTGCAAGCCAATACGCCTGAACCCCACAAATATTCACCATTGGGTCCCAAATGTTGCACATAAACATCATAGTCCATCCCATTTCTAAAATCCTGAAAAGCGATATAAACGCCACCTTGTCCGTCACTTTGAATACGCTCATTCAGATGTTCAGAAATGACATTGGTAACAGGAATGCCCCCAAAAGGCCAAAGTCCCATGCCATTGGCATCAATGCGTTGTGCCCACAATTCCCAATCATACGTGGCCATATTCTTTTGTTCAAATACCACAATGGCTCCACCTTGGCCATCCATCACCATTCTTTGGTTGTGCTCCCTGTTGGTTTTATTCACAACTACTACACCATCCAACATCCAAAGAATCTGACCATCTCCATTTAACCTTTGGGCGTATATATCCCTTTCAATGCCCGAACGCCAATCGCTCCAAGAAACAATAATGCCCCCGGCACCGTCGCTGATTAGACCCGGTGTACTTTGATCCGATGTATTACCACAGACAGAAACTCCATTTTGCAACCACATGGGCTGTCCTTGAGCATTGATGCGCTGCGCATAGATATCAGGGGTTCCAAAACGATAATCTTTCCAAACCAAGAAAAAACCACCTACTCCATCTTCCATCATTCTTAGGTCAACTTGATAGTTGGCACCTTGGCAAACAGCATTATTCATTGAAGGGTCCTCTATCCACTGAGCGTCCATCGACAAGCTCAGCAATGAGAATAGCGCGATAATAAAGGGGTTTTTCATAACACAATGATAACAAATGATTTTGACTTGCTTGATGAATTAATGCGATTTCACATGTTAAAAATTGACGGATGCTTCATTTTGATGTGACCTCTGATACTGTAACCTGCATGCCTTCCTACTCAATTTTGCTTCAATAAAAAAACAACCATGAAAGTTGAACAAATCTACACCGGATGTCTTGCACAAGGTGCTTACTACATCGAAAGCAATGGTGAAATGGCCATCATTGACCCATTGCGCGAAATTCAGCCCTATTTGGATTTTGCATTAAAACACAATGCGAAAATCAAGTATATTTTCGAAACCCATTTTCATGCTGACTTTGTTTCAGGCCACAAGGATTTGGCACAAGCATCAGGAGGAACCATTGTGTATGGACCTACAGCCATGAAAACTGGATTTGAAGCGCACATTGGATATGATGGCGAAATTTTTAGGTTGGGTGAGGTCACCATTGAATTGCTGCATACTCCCGGACACACCATGGAAAGTTCTTGTTACTTATTAAAGGATGAAAACGGCAAGGCACATTCTATTTTCACCGGAGATACGTTATTCATTGGTGATGTGGGAAGACCTGACTTGGCACAACATGTAATCTCAGAAATGACACAAGAAAAATTAGCCGGTCATTTGTATGATTCCTTGCAAAACAAAATCATGCCTTTGGAAGATGATATCATCGTATTTCCTGGACATGGAGCTGGAAGCGCTTGTGGAAAAAACATGAGTAAGGAAACGCAAGACTCATTGAGAAATCAAAAGAAAACCAACTATGCCTTAAGAAGTGGCTTATCCAAAGAGCAATTCATTCATGAGTTGTTAAGCGGACTCACCCCACCACCCAACTATTTTCCAAAAAACGTTTTAATGAATATCAATGGTTATGACAACATTGACGATGTGTATGCAAGAGGTGCAAGGGCCTTAAGTCCTGCAGCCTTTGAAGCCGCAGCCGCAGAAGAAAATGCAATTATATTGGATACCCGCAAGGCTGATGAGTTTACGCACGCATTTATCCCCCAATCCATCAACATTGGAATAGACGGTTCATTTGCTGTATGGGTGGGAACTTTGATCAGTGATATTCAACAGAAAATACTCTTGGTTGCGGAGCCTGGAAGAGAACAAGAAATCATTACCCGATTGGCAAGAGTGGGTTATGATCAATGCATCGGTTATCTGTCTGGAGGATTTGCATCATGGTTACAAGCAAGAAAAGAAACGGACAGCATTGTCTCCATTGATGTTGAAACCTTTGGAAATATCGAATCTGAACATCCTGAAATTTTAATTGCCGATGTCAGAAAGAAAAGTGAGTTTGAAAGTGAACACATTGTACAAGCCATCAATGCACCATTGGATTACATCAATGACAGCATGTTGGCATTGGATAAAAAAAAGACGTATTATGTGCATTGCGCTGGTGGATACCGCTCGATGGTGTTCATCAGTATTCTGAGAGCGCGTGGTTACAACAATCTAATCAATATTGCAGGTGGATTCAATGCCATCAAAGAATCTAATAAGTTCAAAATCACCGACTATGTGTGCCCTTCCACATTATTGTAATAAAACCAATTATAATTTTTAGAAAACGGCCTTTACATGGCCGTTTTTTTTATTTAACTGCACCCAACCACTTCCGCATCCCCCAGTGTCCAAGATAAATGACAGGAGTCAATGCCAAAGCTATGAGCAACTTCAAGGAATAGTTGACAGGAACGATTTGAAAAAACTCAGCCATGGTCAATTTTCCGGGTATAACAAACCCGATATATAAAACCACAATGGAATCGATTAACTGAGAAATGACCGTGCTACCTGTACTGCGCAAAGCGATGTATCGATTTCCTGTCTTGGTTTTTATCCAATGAAAAACAGTTGTGTCCAATAACTGAGAAGCAATGAATGCGCAGATGCTTCCCAAGATGATCCATGGCGCCTGACCAAATATCAAATTGTACTCGGCATCTGTGGCCAGTCCAACTCCCTTAACGATAGTCGAAGCAGGAACTTGTAAAGAGGCATAGACCAAAACAAAACAATAGCCAATCAACAACGCCGTAATCCAAGACAACCGTTTCACCGCTTTCTCACCATAAAATTCATTCAAAAGATCTGTCAAAATAAAAACAATGGGCCAAGGCAATACGCCGACAATGGTGGTGAAAGGGCCAAAATGAAAATCACCAAGACTAAACAATTGAGGAATATCAATCAACTTGCTTGAAATCAATTCAGCCGTAACGGCGTTGGTGATCATTAGCCCTGCTAAAAAAACAAAGGTCCATTCACGTCGCGTGGGTTGGAATGTTCTTGCTGAATCCATTTGATAAAAATAAACAATGTGACTTACCTCTTGTTCAAAGAATTGAATAATGCCTAACTTTGCAACATGTTGCGCTCTGTAATCCTATTCACCATTCTCCTGCAAGTAGCCACACTGCAGATGTTTCAGAATGGAATTTTGGGCGAATTGACAAAATGGGATGCTTTGATGGAACACTTCCAAGAGCACCAAAAAGCACAACACCACGATCATTTTTTAGAATTTCTGTTGGCCCATTATTGGGGGCATGAATCAAACGATCATGACCACCGTGATTTTCCTTGCGAGCACTTTCAAGCCAGCAATATTGTTTTCGTAAACCAATGTTGTACTGTAGACGTACAAAAAATTTCGGCTTGTACCCCAAGTCAAGATCATCCCAATCCACAACACACTCCCCTACTCGATCGATATGAATCGAATGGAATATGGCATCCTCCAAGTGCATAAAATGCATTTTTAGAGGATACTAGTTTCATTTATTCATTCAAAAATATGATCGATAAAATCGTTTCGTTTTCCGTTCGCAACAAACTCATTGTTGCATTATTTACACTGGGCATTATCATCTGGGGATCTTATGAAGTAACGCAACTTCCCTTTGATGCTTTGCCCGACATTACAGACAACCAAGTTCAAATCATTACTGTAAGCCCAGCCCTTGGCGCAGGGGATATTGAACGATTGGTCACGATGCCTGTTGAGTTCAGTCTTCAAACCATTCAAGGAATCAAACAAATCCGGAGCTTCTCACGCTTCGGATTATCCCTGGTTACTGTGGTATTTGAGGACAATGTGGACATTTATTGGGCACGTCAACAGATCAGCGAAAAGATTAACCAATTAAAAAACGAGATACCTGAGAATGCTGGTATTCCGGAAATGGCGCCCATTACAACTGGACTTGGTGAGATTTACCAGTATGTTGTGAAAGCCAAACCCGGCTTTGAAAAACAATACGGTCCAATGGAATTGCGCACCATTCAAGATTGGATTATTCGCAAGCAATTATTGGGTACTCCTGGCGTTGCTGATGTATCCAGTTTTGGTGGATTCTTAAAACAATACGCTGTGGTTGTTCGTCCTCAAGATTTGAAAAGGCTGAAAATTGGATTACAGGAAATCATAGATGTTGTCCAAAAAAACAACCAAAACACAGGAGGAAGTTACATTGAAAAAAATAACCAAGCGCTGTTCATTCGCACTGAGGGGTTGATTGGATCCACTTCCGATATTGAGAACATTGTCATTAGACACAACGATAACAATTCCACAGTGCGCATCAAAGATGTGGCCTCCGTGGAACTGGATCATGCCAAGAGATATGGCGCCATGTGTTACAACAATGATGGCGAAGTGAGCGGAGCTGTGGTCATGATGGTCAAAGGGGCTAATTCCGTTGCCGTCATAGACGCTGTCAAAACTAAAATGGAGAAAATTCAAGAACAATTACCGGAAGGGGTTGAAGTTGAAGCTTTCTTGGACCGATCCAAAATGGTCAGCCATGCGCTATCCACCGTTCAAACCAATCTGCTTGAAGGAGCGGTTATTGTTTTGTTCGTGCTGATTCTATTTTTAGGACAATGGAGAGCCGGACTTTTAGTGGCCTCCGTCATTCCCTTGGCCATGCTCATTGCTGTTGGCTTAATGAACCTTTTTGGTGTTGATGGCAACTTGATGAGTTTGGGGGCATTGGATTTTGGTCTTATCGTCGATGGCGCGGTCATTGTCGTTGAAGGTGTGCTTCACCACATTCATCAAAACAAAACCAATCACCACAGCAAGGATGACATCACCATTACCAGCACCGCACAAATAATGAAGTCTGCGGTATTTGGACAAGTCATTATCTTGATTGTTTACATACCCATTTTGAGTCTATCAGGTATTGAAGGAAAAATGTTTATTCCCATGGCGCAAACCATATCCTTCGCCATCGTTGGAGCTTTTATTCTATCCATCACTTATGTTCCGATGATGAGTGCATTGGTCCTTTCCGTTGGCCAAAACAAAGGAGAAAATTGGTCAGATCGACTCATCAACAAAATCCAAATTAATTACCATACACTACTTTTAAAGGCCAAGTTTAAGTTTCGTCCCATTCTGTTGACTGCAATGGGGTTGTTTGTTATTGCTGTATTGTTGCTCATCAACATGGGAGGTGAATTTATCCCTGAATTGGAGGAAGGTGATTTTGCTGTTGAAACAAGAACCCTAACAGGCACACACCTTAATACCACCATCGAGGCTTCTCAGAAAGCAGTGAACATCTTGATGAATGAATATCCTGAAGTTGAAAAAGTGGTGACCAAAATTGGGAGCAGTGAAATCCCCACAGATCCCATGCCCATGGAAGCATGCGACATGATAGTGGTTTTAAAAGACAAAAAGGAATGGACCCACGCAGACAATTTTGATGACTTGGCCTCCGCCATGGGAAAGTCACTAGAAAAACTTCCAGGAGTAACCACTGGTTTTCAATATCCTGTTCAAATGCGATTCAATGAATTGATGACAGGCGCCAGACAAGATATTGTTTGCAAGATATACGGGGACAATTTGGATACGCTTTCAAAATATGGTGAGCGACTTGGAAAGATTGCCAGTCAAATCAATGGCGCCCAAGATATTTACGTAGAGTCCATGATTGGTATGCCTCAGGTTGTTGTTCAATACAACAGAGAAAAAATGTCATTGTACGACATCAATGTGGCTGATGCCAATCAAACCATTCAAGCATCCTTATCTGGAGCGTTGGCCGGCAATGTCTACGAGAACGAAAAGAAATTCGCTATCACCATAAAAATAAATCCTGAAGATTTAAAAGATTTGTCCATGATTGAAGATCTATTGTTGGAATCGCCCCGCCATGGAAAGGTTCCATTGAAAGACATTGCAAGAGTGGAATGGATCAATGGAGTTAATCAAATACAAAGGGAGAAAGCGCAGCGAAGAATTATCGTCGGCTTCAATGTCCGAGACCGAGATATTGAGTCCACGGTAATGGAACTCAAATCCAAAGTTGAGTCGGAACTTCATCTTCCTAATTTGTATCGGGTGGAATATGGTGGAACATTTGAAAATCTTGAAGCAGCAAAGTCAAGATTGGCCATTGCCGTTCCGGCCTCTCTTATCATGATTTTTCTGCTGTTGTATTTTGCCTTTGGATCACTCAGCCAAGGTCTATTGATTTTTAGTGCAATTCCCTTGGCAGCTATCGGCGGCGTTTTTGCCCTGACCATCACCGGAATGCCATTCAGTATTTCCGCCGGAATTGGTTTCATTGCACTCTTTGGAGTGGCTGTATTAAACGGTATTGTATTGATGGCCGAATTCCAACGGCTTGAAAAAGAAAACCAATGGCAACCTTGGGAGATTGTAATGGAAGGAACCAAAAACAGAATACGCCCCGTTCTTATGACCGCCACTGCGGCCTCCTTGGGTTTTCTTCCAATGGCCCTGAGCCAAGGAGCTGGTGCTGAGGTCCAACGCCCATTGGCCGTTGTAGTCATTGGCGGCATCCTGACGGCAACGATGCTGACCTTGTTTGTTCTTCCCTTGTTGTACTTTAATAAAACCCAATGGAAAAGCCGAAAGATTTTAGGGAATAATAAAATTCATATCCCCTTGATGGTCTTGTTGCTCTCTGCTCCATTTACAAAAGGTCAAACCACTTGGGAAGATTGCATCAAATTGGCCAAGAAATCATACTTCCATCAAAACCACCAACTCAAGAAAGAACAATCAATGGTTCAATCCAGCGCTCCTATTGCCTTTTCACCCATTGAATTGGGTTCTGAGTTTGGGCACGTCAATAGCATGGCCATGGACAGAAGGATCACCTTGAGTCAACAGTTGGCTCTCCCAGGAGCTTATCGAAATCAAAAAAAAATTCAGCAATCCTCTGGACAAATTTCATCCCTAGAAAATGATATCACCTATCATCAATTCCTCAATGCTGTAAAGCAAAAATTTCATTTGATTCTATTTCTTCAAGAATATCAAAATCAGATGAGAGCCATTGACTCTCTGCAAAAACTGGCCTTGAATGCGGCAACGGTGCAATTGGAAAATGGTCAGTTGGATCCAATCGATTATTACACGGTCCAGCAACAAATGATCAATCTAACAAGCAACGCCCAGAACATTCACCAGCTCATCTTGCAGCATCAAAATGATTTGGAAAAGTTCGTTGGTCAACCCATTCCATTGCCTTTGATATGGAGCGATTCCTATTCAAATGTTACCACCCCTGTGTTCAGCAGCAGTAGCTTCCTAGAGTTGGAAAAGCAAAAATTGACTTTGAAACAACTTCAGCTCGAAGAATTGAAATGGGCAAGAAAACCGGAGTTCCGATGGGGATTAAATGCCATGACAATCATCGGATTTCAAAACTACAACAACCAAGATTATTATTGGGACCAATCCAAATGGTTTGGTACCGCCTCATTAGGCCTTTCTATCCCGTTTCCCAATAAAAACGCAAAATCAAGAATACAATCTGCATTGTTGGAGGTAAAGATTCAGGAGAATCTGCAAGCACAATGGAAATGGGAATGGCAGAAAGAAATGGATTTTTTAGTTCAATCTCAAAATCAATTCAAGCAAGATCTGGATCAACTGATTTCTCATGAAAGTCAATATATCAGAACAGCACTGCAAACTTGGAGTATCAAGCTGCAAAAAGGTGAAACTGATTTCCTACAGTGGAGTCAATATCAAAATCAATGGCGAGAATTCTATGACCTATTGTTACAGAAAAGAATCGCCCTATTGGACAGTCAAATACAAATCTCAAACCTTATTGGTCATGAATAATTTCAAAATATCTTATATCGCTGTTGCCATTCTCATTTTTGGATGCAATAGTCAACCTACAGAAAATGTAGATTCAAAAAATCCCATTGAGGACAATGTCTTGGTTTTGAATACCGATCAAATCAAGCAGTTGAACATCCAATCGAGTAAAATCAAGGTAGATACCATTTCCACCGTTTTGTCCATAGGAGGTAAAATTTCAACCCCCACTCAGGGTCAAATGGAATTGGGGTATCCCATATCGGCAAAAATCAACTCCATTTTGGTTGAACCTGGAAGTTCCATAGCGAAGGGGCAAAAACTGCTGACGTTATCGGACATCTCTTTGGTTGAATTGCAGCAAGATTACCTGATGCAGAAGGCCGAACTAGAGAATTTGCAACAACAATTTAACCGAATTGCCGCCATAAAAAGTCAAAATGCGACCAGTGAAAAAAGCTTCCAAGAAGCGCAAACGGCATTGAACAAAAGCAAGATTACCATATCAGGTATGGAGCAAAAAATGAATTTGCTCATGGTTCCTTTTCCAAAAAATCCACAGGACATACAGCAGCAAATCACGCTTACAGCCCCCATCAGCGGAAAGGTGAATGAACTATTCATCAAGTCTGGACAATATTGCCAAGCTGGACAATCCTTATTGTCCATAGTAGACAACAGCCAATTACAATGCGAATTGATCTCCTTTCAAAACGTGCCTTTGAACTTATCCGTAGGAATGCCGGTAACTTTAAAAGACAACAATGGACAATCCGCACAAGCAACGGTACAACGCTTTGGCAACAGTTTGGAGGAAAGCGACCATGGCTTACACATTTGGCTCAGCCTTATCAATGCTCCCTCCAATTGGATTCCCGGAATAACCGTAAACGGTTACCTAACGGTGGAGTCGTTGCCAGGAATCCCCATCCCTGCCAGTGGAATAGCCTATTGGGAGAGCAAGCCTCAAATTTTTATTGCGCAAGGCGATGGGAAATACACCATGAAGGAGGTCAATATTATCAAAGAAGAAAGGGGTATCGCATACATACAATCCACCTCATTCACAAACAATGAAATTGTCACTCAATCCGCCCATTATCTGCTCATGGCATTGAAGAACACAGGCGAATAACAATTTTTAAAAACCAATACCAAGGGTGATGGGTTAAATTTGCGTCAATGCGTATTTTCTCCATCACCTTTTTTTTGTGTTTTTGTTTCGTTATTAAGAGCGAAGCATCATGGATCAATGGACTAGTGGTGGATCATTCTGGTCATCCCATTCCAGGGGCCTTGGTTTGGCTGGATGTGAGCAACAATCAACAACTCAGAGACATCACCAACGCCGATGGTGAATTTGGCATCAAAACCAACGAGGGAAATTACACTTTAAAGTGCAAATCATTGGGCTACAAAGAGCATACTGAGAAAATCAACTTAGGTAAGTCGCCTGTTAAATTAACCATAGTCCTTTTGGAAGATGATCTGATGTTGAGCGGCCTTAACATCAGTAGCAACCGAAGTGATTTTGCCAAATACCTCATGGATAAAGCAGAAGAGAAATACAACTTCAATAAAAAAAATAACCCCAGTCTTGCTTTGAACGGATATCAGCGCGTGAGCGTTCAAGGTCCTCCCATTGTGCCAAAAGGTGAAGATGTTGTTTCTGACTCTGCTCAAAAAGAGGCTCAAGAAGAGATTGAAAAAGGGATAGACACCACCAAATGGGAATTGTTTTGGCGCAAAAGATTCCCGAGATTGTACAAAAGAAGTGACTCCATTGAATATGCCAAATTGCACAGCCCCGCTTACCGATTCATCAAGGACTCGATCCCTGAATTCAGACAACAATGGCTCTCTGAATTCTCATCCCAATATCAATTTGCATCCAATGGGAAATACCACGAGGACGTCCTCGGTTACAAGAAATATACCCCATATCGACCTTGGATCGATGCCGCTGGATTCAGCATTGGGTTTAACTACGGGGAGAAAGCCATTTGGTCGGACCGAGACCGTTGGGAAGATCCCTACAGCTATGAATCCAGAGATGCTTTGAGCGAGTTTAACCTTTTGGATCATCACCTCAACGTCCCCAAAGTTTCTCAAAAATTGATTCCATCACCTTTCTCCGCCCTGGGAAAAGCCACCTACAAATACAATATCGTAGATGTGAAAGAAAAAAAAGGTGGAAACTTATATTGTATACAAATACAACCCATCATTAAGAAGGAAGCACTGATCAATGCGCAAATTTGGATTCAAGACTCCACCTTTAACATTGAAAAAACCAATTACCAATTTACGCCAAGGGCATTAACGTATTATCAAAGCTTTGAATTCGAAGAAGCCTTTGTAGCATGGGAAAATCAATCGATACCTGAAAAAAGGACAATTCAATATGTCATTATAGAAAATCAAGACACCATTAAAGGAAAAACGGCTATTCAATTTGAAAAACCAACAACCATTGAGCAAAGAGAAAAGTTAGGACTTGAGGTGCAAACTTTTGCCGAAGATGCAGAAAAAAAAGGCGATGACTTTTGGAACGGTGAGCGGAAATTTGCGCTAGATTCCATTGAAACCGCCTATCAATCCTTTTGCGACAGTGTTCAAGAAAAATACAAAAGTCCACGATACAAAGAGATCAGGGACTCATTGTACAACCAGGTTTCATTTTGGGATGTGACACTAAACGGAATGGGTTTCAAAAACTCATTCAAAGGCTACAGTTACTTCATTAATCCGCTCATTTCTCAAATGAATTTTTGGGGAATCGGAGGCTACCGACATGTTTTTGGTGGATCCATCTCAAAGGAAATCAATCCCAAAAATCGAATCTCCCTCAATGGACGAATCAGTTACGGAGTAGCCAATAAAGATTTAGGAGCTGAAATACGTTGCAATTGGGATTACAAGCCTGAGCGATACATGCGCACCAGTATTCAAGTGACCAATTTATACGAACAAATCAATGGCTATGCCTCGTTGGCCACCATGTTCAGTCGAAGCAATTTTGTCAAAAGAGAAGGTGTATCTATAGCCCAAAGAATGGAATTGGCTACTGGACTTTTTGGAGAAATGAGTTTAAACTACATGCGTCAATTGCCCATCAACACTTTAAAGCAAGACAGTTGGTCAGGCGAAGTTTTTGGAGAAAACAATACCCCAGTTGATTTTGATGCTTACCTTAAATCCGAAATTAGTCTTTTGTTACAATACAGAATAGGTCAAAAATATTACCGTCGACAAGGCCGAAAATATTATTTGCCTAACCGAAACCCTGAGATGTTTTTCACTTATCGAAAAGGGATTCCCAAAATTGGAAAAAGTGAGGTGGACTATGACTATGTAGAATTTTCGGTACGTCAAAAATTCAGATTGCCCATCATTGGGGAAGGAGAATGGGCGGCGTATGCCGGAACCTATTTGAACAAAAAAAGTTTGCGTCTGATGGAATACCGCTATTTCAGGGGATCGGACTTCTTTCTGTTTTCTGACCCCACCAACAGTTTACAACTTCTTGGTCCCACCTTTAGCACACCCAACGCCTTTTTTAAAGCCAACTATTTCCATCATTTCAATGGATTGTTGACCAATAAACTACCTGTCATTCATCGATTAAAAATTACAGAGGCCGCAGGGGCAGCCACTTTAATTATTGCTGACCAAAACTTCTACCACCAAGAATTGTATCTTGGACTTGAACGCGTTTGTAGAATTAAAAAACAACTCTTCCGATTTGGATTATATGCCTGTACATCGGATAATAACTTTGGATCAGCCCGATTGACCTATAAGTTGGGCATCTCTTTTTTCAATACATTTTCCAAGTCCTGGTCTTACTGAGCCAGCTTTCGCTCTCTAAAAAGCAGCAAGAACAACACAGCGACAACAGCAGAGTAACCTGCGAAACACAGCCAGATACCTGACCAATTCAAATGGGGAATAGATTGTCCTTCTGGACTCATGGTGTAGTGGGTAAAATAATGTTCAATCACCCAACCACTCACTCTACTTCCTAATACCGCACCCAATCCATTGACCATCATGGTAAACAATCCCTGAGCGCTGGCTCTGATCGAGGGCTCAACACTTTTCTCAATAAACAACGATCCGCTAATATTGAAAAAATCGAAAGCCATACCATAAATAATACAAGACAACAAAATCATCCAAAGTCCATCTCCTGGATTACCAAAAGCAAACAGTCCAAAACGCAAAACCCAAGCAATCATACTAATCAACATCACTTGTTTGATGCCAAATCGTCTCATAAAAAATGGAATCGCCAAGATGAACAAGGTCTCAGAAATTTGAGCCAGAGAAGAAACAATGGCTGGGTATTTCACAGCCATCGTATCTGCATAGGCTGGATTGCCGTCAAAATCATGTAAGAATACATCACCGTAGGCATTGGTCAATTGCAGTGCTGCACCCAACAACAAGGCAAACAAGAAAAATACCGCATAGTAACGATCCTTCAACATTTTGAAGGCATTCAATCCCAGAGCCTCCACCCAAGATTTACGCTCAAGGTTCTTTCCTAGTGGTGGACAGGCTGGCAATGTAAAGGCATAGGCGCCCAACACAAAGGAAACAGCGCCCCCCAAATAGAATTGAAAAGCATCGGTCTCATGTCCGGTTAAACTAACAGTCCACAAAGCGACAATGAAACCCACCGTACCCCACACACGAATGGGGGGAAACGCTTTCACCACATCCAGACTGCTATCCTTGGAGAGAATAGCGTACATCACCGTATTGGACATGGAAATGGTGGGCATGTAAAATATCATGGTCAATAAAATGCGCCAAAACATTTCGTCGGGAGACTGCGCTGACGGGACCAAGAACAGACCCACACCACCTAAAATGTGCAGAATTCCATAAAGCCTCTCTGCATTAATGAATCTATCTGATAAAATCCCTGCGATAGCGGGCATAAACAATGCGGAAATGCCCATTGTTGAAAATATCACTCCAAACTGATCTGGCCCCCATTGTTTGGTTTTAAACCAAAATGCCCCAATGGTAATCAACCAACTTCCCCAAATAAAAAATTGCAAAAAGCTCAGCGCTGTCAAACGTAATTTCATCATACCTCAAATATAAGGTAAGTGACTACTTCTTAAACAAAAACCAACGGTCCCTATTGGTCCACAACCACACCATCAAAAAGAATCCAATGATAATCAATCCAGACACCCCCCATGATTGCAATGGTGAAAAATTGGAGGACCAACTGCGCAATGGGAGACCATATCCTAGGAGTCCTTCATAAATGAGCATTACATGAACAATGTAAATCAACAACGTATTCTGTCCCATGCGCAAAAAGATATTGTCCTTGAATACCACCCATCGATTGATTAAAACCAACACTCCCAAAAGCATTAATACATAACCAAGACCGATGAGCGCGTCTTTATTGCACAACTGCACATTTCCTTGCTGCACACCCAATTGATTGAGTACAAAATCCAAACCCCAAAGAATGTAGTAGGCATCCCGAACCAAAATATACCCCAACAAAACGGCAATAAAAGACACACCATAGCGCATTGCATGCCGTTCATGGGTTCTCAATAAGTGACCAAGTCCAGCTCCAAATAAAGTATACCCACTGAAACGGATAAAACTAAAATCAGAATATTGACCAAAGAAAAAATTTTGAAACAACTTGGGCCAATGTTCAGGTCGGTAAATCACTTGAGATTGAATACCTGCTGCTACCCATTCTCTCTGCTGCTTGATATAAAACTCTTGGTGACCATTGGCCAGTAACATGAAAAAAGCTCCAGCAAAAGCCCAATAATAAAAATGCAACTTGCTCCATTTGGAAAACCCAAATAAAACAAGAATTAAGAATATCGCCACTCCTATAGATTGCAATACATGGAAAGCCATCAACCAATCGGTTTGATAGGACGAACCATCCAACCAACAAGAAATCAAATTTCGCAAATGCAACTGCAACAAATATCCCCAGAGCATCAATTCAAAAACCCTTTTGAATCCCTTTCTGACTCGGGTGTTTTTCCAAAACACATCCGTTTCTCGTGGCGAAGTAAGCAGATAAGCAAAGACAATTCCTGATATGGTAAAAAACAACGGCGAGGTATAGCCGTGCAAATGTTGCCAGAAATTATACCAGTCTGTGTTCAATGCACGGTAGTTCGGTGACAACAATTCTCCTGTAATATGCCCCTCAAGCATCAACAAAATAGCAATGGATCTTGCCATGTCAATGAAAACCAATCGAGGTGCTTTTACAGGTTGTGGTATCGCGTTCAAATCAATACAAAAATAATGATTTTCAATATTCAATTTCACTCCACCCGAAGAACAGGATAATGGGTGCGCCAATATTGATATTCAGGATAACGAACCAAGCCAAACATGCTCTCTGGCTCTAAAGCCATCACAATCCTCCTGAGCTGTGATTGACCACAGGGAACAAACCAGTAGTTGGTCAAATTTTCAAAAGACAGGGTATCTATTTCCCAACTGCCCTTCCATCCTGGCACCGCCATCCCTTCCAGCGTTTGCGTTTCCCAACCGTCATGTTTCCATTGTTTGAATAAGAAAGAACCTGCGCTCAATCCCTTTAAAACACGAATCTTTTCTATTCCGTGATGCAACAACCATTGATTCAACAAGGTGTCTGATGTTGGAATCAAATAACCATGAGGAACAATAACCCGCTTCAAGGGTAACACTTGAGATTGATAATGAGAATAGGCAAATGATTGAACATCATTGCGCTCAAAATGATGCATCGGAATTTCCCATTGTTCATGACCAACAAAGTGATCCATGGTCAATATCACCTCTCTCACCAATGGCTCGTTGATCCGATAGGACTCTACTTCCTGCATGATTTTCTTTTTGTTCTTTAATACTACCTTCAATAACGCATCCAACAGAACAATCTGCCCTTGCACTCTGCCTTTTATATTGTCTGTGCGCTGTTTCCCATTGAGTCCTTCGATTATAAATGAAATACTTCCTCCCACTGCTCCAAGGCCCTGTCTGCCATCATCGATGTCTACCGTGCTATGTCGAATGCGCTCATTCTTAGCCATTGATCCAACGGCATATTCACAAAAAGATATTCCACTGCTGCTCATGATTGAATCCACCTTTGGCAAAACAATTTCTGCTGAAAAAGAATGATGGAAATATCCCTTACAATTCAGATTGGTTACAATGCCCAATTGCTCTTGGGTTCTCTTTTCCCATGAGAATGTTGACGTCCCCGCTTCAAATGGATACTCATGAATATCGATCAAAACATGGGGTTGATAGTTTTGATAAAAAGAATGAAGCAACTGAGTCTCTGACTCCAAAAGCAAAAGATGATCGCGATTCAAGTCCTTATCGCGTCCATTTCTCCTGGTACCCTTCTCATGACCATCTGGATTCACCATAGGAATAACAACAAAATGCACATCTCCAAATTGCTCTCGGAACAACGGCATTTGCTCAATCAACCACAAAGCAGCTTCCATCGCTGAAGGCTCATCGCCATGCTGCTCGGCTATAACCATAATTTTCAAATCCTGCTCTTGCCAATCCGCACTCATCACACTGACAATCTCTCTTCCAAGGTGGCTCATTCCGAGTTGATTAACCTTGACGTCATTTCTGGTCAAAGACCACTGACCAATCCAATCTAGCATTTCTGCATGACTGGTCCATTGCTGAAACTGGTTACCTTCAATGGGGCGCATCAATTGCTGAGCTGTTGTATTGGAAAACAACAAAAAAAACGCCACCATCCATGCAATATGAGCTATCCTTAATTCCACTGTGACCAAACTAAACATTCCGCTTATTTTTGCCAAATGAATCTACTTTTGTTTTTACTGACTTTTATCCTAGGGATGTTGATCCTTGCCGGATGGATGGGCTCTTTTCGCAGGCCCCTTGTGGAAAATGAGAAAATGCCCGGTTATGCATTGATGGGTTATTCCTATACCGGTTCATACCAAAAAATCGGCCCCTCCATCAGAAAAATCGCAGAACTGGCCAAATCCAAAGGATGGGAACCGCAAATTGTTGCCGTTTACTTTGACAATCCCAGAGAGGTGAAGGAAGCGGATTGTCGCGCATTAGCTGCAATTAGAGTGACTCCTGACATGGCCAAGGAATTAGAAAACGAAGCACTCACGGCTTTGGACATTCCTGAAGGAGATGCATGGGTGAGCCATTGGGCAGGTGCTGCTTTGCCCACTAGAATCATGGGAGCCATCCGCGTATATCCTTTTTTACAGAAAAAAATGGGTGAAGAAAACCTAACGGAGAAAATCAAATTCGTTTACGAGGTATACGAGCCTAAAGAGACCATTTTTGTCATGCAATACAACGGTTAAAAATGACAGCCAAAGAATACATAGCACATTACAACTTGCTTCCTCACCCAGAAGGTGGTTATTTCAGAGAAATGTATCGATCCCATGAAAGTATCCAATTCCCGGAATTCGATGGCCCAAGAAATTATTGCACTTCTATCTATTTTCTGCTTGAAAAAGACCAAATCTCTGCATTGCACCGCATTAAAAGCGATGAGATTTGGTTCTTTCACGATGGGGGAACATTGATCATTACAGAAATGGATGAACAAGGACAAACCATTGAAACCAAATTGGGAAAGAATGGAACTAAAAATGAACGTTTACAACATGTCGTTCGCGCCGGGCGATGGTTTGGAGCACATGTCCTTGATGGAGAATTTGTTCTCGTGGGTTGTTCAGTATCGCCTGGTTTTGATTTTAAAGATTTTGAATTGAAATAAAAAAGGCGATCTGATGATCGCCCTTTTTATATGACATCACCAATATTTTACTCTGTAATCACAAAATCAGTCCTTCGATTCTTTGCTCGATTGGCCTCTGAATCATTGGGAACTGTAGGCTGTGTTTCTCCATAACCTTTGGCCGTGACTCTATTCTCAACAACACCTGCAGAAACCAAATATCGTTTTACTGCATCAGCGCGCTTTTGAGACAACGCCAAATTCATGGCATCATCACCGACATCATCCGTATGTCCTCCGACCTCAATTTTACGTTGTGGATTCTTGTTCAATAAGACAACCAACTTATTCAATTCCACAAAACTCTCCTTCTTCAACACATCACTATTGGAATCAAAAAACACATTCTTCATTCCGTCATTGGTGGTATTGACCAATGATATCTTGGTACCAACCTTCAATTTCTGCAAAGCGATGTTCAACTTGTAAGGTTCCTTTTGCACTTCGTTACTTAGCGTAAAACGCTCAGAATGGAAGAGGTAACCGTCCTTGCTCACGTTCATCACATAATCACGACCCGGAGGGATGCACAATAAAAAATTCCCTAGCACTGCATCAGAATAAGTGTTGGCAATAACAGCCCCTGTTTCCATGTCCAAAAGTTCTAGTTGAGCTTCCAACTTTTTAAAACTCGCTTTATCCGAAATCACACCAGCCACGTAAGACACCTTCTTAGGACGAGCAAAGTCAGGCAACAAAAATCGATACAAATCCAATCCACCTTTTCCTCCAGGACGCTCAGATGCAAACAACGCGTATTGCCCGTCAGTGGTCACCTGAAAACTATTTTCGTCGTGTTCTGTGTTGATGGGATATCCCAAATTGATGGGTTTTCCCCATTCTCCCTTCTCATCCCTTCGGCACATGAAAATATCCATTCCTCCCATTCCTGGATGACCATTTGAACTAAAATACAACGTATTGCCGTCGGGATGAATCATGACACTTTCCTCTTGAAAATCGGTATTGACCCAGCCCCTTACTTTCTCTGGTTTACTCCACTCCCCTGTTTCTCTTAAAACAGAATAATAAATATCTTGCTCTTGAATTCCTCTCGCACTTCGCTTTCCACGGATAAAGTACATCGTCTTGCCGTCTGCTGAAAAAGAAGGTTGACTCTCCCAAGCGCCAGAGTTGATCATGCTTCCTAAATTTTTTCCAGGCTCCCATTCATTGCCCTTTTTCAAAGAGAAAAACAAATCACAACTTCCTATGCCCGTTCTTTCTCCTCCCCATTGTCCATCCAATGTTTGACAAGCCGTGAATATCAACGTTGATCCATCAGCACTCAAGGAGGGAGCCCCTTCATTCATGGCTGTATTGATACTAATGATGGGCTGTGCTGGAGCATAAACGCCTTGATTGTCTTTACGCGAGATATAAAAATCTTCTTGCTGCCCTGCATCTACTCTATTGTCGGGAACCAACCGGGTAAAAAGCAGAGTATTCTCGTCCGCCGTTACACAAGGATAATATTCATCAAATTCGGTATTAACGCCTTCTCCCATATTGACGGGTTCAAATGGTACGGGATACTTCAACGCTTTTTGTGCAAAGACACAACTGGCCAAAATCAATTGCGCCTTTTTCTCAATCAATTTATCATTCTTGGGATATGGCATAAATTGCGTAATACATTTCTCCGCTTTTGCATATTGAGCCTTGGCCATGTAGGCCTCTGACAAAATCAAGTAAGCCTCTGGAAAAATCTCTGGATGCAGAGCGACACCCTTCTCCAAACTGGGAATGGCTGCATCCCACTGCTGATCGTCAATGTAGAGCTGAGCCAATAGGAAATGTGCTTCCGTGAAATCAGGATAACTCTTGACCAATTCTTTTAAAAGTACCGCTGACTCCTCTGTAGCACCCAACTTGTATTTTTCACCGGCCTCTTCATAACGCTTGATGGCTTTGCGCTCATTGATAGTGTATTGTGGTGCAGGTTGTGAAAAAACACAACCAACAAAGCCCAGTAGTATGGACAACAGAATGAAATGATTCTTCATTTAGTAATTGGTTTTAATAACGTAAACATCTTCATTATCACGCTTCATGTAAAAAGTTTCTCTAGCATAGCGTTCCAAAGTGCGGTGATTGGTAGTCAAATCTTTCAAATCGTGCTCCACCGTTTGATTCTTCTCCTTCATCAGATCAATCTCAGACTGCAAACGATCACACTCCCACTTGGAACGAACGATGTAAAACAGATTGATATTGTGAATAAAGGATATATAAACCAAATTGAACAAAAAGGCCAACAGAAACTTGTTCCTAAAGAATTTGATAATCATCCGCTTCATGTAAGCAAGTTCCAATAAAATTCATGCCATTGGCCACTAAACATTTTTTCTTGTTAACAGTTTAAGGTGAAACATCGTAGTTTTGAACATGCTTTTTGATGACGCATCACAGGGAGATTTACAATGGCAAGAAGTCAAGGATTTATTGGCTGAATTGTGCTATCAACCTACCGCCAAGCAAAAGCTTCTTTCTCTCATGCCTGTTCATCATTCCACACTACTCAAAAGAGAGTTAGGAGAAATGGAAGAGTTCTTGGGGTTGGTGGGAAGTGGTGGTCATCTTCCTAGCGGGGAATTTGTGGAATTTCCCCGAACACTTCAAATGTTGCAGTTACGGGATTCTGTGCTCAATGAAGACGACTTCAGAAATATTGTCAACAATACCCACATCACCAATGACTGGGTAAAAATAAAAACACTTTCTGGAAAATTCTGGACACATCTTCCTGCACATTTTGAGCAGGTGTATGAACAAAAAGAAATCATTCCCATTATTGAGTCGGTTTTCAATCCCAACTGGCAGGTCAAAGACGATGCTTCTCCCGAGTTAAAAAGCATCCGAGACGGAATAACCGTTGTACGCCGACAAATCACCAAGAACTTTCAAAAGGTGCTACGCGATTTGCAAGGCAAAGGATATATTGCGGCCACTGAGGAAGGATATCAAAATGAAAGGAAGGTTTTGGCTGTTATCAGCAGTTACAAAAAAAATGTACCCGGAATCATCACAGGAAGCAGCAAGACAGGATCCATTACATTTATTGAACCTGCAGTAAACATTGCCCTGAACAATGAGCTGGAAATGCTGAAGGAAGATGAGCTCAAAGAAATCAGAAAAATTCTTTGGCAATTGACGCAAGCCATCAAAGGGTATGCACCTTATTTGATAGCAGCCCAGAAAATGCTCATCCACTTTGATTTCTTGAGAGCAAAAGCACGCTTAGGTTTAAAATACAACGGAATCATCCCTTCCATCAATGAGCAACCTGAAATAAAAATCAAAGCAGGCTTCCATCCCCTTCTCTTCCTCCAGCATACAGAACAAAAGAAACCCATCTTTCCACAAGACGTTCATCTGAATACGGAGAAGCGCATTTTAGTGATCAGCGGGCCAAATGCTGGTGGCAAATCAGTTACTATGAAAATGATGGGACTAATTCAGGTAATGTTTCAATGCGCGATTCCCGTACCCATCAAGCAAGGTTCAGTCTTGGGAATCTTCCACGCTTTCTTGACCGACATAGGAGACCATCAGAGTATCGAAAATCAACTGTCCACCTACAGTTACCGTTTAAAAAGAATGCGCCATTTCTTGGAATTGGCCAACCGCAGAACATTGGTATTATTGGATGAATTTGGAACGGGTTCCGATCCTGATTTGGGTGGTGCTTTGGCTGAAGTATTTTTTGAGGAGCTTTACCACAAAAAGACCCTCGGTGTTATCACCACGCACTATGCCAATATCAAGTTGCGCGCAGAAAGCCTTCCCCAAGCCATCAATGGCCACATGGAGTTTGACGCGCAACTGCTACAGCCCAAATACAATTTAATAACAGGTAAAGCAGGTTCCTCCTTCACATTTGAAGTGGCAGAATCCAATGGAATTCAGAAAGAATTGCTGGACAGAGCTCGGAAGAAAATCGACTCGCAAAAATTAAAGTGGGATCAACTGCTTTTGGATTTGGAACGAGAAAAGCAAGCCCTCACCCAACAACTTTCTCAACTCGAAAAGCAGCAGAAAATTGCTGATCAAAAAATTGAACAATACGACAAAAAAAATACTGATCTACAAGCACTAACCCAAAAGAAAAATTTGCAGTGGGACAAAGAGCAAATTGACATTCAGTTGGCCAAGAAAATGAAACAGTTCATCACCGGAGTCAAATCAAAAGGCAAGAACAATGAGCTCTGGGAGGAAATGAAGAAGTTTATTTTAATGGAGCATGCCAAACTGGAAAGTCAGCGCAAAAAGGATCAAATCAAAAAGCAGAAAACCCAGTTAAAAGAGGAAGAAGAAAGCACCCTAGTTCCGTTGAATGTTACCGACTTGGTTAAAATCAAACAGACCAAACAGGTAGGCATCGTTACCAAAATTGAGGATAAAGGAGTGACTGTAATTATCGGAAATTTCAAGACCTTGATTTCGAGAGACAAACTCGTGAAGATCTAGCAAGGCGTCAACCCCATTTCCTTACCCATTGTTAGCATATAGGCAAATGCCTCTTGTTCGTTGTTCTTTATTACACCATCTAAAATAGCATCCTTGATTGCATTTTTGATTATCCCAACTTGAGCGCATGGTCGCAAATCAAAAGTTTTCATAATCAACTCACCAGATACGGGGGGTTGAAAATTACGAATCCTATCTTTCTCTTCTAAAGCCACCAACTTCTCCATCACATTCTCATAATTCTTTAGATACTTCTTCACCTTTAGTTCATTCTTGGAAGTAATATCCGCTTTGCACAAAATCATCAACGCGTCAATATCATCTCCTGCATCAAAAAGCAATCGGCGCAAAGCTGAGTCAGAAATTTCGCTTTTGGTCAAGGCTATGGGCCTCAAGTGCAATTGAACCAACTTCTGAACAAATTTCATCGTTGTATCCAAGGGCAACTTCATTCGTTCAAAAATCTTAGGCACCATGCGCGCGCCTAAATCTTCATGACCATGAAAAGTCCATCCAATACCAGGTTCAAATCTCTTGGTTGGAGGCTTAGCAATATCATGTAAAATGGCACTCCATCTCAACCACAAATCACTGGATTGCTCGGCCACATTGTCCAGTACTTCCAAGGTGTGATAGAAATTGTCCTTGTGGGCAAATCCCTCTCTCTTTGTCACCCCCTGTAGTTTAATCATTTCAGGAAAAAACTGATGCAGCAATTGGGTATCATACAACAACTTAAAGCCAATGCTGGGTCTCTTGGCCAAGATGATCTTATTGAGCTCTGTTGTAATTCTTTCTTGACTGATAATACTCAACCTGGGGGCATTTCGCACAATCGCCTCCAAACAATAAGGAGCTATTTCAAACTCCAATTGCGCTGCAAACCGAACAGCACGCATCATGCGCAAAGGGTCATCACTGAAAGTGATATCCGGATCCGTTGGCGTTTGAATCACTTTTCTTTCCAAATCGATAATCCCATCAAATGGATCTACCAAATCACCAAATCGATCAGGATGCAAATCAATGGCCATGGCATTGATGGTGAAATCCCTGCGCAGTTGATCATCCCTTAATGTCCCCGGTAATACATCTGGATTGCGGGAGTCAGGACGATAACTCTCTTTTCGCGCGCCAACAAATTCAACATCATTGCCACGATAATGAAAGGCAGCGGTTCCGTAATTCTTGTAATAAGTGACCTTTTTAACCTGCAGCTCTTTTGCACAGGCCTCTGCCAAAGCCAAACCATTTCCTATGGTTACGAAATCGAAATCTTTGTTGTTTCTATTCAACAAAATATCCCGCACCATCCCGCCCACAGCGTAGGTTTCAAGACCCAATGAATGGGATACTTCACTGATGACATGAAACAAACGTTTGTCTATTTTGTGGCGCAAATTCACGGGTGCGAAAATACTCAATTAAAAGCTAAAACAATCAAGAACGGCAAGCCCTACTCAAACGGTCATTCATGGCGCGTCCCAGACCAATCTCTGGCATTTTTTTCACTACGATTCGATCCACATCTTGACCATCCAGCCAACGCATTCCCTGAAACAACTTGGCTGCGGCCTCTGTTAAATCACCCGTTGCAGATAGCTCAAAACTTATAGGCCCCTTCAAATTCTCAGCAAAACTCAAATATCCTACTCTATCTTGATTTTCCAGTTCATTTTCAATGGCCCAGAACATCGGCTTCCTTGGAGCGTAATGACTATCCAACA
This sequence comes from uncultured Chryseobacterium sp., assembly GCA_964420985.1. Taxonomy (GTDB): domain Bacteria; phylum Bacteroidota; class Bacteroidia; order Flavobacteriales_D; family Sanyastnellaceae; genus CAMCTV01. The sequence continues at coordinate 56,638 of CAYQUT010000016.1, forward strand.
TCCCTGGAGCAGCAGGTTGGCTACTACTGATTTCTACAATGACCTTTTCATTCAGACAATCTTCAATTTGCTCAACGGTAATGCCGCCCAATCGCAAAATACGGACCACATCATCTGTAGCATCCACAATGGTTGACTCAACCCCAACTGTGCAGGGCCCGCCATCCAAAATCAAGGGAATTATATTACCCAAATGGGTTTGAACATGCTCTGCACAGGTTGGACTGACATACCCAAAAGGGTTAGCGCTTGGGGCAGCTAATGGGAAAGACAACTGCTTTAACAAAGCTAAAGTCATTGGATGATTCGGCATTCGGATGGCTACCTTGTCCAACCCGGAGGTTACAATATCCGGAATAGCTATTGACTTATTAAACAACAACGTCATTGGTCCTGGCCAAAAATCATCCATCAACTTTTTGGCCCTTTCTGAGATCGATGTTGTCAAAAATGACAACTGATCTACATCACCAATGTGCACAATGAGTGGGTCAAAAAACGGCCGGTTTTTAGCATCAAAAATTCTCGCAACCGCTTCTGCATCAAGAGCATTCCCTGCCAAACCATATACCGTCTCGGTAGGTATACCCACCAAGTCACCGTTGTTCAACAATTGAACCGCTGCTTCAATATCCTCCGCTATCCTGGCCATTCGGTACAAAGATAAGCGGTAAACTATTGCACCAACCAGGCCATCCGTTTGATATCATCGCCGGACTTCACCAAAACCCAATACAATCCAGCATCAGCCAATGTGGGCAATTCCCAAAAACCCTGTTCAATAATTCCGTTTGCTTTTGCCAATAATTGCCCTGACGGATTAAATATTTGAATCGACTCTATCATGTCGGATGATCTTAATATGGCTCCTTTTCCCTGCAAGGAGGGATTAGGGTAAAGAGAAATAGCCACTTCATGTGAATCCTCTTTCTGATCTTCCTCTGAAGACCAAGGAACCATGCCCGCAGCACCTAAAGTTTTAAAGCAAGAAGGACTAGCGCTCCATCCCGAGTAGGTTACTGCATCATTGTGCAGTGAACGAATGCGTAAATCATAGCGTTGACCATTCGCTATCCCCGGGATACTGTTCACCCCCAAAACACGAGATCCCCCTGGCGCACCTGAAACGTTTATTGGCAATCCCGGCGAGGGATAGGCCATCGTAAACTCCCATTGATATTGCGTTGTTCCACAAACAGATCGGTCTGTGGCCAAGGAGGACATGGTGGTTTTAAAATTGGGACAAGCGTCCGTGCTTCTTAAACCAATAGAGGCCTCCGGGTTGAGCGTGAAACTGCAGGTAGTTGTGGAAACCGCCGTCAAATAATGAATCACGCCTGCTGCATCGGCCAATTCATATTGCACATCAGCAGAAACATAAATGGTTTGCGCGCTCCCCGAAATATTGGCTGGAACAAATTTGGCCAGTTGACAAACCGTGAACATTATACTGGACGGTGGAATCGTATAAGACTGAAGAGGAATTCCGGTAGTGGTATTGCTCGCCCAACGATGAACAATTCCTTGTTTGGCATTTTGCCTATATCTACACTTGAAGTTTGAACAGACATTGCTATAGGTATTGGTACCTCCAGTGTAAGCAGCTATGTCACATGAGCTGGGAAGCAGCGTATTGAACTTAACGTTAATGTTACCAGCAGTTCCATTCACCGTTGCGACAACAACGTAATATGTATTCCCTTCTACCAACTGATCCGTGAGCAAAATTTCATTGCCCTGATCAGAAACTCCAGTGCTCGAGAGATTCACTGCATCTGCAGTGGCTACTGGAATTAATGGTGTTGAATAAGACAATCCAGGGTCATCAAACACCGCAACAGCATTGTCATCCGCTGAGGAAGCTCCAGTAACAGCAATCCGAACAGCGTTGGATTGTGCCACAAACTTGAACCATTTCTCAGGGTATGTCCCTCCGTACTCAGGAGTATCCGTTTGTGCGGCCATATTGACATTTTGTGAGTAGTTACCACCCGTCAAACCAAACTGAGGTAATGATGTGATCTGGGTTGCGGCAATTAGGGATCCAGCAGCACAGCCTTCATCCGTCACTCCATCGCAATCGTCATCTATGGAATTGCAGGTTTCTGCTACTGAAGGATTGACCGTATTTAATGCATCATTACAGTCCGTGTTGATGGTGACATAACTGGCCCCAGGTGATTGACAAGCATTCGTGGCAGGGCCAGCGCCGTAGGTATCCCCATCTGCATCGTTGTAATAATTAACAAAAGACAAT
>CAYQUT010000017.1:0-57495 GCA_964420985.1 uncultured Chryseobacterium sp.
ACGGTGATGGATATGGCGTAGCAACAGGAGAGACATCATGTACAGAAAGCACGATTACTCCTGGTGACTGTGACGATAACAACAGTGCCATCAATCCAGCAGCTACAGAGATTTGTAATGATGTAGATGATAACTGTGACAACATCATTGACGAAGGAGTGAAGACGATGTACTACACCGACGCTGATGGTGATGGATACGGAGACGTAAACGCATTGGCAGTAGAAGCATGCACAGCTCCAACAGGATCTGTGGACAACAACGGTGACTGTGATGACAACAACGAAGCCATCAACCCTGCAGCGACAGAGATTTGTGATAATGGTTTTGATGACAATTGTGATGGACTAGCCGTTCAAGGTTGTGTATTGGGTTGTATGGACAATACAGCGTGTAATTACAATCCTGAAGCAACAGGAGATGATGGTTCATGCATTTATCCTCAAACTGAAATTTGTAACGCCATTGATGATGACTGTGATGGTCAAATTAATGAAGGGTTCAGTATTGAATCATTGAACGCAACAACTGTAAACACGGCTTATTTCCCGGCATGTACGCCTACAAATATTTTCTCTGCTAATCCATTCTTGGGTGTCAATACAGCAACAATTGATGGAGACGGTAAAGACAGATGGTACAAATGGAATGCACAATACAACAGCTTGCGAATTGGATTGAGTGCTGCAATCGGTGATTATTCAATTCATTTGTATAGAGAATATCCCAATTGCTTAGCATTGGAAATGATAGAGCATGAAGTAACCACAGGTAATCAAACGTTGATTACAGATGAGTTGAGTGTGGGTGCTAACTATTATTTCGCGGTTCACGAGCATGCGGGTCCAGGTAACACCAGTGCTAAATTGTGTATCAATCACTTCTTGCCTTCTGATTGTGACCACTACTACAGCAACGGAACAGGAGAGTATGCGACGGTTTGCGGAAGCTTCAAGACCGTGTACAGAGGTAATGCCAACAATTATATGATCAATGTGTTGTCTGCTGCACAGAATGGTCAAAGTTTGGGGATTCAACCATGGGTATACCAAGCCGGTTCAAGTTCAGTGATCCCTCGATTGGGTTCGATTTTACCATCGAATTTGACCTCTTCACCAGTTGTATATACTGTTAATGTTCCAGTGATGTACAGCATACCAGATGCAGCTGAGAATTACACCCCTGTATTTGCACAAGCTACTTCTACTTGCACAATAACGTTATTGCCTCAAACGCCTATTCAAGTTAGAGCTTCAGACAGATGTCCAAACATCAAGGCAATCAACTCGTACATTGCACCTGATCAAACGATATGCGGAAGTAGCGCGTACCAGTGGGAATTCACAGATTGTACCAATGGATTGAGCGTTGCTACAACTCAAGTGTTGACAGGGGCGAATGGTTCATCCATCTTCATGTTGAACAACATTCCCGGTGTTGCTCCAGGTAAGTTCTATCAGGTTCGTGTGCGGCCAGTGCATGGAAGTGGTGTGGTTTCACAGTGGGGTCCTGTACAGTGCGTCATGATTCAAGGTTCTGGAATGATTGTACAAGAAGACAACACATCGGGTGTTAAAATTTCAACTGACTTAAACAACATGACCGTGTATCCAAATCCATCCACTTCAGGAGATTTGAATGTCCTATTTGAAAAGCCTCTTGAGGGTCAATTGAATATTGAAATTACCAACTTGTTAGGACAAGAAATATATACGGAGACATTGGATTTTTCAGGTTTAGCGCACAAATTGGATATTAGTAAGCTCGCCAAAGGAATTTTCCAAATGACTGTTAGAATCAATGGAATGGAACATACCGCAAGGATTGTGAGAGATTAGAATAGAATATTTCAATGAAAAAAGGCTGTAGTACTACAGCCTTTTTTGTTTTAAAACACAATGATTATTGAAGTCCTTGTTCGATGCCGTCAATCAAAGCATGTATCACTTTGATATGAATTTCTTGAATTCTGTCGGCAAATTCAAACCAAGGAACTACGATGCTAATATCTGCGGATTGAATAATTTGACCGCCATCTTTTCCAGTTAAAGCGATTACTTTTATTCCCATTTCACGAGCTCTTTTGGCAGCTTCTAAAACATTTTTTGAATTACCACTTGTCGTTATGGCCAATAGTACATCCCCTTCTCTGCCCACTCCTTCTAAATATCGACTAAAAATGAAATCATAGCCGTAGTCATTGCCTACACAAGAGATGTGTGATGGATCAGAAATACTCAAAGCACGATAGGCAGGACGATCATTTCGGTATCTGCCAGAAAGTTCTTCGGCAAAGTGCATGGCATCGCACATACTCCCTCCATTGCCACAAGAAAAAACGGTTCCTTTGTTTTTCAATGCACTGACCATTGTTTGTGTGGCAAGCTCAACTTGGTTTAAAAAATGCTCATCCTTGAGCACAGTGCTTAACAATTCATGCGCTTGTTCTAAATGCAGTTGAATGGTTTTCATGATGCGAATATCCAAAACTTAACTCAAATAAGTGTTTATATTTGTTTCTTTTGTTGATTATGGAAAAGTTTAATGTTTCGAAGTTGTCCATTGTAATTCCCGCCTACAATGAGGGAAAGACCATTCATTTGATTTTGGATAAGGTAAAGGATGTGCAATTGTTGGGCGATATTCAAAAGGAAATCATTATTGTCAACGACTGTTCAAAGGATGACACAGAAGAGGCGGTAAAGCGTTACCATGAATCCAATGCAAGTTTGAATATCCAGTATTTCAAGCATGAGGTCAACAAAGGTAAAGGAGCAGCATTGCATACTGGTATAAAATTGGCCACAGGCGATGTGGTGATTATTCAAGATGCTGATTTGGAATATGATCCACAAGAATACAATATACTCATCAAACCCATCGTCGATGGATTTGCGGATGTGGTGTATGGAAGCCGATTCATGGGTGGTAAGCCCCATCGGATATTATTCTTCTGGCATACCATAGGAAATAAATTTTTAACGGCTCTTTCAAATGCCATGACCAACTTGAATTTAACGGACATGGAGACTTGCTACAAAGTGTTTAAGCGAGAAATTGTTCAGTCATTGGAACTGCAAGAAAAGAGATTTGGATTTGAGCCAGAGGTGACAGCAAGAATTTCTCGTATTCCCAAAATCAGAATCTATGAAGTAGGAATCTCTTACTATGGTAGAACCTATGAGGAAGGAAAGAAAATTGGTTGGAAAGATGGTTTCAGAGCCATTTATTGTATTTTGAAGTACAATATCTTCAGTAAGAAGTGATCTTGAAGGCTTATGTCTAAGTTTGTTATTGTCCCTAAATCGTTCACATATAGGGTCGAGAATAGACAAGCGTTTTCATTGAATCCTGTCGCTTCCCAAAAATCTAGTTTTGGTATTTGGGACATTTTATTTTATTCAAAAAAAAATACGGATGTTATTCAATACAAACAATTTGATGGAGGATTTATTGGATGTATCGGCACCCCTATATTTTTTAAAGAAGATGTTTTAGACCAAGTTTATCATCATTTTCATGAAGGGAGTATTGGTGAGTATTGTGATATAATTGGTGGTCATTATGTTTTGTTGGTTTTTAAGTCAAATCAGCTTTTTGTTATTTCTGACGGTATAGGAAGTATTGATATTTTTTATGGTAATGGAGTACACCCCATCATTAGCAATGATTTTTCTTGTTCCTCTTTAAATATGACCCTTTCTCCAGATCTGGAAATGTGTGAATTAGACTCGGTTTATTTGAATTCAGGGCCAAGGACTCCTTTTCCTGAAGTGAGCAAATTGATTGGAGGTATAGAATACATAAAGATATGTTCTGATGGAAAAGTGGATGTTTGTCGTCATCACAATACTATTGCCAATCGTCTACGAAAGTTTTCTGATTGGAATCAGATGGATTATTTCCATCAAGTGAAAAAAGTGTATCTGTCCATAAAAAATACGAACGCCGTTTTTGGATTGAATTTTACAGGAGGATTGGATGGAAGAACCATTTTGGCCTCTTTGTTGGATTTGAAAGCCAATGTAGAATTTTACTACGGTATAGGCAATAGCCAAATCACCAATACCCAAAATAAGGATTTTGAAATTTCTTCTGAGATTGCAAGAGATTTAAAAATTCGTCAAGAAACGATGAATTGGGAAACTGACGAAAAGGATCTTTCTGACAAGTCTGTCTTTGATAATTATGAGAAGATGGGTTTATTTGCTAGGATTCATGGTGGGAGTAATGCGTTTGTTCAATCTTTGATTGATCGAAATAGAGAGAAACGTGATATTGTGTTTATGGGTGGATTTAGTCCTGGCTTTTCCAATAAGGATTTTCATGAACGGACCTATCCCAATTTTCTGTCAATTGTCAAGGACTGTTTAAAAGGGCCGTTGGAGAGTGTTGCTTTTAAACATTACAAAAAGGCATTTAAAAAGTTTTATGATGATTGTAGGACGTATTGTATTGCTCATGATTTAATAGATGAAAGCGATGCGTTACTTGTAGAGGGGCATATTGTGAGAGCTTTGCTTTACATAAGACCAGAGAGTGAGCACCTTCAACTTTTCAATCAATTTGATAAATACCTTGCACCATACAATACCAATGAATTATTGATACCTATGTTGGCAATCGATACATCATTTAGAAGTGGACGAAAATTGCAGTTGAATCTTATTCAACAATTGCGGCCAGATCTATTGAAGTATCATTTATTCAGCGGTATTGCGGACAGAACCATAACAGAGAAGCTAGAGATAGAAACCAAGAGAGATGAAAAAAAGTCTTTTAGAATTCCGATGAAATACTTGGCCTATAGGTATTACATGTACAAGCGTCCCGTTCCAAAAACGCACAAAGGTCAGGATGCAGAACTTTATAAAAAAGTGATTGAATTATTGGAGAGCGAATATAAAAATCGCTGGTTTGGCTTTGCCATTTTCAATCTGAGATATTGTCTAAGATTACGCTATTCTTATCGTTTAGGGGAGAATCAAAAATCATTGAACTATCGTGCTGAGAGGAGTTAACACAAGGGTTAATCAATCAGTGCTTGATAAAAATCTTCGTAGTTTTTTTTCGAATTAAAATGGGAAAGATATTTCTCTCGAGCTTTTTTGCTTAAAGAGTTCCATTTTGTTTCATTTGTGCTGAGTGCTAAAATTTTTTTGGCGACATCCACAGGGTGAAAATTACAATCAACAAGGTAACCATTGGAGTCATTCTCAATCATTTCAGAAGTTCCCCCTACATTGGTGGCGATACAAGGAATACCATGCATTAAACTTTCCATGATGGATACAGGAACTCCCTCCATATAGCTAAGATTGATACAACACAAGATATCATGCTGATTGTAGTATCCATGTATTTCTTTGGAATATTGATGCCCAAGAAAAAGACAGTTGATCCCTGATGATTCTATTTGTCTTCTTAGTGGTTCAGTATATTTTTCAATTCCATCACCAATATGAATCCATTGAAAATCTTCCTTTGGAAGGTGAGTCAAGATTTCGACCATGAGGTGAAGTCGCTTGATTTCAGCAATGTTGGAAACCGTCAAGACTTTAAAGGGTTTACTGGGGAATTTTGGGAATTGTATCCATTCATCAGGAACTCCCAAATATGCCAGGTGAAATTTTGAGATATCTTTTGGAAATTTTTTTCTTAAATAGTTTAATCCCAGTTGAGAGATGGGGAAAATAGCATCAAGGGAGTTCAATTTTATTTTTTCAAATGCCACGAAACCTTTTGGCCAATCATTGTGAAACAAATCAATGGAATGCGCTCTAGCAATGGATTTAACTGGACGAAATCGAAAACGCATCTTCATGATTTTTTCGATTATTACCCCATCATGATTCCAGTAATGGTAAGAGTAAATTTGTCTTGTTTTGTTGTCTTTATTGACAAAATCAGAAATTTTACGTGCAATGGCATGGTAATGCTTGATGCGATAAAAAAGGGTTTTGATTTTTTTCAAGGTCTGGGACCTTTGATTGGTTAAAACAATCTCAGAGATTAGTATTTGAAAGGTATCAAAAAGCCTTTTTACCCGTTGAAAGATACTGTAACTAGGCAACACATTGGTTTTTAGGACCTTTATGTTTGTGTATTCACTTTCCCTCAGACGGTTTTTTGTCTCATCATATGAAAATTCATGATACGGAATGATGTAAACGAAATCGAATGAGTTACTTAGAAATTGTAATTCATTATTGATATACGATTCCATTGTTCCATATGGAAATTTTTTTGTAAAAAGTAAGCAAACCCTATCGTTCACAGAAATTAGATATTGTAAGCCTCCAAAGGGGGACAAGTACAAACCAAATTTCTGTCTCCGTAGGCATTGTCAACACGACCTACAGTGGTCCAAAACTTGTTGTCTTTTAAGCCATCAATGGGGTAAGCGGCTTTGGAGCGGCTATACGCATGTGACCAATCATCTCCACACACTTCATGTGCTGTATGCGGTGCCATTTTGAGAACGTTGTCTGCTTTATCGGCAGCTCCATTTTCAACTTCAGCTATCTCCTTTCTGATGGAAATAAGTGCTTCACAGAAGCGATTCAATTCACTGAAAGGTTCACTTTCTGTGGGCTCAATCATCAATGTTCCAGCAACCGGGAATGAAACAGTAGGGGCGTGGAAACCATAATCCATTAGACGCTTAGCGATATCTTCTACCTCAATACCGGCCGCTTTGAATGCGCGACAATCTAAAATCATTTCATGGGCTACTCTACCATTTGAACCAGTATACAAAACAGGATAATGGTCTTCAAGTAATGCCTTCATGTAATTGGCATTCAAGATGGCAAATTTGGTGGAGTCTGTAACGCCATTTGATCCTAACATTTTGATATAACCATAGGAAATCAAAAGAATCAAAGCACTGCCAAAAGGAGCGGCTGATACTGATTCAATGGCATGCTCGCCTCCTGTTTTTACCAATGGGTTACCAGGAAGGAAAGGAACCAGATGAGAAGCAACACCAATAGGACCCATTCCAGGACCACCTCCACCGTGAGGAATAGCAAATGTTTTGTGTAGGTTTAAATGACAAACATCGGCACCGATATTACCAGGATTGGTCAACCCCACTTGTGCATTCATATTGGCGCCATCCATGTATACTTGACCTCCGTTATCATGGATGATACCTGTGATTTCTTTGATGCTTTCTTCGAAAACGCCATGAGTAGAGGGGTAGGTTACCATTAAAGCAGCCAAAGTTTCTTTGTATTGCTCAGCCTTGGATTTTAGGTCCGCCACATCAACGTTTCCGTTCTCATCACATTTGACGACAACAACTTGAAGCCCTGCCATTACAGCAGAAGCTGGGTTGGTGCCATGGGCAGAAGAAGGAATCAAACAAATATTTCGTTGATGATCTCCTCTGCTTCGGTGGTATGCCATGATAACCAAAAGACCTGTTAACTCTCCTTGAGCTCCGCTGTTGGGTTGCAATGAAACTCCTGCAAATCCTGTACACTCGCACAAGTCATCATGCAATGCATTGATCATTTCCTGATACCCTTTGGTTTGTGATACAGGTGCATACGGATGCATATTGGCAAACGCAGGCATGGTCACAGGAATCATTTCACTCGTTGCATTTAATTTCATGGTACAAGAACCCAAAGCAATCATCGCATGCGCCAAGCTCAAATCCTTGTTTTCCAATTTCTTCATATAGCGCAACATCTCCGTCTCACTGTGGTATTGATTAAATACACTGTGCGTCATGAAAGCGGAAGTTCTGCTGAAGTAATTCAATGAGGAAGAGCCATCTTGAAGGACTGCATCTTTTCCTGAAAGTACATAAACCAAAGTTTTAATATCCTCTAAGGAAGTGTTCTCTCCAATCGATACGGAAACATGTCCATTGTTCCAAAAACGTACATTGACTTTTTTCTCATCACATCTTTTGGCCACATCACTTTCATTCACTGCAAAAAGGACGGTGTCAAAATATGATTGGCTTACCACGTTAACCCCGTTATTTTTTGCACTGTAGGCCAACAAAGTGGCTTTATGATGAATGTCTTGTGCTATTGCTTTAACGCCATGTGGACCATGATATACGCCATACATTGAAGCCATGACAGCCAATAGCGCTTGAGCCGTGCAAATGTTGGAGGTAGCTTTTTCTCTTCTAATGTGCTGTTCTCTGGTTTGCAAACTCATTCTCAATCCCAAGTTGCCGTGACGGTCCTTGGAAACACCAATGATTCTGCCGGGCATATTTCTCTTGAACTCTTCAGTTGCACAGAAAAAAGCAGCATGTGGTCCGCCAAATCCCATGGGTACACCAAATCGTTGAGAGTTTCCGAAGCAAACATCTGCTCCCCATTCTCCTGGAGGCGTGATCAAAGTCAAAGCCATCAAATCTGAAGCTGCTGCGATGTGCCCTCCCAATTGATGAACTTGTTCTGCAAAAGCTTTATAATCGTGTAACTCACCTTTGTTGTTTGGATATTGAACCAAAGCCCCAAAAAACTTCTCATCCAATTGGGCTTCGTTGTAATTTCCTACAACGAGCTCAATCCCCAAGTGCATTGCTCTTCCTTTTAAAACAGACAATGTTTGTGGATAAACTTCTTGATCGACAAAAAATAAATTTGCTCCTTTGTTTTCTTTCTCTTTGCTTCTAGAATGGAAGAACATGATCATTGCTTCTGCAGCAGAGGTGGACTCATCCAATAAACTCGCATTGGCTATGGGCAATCCTGTTAAATCGGTGACCATGGTTTGGAAGTTCAATAGCGCCTCTAATCTACCCTGAGCAATCTCTGCTTGATAAGGTGTGTAAGCGGTATACCATCCGGGATTTTCAAGAATATTACGCAAAATAACTGTTGGAGTATGGGTTTCAAAATATCCCAATCCAATATAATTTTTCCGAACGTCATTCATGGCTCCCAATTGTCCGACATGATGCAAATAATCTGCTTCGCTCATCGGCTCTGTAATTTTGAGCGGTTGTTGCAAGCGGATAGAGGCAGGCACGGTTTGGTCAATGAGTTGATCTACGGAATCAACACCAATTTTCTTAAGCATTTGAGCAACTTCATGCTCGCGGGGACCGATGTGACGAGAAGCAAAATTCTGCATGTTCTAATATTTCATTGATATGAGGCAAATATAAGTCTTGAATGTTAAACACAAGGTGTCGCTTCTTACCTTTGTTGTATGGCTTTCCAAATCTCTAAGGAGACATTTCAATCTAAAAGTGAGCGATATCATTATTTGCAGCGCACATTGCCAGCGCTGTTGAACGGTGAATCCAATTTTGTAGCCAATTGTGCCAATACCATCGCGCTGATTCAATCTCAGTTTCATTTTCACTGGATTGGTTTTTATTGGGTGGAAGGAGAGTTTTTGGTTTTGGGATGTTTTCAGGGCCCAGTGGCTTGCACGCGTATTTCTAAGGGAAAGGGAGTTTGTGGTACCGCCTGGAGTTTGGCTCAATTGCAAAATGTTCCTGATGTGGATGCTTTCCCGGGACACATTGCTTGCAGCGCTTTGAGCAAATCGGAATTGGTGATTCCACTGATTTCCGCTCAAGGAGAAGTTTTGGGTGTATTGGATATTGATTCTGAAAAAATGGCTTTTTTCAATGATGAGGATGAACAAGAGTTGTCTGCGCTAATGGATGTTTTACTGAAATCATCTGGATTATGAGATTGCTGTTGTTAATCTGCGTTATTTTGTTGTCCGGTTGCGCTCAAATTAAATCCCTGGACGGGGGAGCAAAAGATACCCAAGCCCCCGTTTTGGTTTCATCTTCATTAGAAAATGAATCATTGAATTTCAAGGATAAATCGGTCAATTTTTCATTTGATGAATACATTGCCTTGAATGACATTCAAGGCCAATTGATATTTTCACCCCAACTAAGGTCCTTTCCAGATGTTCAAGTGAAAGGAAAGAATTTAACTATTTCATGGAAAGATACGTTGTTAGAAAATACAACCTATCAATTTGATTTTGGTAATGCCATTGTTGACAACACGGAGGGGAATCCAGTTGCTGTGTCTCGTGTGTTTAGTACAGGGAACCTCATTGATTCACTTCAAATTGTGGGCCGAGTAAATGATGCTTGGACCCAGCAAGAATCAGCGGGTTCTGTTGTTCAATTGGTTAAGGACTTGCCGGTATTGGGACAATCTTATCAACCCATGTATCAGGTTAAGACAAAAACGGATGGAATTTTTGAATTCAAATATTTGTCTTCTACTCCGTATTATGTAATTGCATTCAACGATGCCAATGGTAATGCACGTTGGGATGATAAGGAGCCTTTGGACTGGACAACGCAAGTAGTTTTTCCCAAGTCCATTCCGGATTCAATTTTTATGACCCAAGCCAATACGCTCATTCCTAACAACGGATTTTGGGATATTCATGTTGACTCTTGTGGTTGGATGAGTACATTTTGGGACCATCGCTGGAATAAGGCTTCAATAAAGTCAAAGGACTCAGTAGAATTTGACGTGGTTTATGAAGGAGATTCCCTTTTTGTTTATCTCAATCAATTGGAAAGAGAAGGTTATTTTACTTTTACGGTATCAGATTCCGCGTATCTTGATTCTCTAAATATTCCTTGTTTTAAAGAAGCTTTTTTGAAAAGGAAAATACAGATCCCCCCAGGAAAGCGTATTCTTCGCGATGAGGTTTTAACTGTATCATTGCCATGGACAGTGACTGGCTGGGACAATAAAAAGTGGAAGTGGACCTTAAAGGATTCGGCTGCGGTTGTCAATGGTAATTGGCATAAAGATCAACATGAGTTAAGGATTACTCCGCCATATAAAGGATATGTGGGGGAGGCCAATTTAGAGGTATTCAAGGGTGGGCTTTATGCAGATGATTGGCTGTTGTTGGAGGATACCCTGAATATTAATGTAGAATGGTTATCCGAAGAGCAGACTGGTTTTTTTCAGCTTACTTCTATTCCCGTGGAATGGCGACAATATACATTTCAACTGGAAAGTGGGAAGCACCACCAAGCATTCAACCTAGAAGAGTTGGAGAAGGGAGTTTCGCTCATCCCTGGTAAATATCATTTGCAAGTATGGGATGATCGCAATGGCAATGGTTTTTGGGACAACCATGATTATCCAAAGGGTATAAAATCGGAAATTGTTATTTATCGGTCTAAAGAGATGAATATTCGAGCCAATTGGCAAGAGGTTTTAGGATTGTAATCCGAATCTTTAAAAAGATACAAAGCTCTTTTTCTTAAACTTGGGACTGCCTTTTTTGTCAAAGCACACCTTCTGGTGATTTTCTTTGGATTCTTCGTTGCCATAATTGATGGCTTCTTTCCAATATTCACAAGCCCCTTCTTCATCGTGTAAGCGGTAGCGAATTTCACCAAGAAGAGCCAGAACTTCGGGTAGAAGAGGTGTTTTTTCCAAAGCCAATTCTGATAAAATTTCTTCCGCTGATTCCAATTGTTGCGCATAAAATTTGGTTAATCCCATATTGAATTTTGCATCCAATAAAGTATTCCGGGTGTCGTATGCCGCTTGGAAATAAATAAAAGCCTTTTCGTAGTCGCCGCGTTCTGTGTGAATGATTCCCATCAAATAAAACGCATCGGGATCGTCAGGAAAAGAGTCTACAGCTTTTTGTAAAACACGTAACGCCTCCTTGGGTTTTTGCATATAATAATAACATTCCCCCAACCAATAAATGGCTTTGTATTCTTCACTGTGGTTGAGATAGTAATCATTTAATTGAGCAAAAGCCAATTCGAAAAGTTGATTTTTTAAGAGACAGATTCCGTAGTGAAGGGGATAGGTTTCTGTATGGTATGAAATAGACTCGTAGTGTGATTTGGCATCTGTGAATTTGCCCACTTTCATCTGTGCGTTGGCCAAAAGAAAATTCCAATCATCCATCTGACCGCCCATTTGTGTTGGACAACACTTGAGGAGGGAATCAACGTCTTTGGCTACTTGCGCAAATTTTTCTTGCGCATAAAGTGTTTGATATTCTACCAGTTTTTGGCTCCACAGAGAGGTGGAGAGAAAAAGAATAGATATGATCAAAGAGAAATTCCGCATTGTTCAAATATACCGCAGAATTCTTAACAAAAAAACCAATCATTGAAGGTTACAAACCGTCTGAGGTTAAATTTTCCAGCGATCCTTGATGTTGTATTTCTTTTTCTGATCTTCTGATTTTACATCAAATGGAATCACAGAGAAACCAAAAGAGGCTGAGTAAATGTTTTTGATGGCCGTTTCTTGAAAGAAAGGGGTAATACCTTGAGTGATAAAAAAGGTGTATTTACCAAAACCAAAACGCAGATTATGATCAATCGTGAATCGGTTTACACCTACATTTTGTCTTCTGTAATTCTGAAATCTCCCTTTGTCGTTGCTGTATTGGAAATATTGATCTTCAGATAAGTTCCAATTGGCAATGAAGCCACTGGCGATGTGAAAGTGTTTTTTTTGATTCTTCGAAAGATTAATTTCTAGCATCAACGGAATACTTAAACTAAAGACGTTTAATTGGTTGAATTTGAAATTTTCTTCTGTGTTTTCGATTATTTGAAGCTGATTGCTCGCTAAATCACCATTGTTTTTTAATTCAATGTTCTTTTTCCAGTCATAAGTGTCAATGCCAAAAGCGAGTCCTGTGTAGAATCCAGTGCCTGAGCTTGCTTTGCCCCATTTTTTCTCGAGGATGTTGAATCCAAAGGAGAAAGAGTTGCGATCATCCGTGGTTAAGTCGTGGTTCTCTTGCAAGTTTTTTCCATTTCCACCGTTCAACGTAGGAAAACCGAACTCAATACCTGACCAGTGCGTAAAACTGTGGTTGGCTTTTTGTGAACTTCCAAGAATTGGAAACGTCAAGCAAAAAAGCACAGAAAGGATTAAATATTTGTTTTGCATAATGGCAAATAAAGTCTTTTTGGAATGATTAGTGTTGTGCAAGAATTTTAAAATTCGTTAAACTTGGAAATAATAAAACTTTTTTTAACGTAAATCGAGAAAAGAGATGAAATTTGTAGCAATGAGATTTTGGCTATTGACATTAACCGCATTGGTATTGACGAGCTGCACGCGTACTATTAATGTGCCGCATGTAGACCAAGGGTGTGCTCTATATACCGGTGTAAAGTCTGTCATTGTTGGCGTTGTACATGCCGCTGAAAAATGGGTGAATGGAGGAGAGGAAATAGTGGCTGATAGCGATGACGAAATACAAAAGCCAGTAACCAAACAGCTCAAATACAAAAACCAAGAAGGGGTAGTAGAGGTGGTAATGAAGGTGGATGAAAAGGGCAATTGGAAGGTAGTGAATATGGCTGCCACCAATGAGGAGTTGGCCAAATATGTCTTAACAAAATTAAAAGATTACAATCAAGCCTCACACAAAGCGATTGGTCAAGTGGTTAAATATCGGTTTGTGTTTAAAAAACAGGTGTAATGGGTGCGTTGAAGGATTTACGTTCATTGACCAATGATGAACTGACGGAATGGTTCCTTCAGAATGGAGAGAAAAAATTTAGAGCCCAACAAGTACAAGAATGGTTGTGGAAGAAAGGAGCAACGGATTTTGATCAAATGTCAAACTTATCTGTTGGATTAAGGACCCTTTTGAGTGAGCATTTCTCTTTTTCTAATGCCATCAGAAAGTCAGAGCAAGTCAGCAACGATGGTACCATCAAGTGTATTTTTGGTGTGGACAATGATAAGGTGGTGGAGGGTGTTTTAATACCCACGCCCAAACGCATGACAGCTTGTATTTCTTCTCAGGTGGGCTGTAGTTTATCTTGTGCTTTTTGTGCTACCGGCCGTTTAAAGATGATGCGCAATCTTACAGCGGGAGAAATTTTTGATCAAGTGTATGATCTCAAAATGGAGGCAGAACAGCGGTATCAAATTCCCCTATCCAATATTGTTTACATGGGAATGGGCGAGCCTTTGCTCAACTACAAGAATGTACTCCAGTCCATTGATCACATTACTTCTCAAAAAGGCTTGGGAATGTCCGCTCAGCGAATCACAGTGAGCACAGCTGGCGTGGCTAAAATGATTGCAAAGTTGGGAGACGATGCAGTCAAGTTTCATTTGGCTGTATCCCTTCATGCAGCAACAGATGATAAACGCAACAAAATCATGGAAATCAATGAAACCAATAACCTGGAGGTTTTGGCCAATTCATTGAAGTATTTCTATGAGAAAACGGGATCGAGGGTGACTTTTGAATATATCATTTTTAAAGATTTTAATGACAGTATTGAAGACGCCAAAGCGCTGGCAGCATACTGCAAGCAACTGCCCGTGAAAATCAATGTTATTGAATACAACCCCATCGTTGGTGGTGAATATCAGCAAACCACCGAGGAGAGATTAAAAGCTTTTACCCAATATTTATTAGAGCGCAACATGGTGGTGAATTTGCGTCGTTCAAGAGGAAAAGATATTGATGCAGCTTGCGGCCAATTGGCCAATAAAAATCAGTCCGTATTGAAACCTGCAGCAGCTGAGAAATTGGGGAGCTTAATTTAATTTACTCAACCGAAATCCCACATCAGCGATTCCTTCCAATTGGTCAACCCGCATGGCTTGCTGAATGCTTACCCTATAGTGACCCGCCATGGGGAATTTTCTTCTTTCTTTGAAAATGATACGGTTGTCATATAAGTCACCCAATCCGCTGCCGTACCATTTTCCTTCAGAGTCGGCGAGTGGACAATTTAAAGTGTCAATGTTTAATTTTCCATTTGGAAATTCAAGTGCAACAAAAAGAAAAATATTGGAGAACGCATAACGCTCTTGGTTTCTCAATGTCACATAAAAGTTGTGCAAAGAAACCGTGTCATTGACATCAAATTCAAAGCTAACAGGGTTGTTCATATCCCAAGTAGCGTTGGGTATTTCTTGACTCTGTTCAAATACTAAATCGTTGCTGCATGATGAAAATACATACAAGAAAACAATAAGAAGAAGACCAAAGTATTTATTCATTGCTCGGCTGTGAAGGAGGTGTTGGTTTGTTGCTTTCCTTTTTAAAGTGTGTAGGTTTTTTCTTTGGGGGATTGGATTTAGCACCATCATTTACAGGACCTGTATTTTCTTTTTTCGGTCCAGAGGGTTGAGGTTTTGTGGCGGATTGTTGGGGTTTAGGACCATTGCCTTGGGGTTTATTGTTCCCTTGGTTTTTGGGATTTCCTTGTGGTTTGTTGTTTCCTTTGACAAAAGGTTTCTTTTTGTTTTTGCTTCGGTCAAATCGGGTCAGGCTATCTTGACCTACAACTTGTGCAAAGCCAACCTCATCTTCTTTTTCCTTTTCTTTATCCGATAAATAAACACTTTCATTGATAAAGACGTCCTGTCCTTTTTTGTTTTTTTCAATGATATCAAAAACCATTTGGGTACTTAAGGCAAATGGAGCGGAACCCGGTTCGTTTTCTAAAGTGTAATAGATAACTTTTTTGAATATGTCCGTTTTGAAATGACTCGCGGTTCCTTTGGGAAGGCGCAACTTCACGTGGGTAGGAGGAAGATCTTTTACTGCTTCCACGTATTGATCCAACTCATAGTTGAGGCAACATTTTAGTTTACCACATTGACCCGCTAATTTTGTTGGGTTCAAGGAAAGTTGTTGGTAACGAGCCGCGCTGGTTGAAACAGCTCGGAAATCCGTTAACCATGTGCTGCAGCACAGTTCACGACCACAGCTTCCAATGCCTCCTAATCTTCCAGCCTCTGCACGATAACCAATTTGTTTCATTTCAACTTTTACCTTGAAACGTTCCGCTAATTTTCTAATCAGTTCACGAAAATCAACTCGATCTTCAGCGGTGTAATAGAACGTTGCTTTTGCACCATCTCCTTGGTATTCCACATCGCTGATTTTCATTTGAAGTTGAAGAGACTTGGCGATTTCTCGGGCGCCCATCATGGTTTCGTTTTCCAATGATCTTACGCTTTGCCATTTGGTGATATCCTCTTGAGTCGCTTTTCTAAGAACTTTTTTTAACTCGTAGTTGTCTTTTACCTCTTTCCTTTTCAATTGAATTTTGACAAGTTCACCGGTCAAAGAAATGATTCCGACATCATGACCTGGTGCCATGTCAACCGCTACTACATCTCCTGTGTACAACTCCAATTGGCTATTTCTAAAAAAGGTTTTTCTTCCGTTTTTGAATCTAACCTCTACAATATCAAAAGGCTTTTGACCGGCGGGTAAGGGTATTCCCGTGAGCCAATCAAACACATTCATTTTATCACAACCACAAGTTCCACAAGCACCATTATTATTGCAACCTGCAGGCAGGCCATTTTTACCAGACGAACAAGAACTACATCCCATATCACAATTCCACTACCATTTGAAGCAGTTGGTCAAAGATAATGAAAACAAAAGATAGAATCAACGGCCGTAGTTATTCCTTCTCAACAGGTGGTGCACCTTGATGGAAAGGTGTGTAAAGAGCAATTTGGCGTTTAAATTTCTTCCAATATGGTAGCTGGCATCCGTGAGCTCCATCATCAAGTCTTCTATATTGAAGTGGTTGATGAATTTTGAGAATTTTTCTGCAAAGGCTCTTTCCCCGGGGGTCATTTGTTCAAGGGCATTGCCGACATAATTGCGCATGAGATTTTGCCTCACTTGTTCAAGGGCGTATTCAAAGAAGTGTTTTTGCACTTCTCTACCCCACCCATGAAAGGTGACTGACAAATCGGTAAGACCCAATAAATCCTTTTTATAACAGAGCCTCATCCATTGCTGAAAGGTATCATCAAGACCTTGGTTGAAGTTGTCATTAAGAGCAAAGAGCATGGCCTTCCAAAGATTGCCATTGGCATAGGTAGTAGACATGGTGGCTCTGTCTTGTGCAATTTGATTTTGCACCAAGAAATCAAATATTTTTTGGTCCTCAATTTTAGGGACTTGGATGGATTGAACCCTGGATAGGACTGTGGGCAGCATCATCTCCATGTTTTCTGTCACCAGAATAAATAGCGTATTGGAAGGAGGCTCTTCCAATAGTTTCAATAGTTTATTGGCAGTATCTTCTTTGATCAATTCTGCCATCCAAATGACCATGATTTTAAGTCCGCCATAAAAAGCTTTTAAAGAAACCTTGCGGGCAATGTTATTGGCTTCGGCTACCGGAAAAAACAGAGTTTTGTTTTCCTTAGTTATCTTACTGATCCAATGATCCGTATTGAAATAGGTATGCTCTAAAAGACAATTTCTCCAATCTTCAGCAAAGTCATCCGATAGGGTACTTTCACTTCCGCTGCTGGATTTATTAAAAAAGGGAAAGCTAAAATGAAGGTCAGGATGCTGCAGGCTTTGAATGGATTTGCAGGAACGACATTGACCACAGGAATCGGTTGAAGTGGGTTGCTCACAGAGTAGGTAGCTGCTCATGGCCATCGCCAAGCTTAATCCCCCGTGTCCCTCTGCGCCGTTGAATAAAAGTGCATGAGGAACCCTCCCTTCTTGCTGGCTGCGAAGCAACCGCTCTTTCACTACTTCTTGCCCTATGACCGTTTGGAAGGAATACTGCATGTTGTAAATTTACTAACTATAGATGAAAAAGCTCATAGAAGATTTCAAGTGATTTTATGGGGGATGTTTTGTCACTTTTAATGAAAAGATAATCCACCATTTGTTTGAGTATTTCCCTTCTTTGATTTGCGGTGATTTGCCCTTGGTAGAGCGCTTCCCAATTGCCTTGTATCAATTGTTGAAACAAAAAAAGCTGATTGTTTTCCGGTAAAATATTCTTTCCCGGAGGGAAATATTTTTGTCCAAATTGACCATCGTTGATATTAAACCAATCGGACTCCTCCTTGGGAACAATGGGACAGCATCCCAAGGCCTTCATCAACCCAACCAAAAAAACATAGTGGAGGGGTTGTTCATGTGTGGTTTCATCGATGTCTTGAATGATTTGTTGTAAAAGATAGAATAGGGGTGGGTTTTGATATCCTTCCGTTAAGAGATGCAACAAAATTTCTTGAAAAAAAAGCAAGGATGCGCTTTTTACGGGGTGGATGCGTGCGATTAATAACACCTTGGTTGTTTGAGGTGTCTTAAGCCATTGCGCATTGTCTTTTTGGTCCTCTTTGCTTTGAAACCGGACGGTGTCAAATACATCAAATGACTGCATGGATTTTCCGCTGGCACTCCACCAATACGTTTTTAAACCTTGTGATTCAGAAAAGATCTTTACCAAAATGAGTCGGTCTCGGATTCTCTTTTTTTGAAGGACGATACCGATTAATTCTCTCATTGAACCCGAAGCTTTTTATTTTTGTTTAAAATTAAGTCAAATGGACAATTATTTACCGGTAATCATTTTGGTCATTGCCATTTCCATCTTTTTGGTGTACCGCTTTAAGGATGAGATTACCATGAAGTTTCAATATGAAGATTTTGATGGAACCATTGACAATTGGGCGGTTGCGCATGTAAAGGGTGAAAAGCAATTTCACCCGATGATCTCATACGCAACAGACGATGGTACAGTGCGTTTCAGGGCGGATGAGTTTTGTGTAGGTCAACCCATGTATCCCGTTGGGACAGCGGTAGTCATTAGGACACATCCTAGGAAGAAGGCACTCCGAAAAGTCCTTTATCCTAAGAATTAGTTCTTCTCAATCCATTGGTAAATCTCTTTCATACTGGGTTGAATGATGATTTCAATCCTTCTGTTCTTTGATTTATCCTCTGGATCAACGGGGTGATATTCACCTCTTCCTGCGGCAGATAAAATTTGAGGTTGAACCCCACTATTGGCGGACATGATTTTAACCACCTCTGTAGCGCGCAATACAGAGAGCTCCCAGTTGTCTCGGGGTATAACAGAAGAGTTGAGTTTGTCTGTATCTGTGTGCCCTTCCACGACAATCTCTACATCATTTTCATCTTGTAAAGCATCAGCAATTTCTAAAAGTGCTTTCTTTCCGTTTTCGTCCACTGCCGTGCTACCGGAAGCAAATAGCAATTTGGCTTCCATGCTCACGTATACTTTACCATCTTTTTCAGTAACCGTAAGACCTTTGTTTTTGAAGGCTTCTAATGCTTTGGAAAGTTTGTTTTTTAGCGCATTGGATGCACTGTCTTTGGCGGCCATCATTTGCTGTAAATCCTTGAGTTTTGTCTCTCGTTCAGCAATGGCTTTTTCTTTTTCTTGTATAAGGTTTTCTTTGTCTTTTATGACACCTTCTTTTTCACGAAGTGCCACTTCTTTTCTTTTAATTTCCTCCAGCAATAATCTGTTTTCTTTGGAAGATGCTACCAAAAGGGTATTCATCTTTTGCGTCAGCGTATCATTTAATACACTAAGATTTTCAACTTGATCTCTTAATGATCTGTTTGATTTTCCATATTTTGCGGTGTCTTGGGACAGTGACTCAATGCTTTTTTTGGCCGTATTCAAAGATGTATTGCACTCTTTGTTGGCGGCGTCCATTTTTTCATTCAGATTTCTAAGCGTTTCAATTTCTTGATCTGCTTTGATTTTTTTATCTGAAAGCTCAGTGAACTTTTTCTTTGGTACGCAAGCAACAAATGAAGTGGTTGCCATCAGCATAAGTAGGAGCAATTTATTAATCATAGCCTTTTTGGGTTATTGACTACAAATTACCGACCAATCCTTATGTTTTGATATCGGCTTTACTTGGAATTACAAACTTTGGTTTGTCAATTGATTTGACTGATCCAGGAGAGTACATCCTCCAATTGAATGGCAGGGATTTCCAATTTATTTTTTTTGCGATAGCCGTTCAGTTGTTGATGGATGGCTGTGGGTTTGGCTTGTTTTAATTCTTCTATCGAATGAAAGCCAGCTTTGGGCAGATGCTCAGCCCATTCTTCACTCACACCTATATTTTTAAATGCGCCGAGATCTGGACCTTGTAGGTGTTTTTCTGGTCGCATTTGAGGGAAGAGCAATACTTCTTGGATGGTTTCATTGTTGGTGAGTAACATGACCAATCTGTCTACTCCGATACCCATTCCAGAGGTTGGGGGCATACCATATTCCAATGATCGGATAAAGTCATGATCAATGAACATGGCTTCGTCATCTCCTCTCTCCATAAGTTTCATTTGCTCCTCAAATCTTCCCAATTGGTCAATGGGGTCGTTGAGTTCACTGTAGGCATTGGCAATTTCTTTACCATTGACCATTAATTCAAAACGCTCTGTCAGTTCAGGATTGTTCCGGTGTCTTTTACACAAAGGAGACATCTCGACGGGGTAGTCAGTAATGAAGGTAGGTTGTATGTAATGCTTTTCGCATTTTTCACCAAAAATGGTATCTATGAGTTTTCCTTTTCCCATGTTTTCATTGACTTCTAATCCAATGGATAAGCAGAAATCATGAATTTCTTTTTCAGTTTTACCTGTGATATCAAAGCCTGTGAAATCAATGATGGACTGCGTCATTGTCACACGCTTGAATGGAGGTGTAAAGTTGAGGATATTGCTTCCGTGTTGTACTTCTGAGGTTCCTAGTGCTTTTTGACAAACGTGATTCAACATATTTTCCGTAAAGTCCATCATCCAGTTGTAGTCTTTAAATGCAACATAGATTTCCATGACGGTGAACTCAGGGTTGTGGGTTCTATCCATCCCTTCATTGCGGAAATTTCTTGAGAATTCATATACTCCTTCAAATCCACCTACAATGAGTCGCTTGAGGTAAAGCTCATTGGCAATTCTCAAGTACATTGGAATGTCAAGGCTATTATGATGGGTGATGAATGGTCTTGCTGCCGCCCCACCAGGGATATTTTGTAGAACTGGAGTGTCCACTTCAAGATAGCCGTGGTGATTGAAAAACTCACGCATCGCATTGATGATGTGCGTGCGCAAAATGAATGTTTGCTTTACTTGCGGGTTGACCACCAAGTCAACATAACGCATTCTGTATCTAGCTTCAGGGTCTGTGAAGGCATCATAAATTTGTCCATCAGCATCTTTTTTAACCACAGGGAGAGGCTTGATGGACTTGGCCAATAATTGAAACTGCTGAACCTTAATGGAGATTTCTCCCATTTTGGTGGTAAACAATTTCCCGGTGATGCCAATAAAATCACCGTAGTGAACCCAATGTTTAATAACATCATTGTAGAGCGATTTATCCTCTCCAGGACAAATTTCATCCACGTTGAGGTACAATTGGATTTTTCCAATGGCATCCTGAAGATCAGCAAAAGTGGCCTTCCCCATTACGCGCTGATTCATGATTCTACCTGCTAGAGTAACCTCTTTGCCCTCTTCATATTGCTTGAGGCAATCTTCAGATGTATGGGTGGTTTTAAACTCTGCAGCAGGAAATGGATCAATTCCTTGGTTTCTGAGTTTATTCAGGGCTTCTCTTCTTACAATTTCTTCTGGAGACAAATGCGCGTTCATGACGCGAATTTAATCTTTCTGCGGTGATACCAAGACAACAAATTCACCTTTTGGTTCATGATTTTCAAACCACTCTTTGGCACTGGCTAAATTTCCCCTGAATATCTCCTCATGTAATTTTGATATTTCTCTGACCACGGCGCACTCCCGTTCAGGTCCACAGAAGGTTAGCAATTGATCAATGGTTTTCAGGATGCGATGGGGACTTTCGTAAAGGATGGTTGTTTTGTCTTCTAAAGCAATTTTTTTAATTCTGGTTTCTCTACCTTTTTTGTGTGGAAGAAAACCTTCAAACACAAATTTTTCAGCGGGTAATCCACTGCAAACGAGTGCCGGAACAAATGCGGTAGGACCAGGAAGACATTCAATGGTGATTTCTTCTTTGATGCATTCTCGGATGAGCAGAAATCCAGGATCTGAGATGGCTGGGGTTCCAGCATCGGTGATCAAGCATGTTAATGAGTTGGATTTTATTTTCTCAACAACCTTGTGCAAGGTATGGTGTTCATTGTTTTGATGGTAGCTGAGCAATGGCTTTTGAATTCCAAAATGTTGAAGCAGTTTACTGCTATGCCTCGTATCCTCACAAAGAATCAAATCGCATTCTTTGAGGTATCTAATGGCGCGTAGGGTGATGTCTTCTAAGTTTCCCAGAGGTGTGGGAACCAGGGCTAGCTTCATATTTCGTGGCGTCGTTGAACCAAATCCAAGAGCTCAATAAAAGCAATGGTAGTCTCATCCCATGACCATTTTTGCTTGTACGTCTGAAACATTTCCAATGCTTTTTCTGAATCACAATTATTCAAGGCAGATATGGTGATTTCATATTGTTCAGAATCTCCATTGAAAAGCTCACGTGCAAATTGGAATCGCTGATTCATGGTGATGCTCTTCTTTAGATCGTCGATCTTGGATTTTTCTAGCCGATTAAGAATGGTGGAAGTACTTTGATTTTGAGACAAGATGTCATTGAGAGATACAATGGGGGTTGGCTCAGGGAATGAAATTCCAATGGCGTTGTCTTCTGAAGGTTCTGTCGTTACTGTGTTTTCGGTAGGTTCTGTTTTGGTTACCTCCTCAATCATATCCATCAAATTCACTTGACGTTGATCAGCAACGGATTCGTGAACAATTGGATTAAAATCTGAAGTTGATTCCGTTTCTCTTGGATTGTCGGTTACCTCTGAAAGGTCCAAAGTAAAAGTTGGCAATTCAATCTCAACGGTTGTGTTTTGAATCTCCTCTGTCAATGAACCATTCACCTCGTGCTCATAGGCTTTGTGTCTTAAGACAATGAGTCTTTCATAAAGATCGCGAGCGTTGTTGACCATGGACTCTAAACTTTCTTTTTTGTATTGACCGCTATATAGGTGGTTCAGCTGGTCAGTTAATTGTTGAGCTAGGCTTTGAAGAGGGATGAAGTGATTTTCCATATGCATCGTATTGTGGCTAAAATAAGTGTATCTCTTCTGCGAAATGGATTTCTTTAAAAGAGTTATTCAAAGTAAAAAGTGAGTTACTTGGCCTTACTTTTCAATGATTTAGGGAGCCCGTTCCAAACACAATCATAGCTGTGATCAATGAGTTCCCAAATCAGTTTATGTGGAACGTCGGATGCAAGGAGAATAGTGTTCCAATGCTTTTTATTGGCGTGATATCCGGGTTGAACGCCATCATAGAGATTCCTTAATTCTATTGCTTTTTCGGGATTGCATTTGAGATTGATTCCGTCAAAATCTAATATATCGGCCATGGCAAATATTTTACCATGAACTTTAAAAACCAATGTTGTCTCGTTAAAAGGGAATTCTTCGGTGGTATGCGGCTTTGAGAGACAGTAATCTCTGTAAGATTCAATGTGAAAATCCATCGTTACTCGTAAGCTGCACAGAGTTCTTTTTCTTTCCCCAAAACGGCGCATGTCTTTAGGGCAAGGCTGATTTCATGGGTATGGTAAGAGCCGTATTTGATGCGGTTAAGGGTTAAATCATAAGCGTAAGAAACGGCCAATTGCTTATAGACATCAAATTTAACGATACCACTCACCCCATGACCATTTCTGGCAGCAAAACCAAGGCTAAATTTCTTTTTATAGGTAAGCAAAGCTTGCGCATCAATGGCTGGACGAGTACCTTTTACCCAACGGAACATGAAAGAAGGTTTAAAGGCGAGGTCTTTTGATATTTTGATGTATTTTCCGTAGACAATGCTGTAATGTCTATTGTATCTGCCGGTTTGTAATCCGTCAATGGCTGAATTGGTGAGAGATTTAATGGAAAGTCCATAAAATCGATCTCCGCGATAAAGCCAAACACCGGCATTGATATTGGGAAAAATGTAATCACTCACCACGCCATTGATGACGGTTTCATTGTAGGGGTCTTGGAAGTTTATTTTGGTATAATCAATTCTCAATTGCGTTAGACCTACAGCAATTCCTCCAGCTAAATTGTATCCCTTGCTCACTCTGGTGTGATAAGCATACTGTAGCATAAGGGATGTTGAACCAAAAGCGCCATTGACATCAGACTCAATATTGGCCCCTAGACCTTGAAAGGCATTTCTCATTGCCCTTAATCGTCCATGAACGAATACATTGGTGGTCTTAGGCGCTCCATCTATACCGGACCATTGTTGACGGTAATTGGATTTGATTTCTGTACAAGTGGTATAGCCCGTGGCTGCAGGGTTTACCAATTGATAATTAAAAATAAAATTGGTGTATTGCGTCAATTGTTGACCCCAAATGCTTTGCAAGCAGAGCAAAAAAGCAGAAACAAGACTGTATTTTTTGAGGGCAATCATCAGTGCATTATCGATATATAGCCAGTATAAGGCTCAATGTAAACCACAGGGCTGTTGAGTTCTATAACGTAGTAATAACTTCCAGTGGGTAATTTTTTTCCTCTATTGGTCCCATCCCAAGGCGAAGCGTAACCGATGGAGCGGAATACATTTTGTCCCCAGCGATCGTATACGTTGATTTCTGCACGTGGAAATTTCTGTATACCCAATATTTCCCAGTTATCATTGATACCATCTCCATTGGGAGATATGGCATTGAAAAAGTCAATGGCCTCACCAACAATGACCGTAATGGTACTACTCACTTCACACTCCCCTATTTGTGAGTTGACCAAGAATTCTGTTGTTTCAGTTGGAAATGCATTGGTTGTTGCGGCAGAAACGTTTCCAACAAAATCGGCGGGGGTCCAACTGATGCTGGCCTCTGGAGATTGCCCTGACACAGAGATTTGAGATTCTTGACCAGCAAAAATAAAGCTCGGTGTTCTGGTAGTGCCAATTTCTAGCGGAGCTCCAGATGCAGAAACAGTTAAACTGCACGGACCAAAAAGTGTTTGATTGTGATTGGAACCGACAACTACGATGAAATCAGAGTGAGTGGGCAAATTATAAAAGTCAAATGATTGGGATTCTCCTAACATCAAATAGCAACCCACTTGGTCGATGTAGGTTAAAGTATCACATGCCCCCTGGTCTGGATTGATTTGGATGATGGTTAAAAAAATACTGTCCAAGGCCACCTGAGCAGTGCCTGAAATGGGATCAACTTGGATATAATCACAATCTGTTCTTTGTATATCAATGGTTAGAACCCCTCCTTGCCCTCCTGTTGACATTAAATAGCTGTAACTCGATGAACTTTCAAAGCACCCAAATTGAAAACCGCCAGCGCTCAGATTGTTTTCAGGGATTTCAGTGGCCTCACCACACAAAGGGTGGTTGGCTATTTCTGCGCAGGATTGTCCCATGGCATGGAACCCAATAAGGACCATCAATAAAAGAGTGAACGTTTGTCTGCGCATTGAACAAATATAAGTCGTGCAATCAATAGAACTCTACAAGTAAAGTACTTTTTTCAACCGCCTGACCTTGATTAACTTGAATTGATTTTATTTTTCCTTCACCTTGTGCCTTAATAACGTTTTCCATCTTCATGGCCTCTAAAATCAACAATGGTGTGTCTTTGGTAACTTCTTCATCCACCTGTACCAAAATCTGTCTCACCAATCCGGGCATGGGGGCTTTCAGATTTTTGATTTTTTTTGTTGAAGATCCACCCATTCCTAATTTTTCCAACAAAGCGTCAATGGGCTGTGTTATCGAAACATTGAATAGGCTGTGATTTATTTTTAAGGTGGCTAATTTGGTTTCTTTTTGAAAATCTATCCACTCCCCTCTAAACGTCTTGTTTTGATATTTAAGACAAAAATGATTTTTCTTTTCAGTGGGTAGGATCTCTATTTTTTCACCCTTCCAAATGGCATGAAGCAAGGTCTTGTCCCAACTAAAGTCAAATTCTTTATTTTCAATTCGTGCTTTTGTCATAATATCGCAAAGCTAATGAGAAATCGATTGGGGATTTATTTTCATGTTCCTTTTTGCAAGCAGGCCTGCACCTATTGTGATTTTCATTTCTCTACCCAAATCAATCTGATTCAGGATATGGCTGATGCTCAAACATTGGAGTTGGTTCATTATTCCAATGCGGCCCATCCATTTCAAATCGAGACCATTTATTTTGGTGGAGGTACTCCAAGTATTTTGGAGGTGAGGTACATTCAAAAATGGTTGGATATCATACATCATCATTATTCTGTTTCTGAAAATTGTGAGATTACCCTGGAAATAAATCCCGATGATATTGAATCCCATAAAGTTCAAAATTGGAAAGAGATGGGGATCAACCGTTTTAGCGTCGGGATACAATCTTTTGATGGTGAAGTTTTGCAATGGATGAATCGAGCGCACTCATCCATTCAATCCAAAACGGGCGTTCAACATCTTCAGGATGCTGGATTTGAAAATATTTCGGTTGATTTAATCTATGGACATGGCAAGTTAGATAGGGAGGAATGGTTTGAAGATGTCAATCAATTTATTGCTTTGGGTGTACCGCACATCAGTGCGTATGCGTTGACAGTTGAGGCCAAAACGCCTTTGGAATATCAATTGAAAAAGGGATATTACTCAGGTCAAGATGAAGAACAAACGGTTCAAGAATTTATGCATTTGCATCAAATTCTTCAAGAGAATGGCTATCACCATTATGAGGTCTCCAATTATGCAAAACCTGGTTTTGAGTCCAAACACAATCGTTCTTATTGGGAAGGGCATCCTTATCTTGGGATAGGCCCTTCGGCACACTCTTTTAATGGTAAGGATAGACGATACAATGTGGCCAACAATCCCCAGTACATACGGTTAGTACAGTCACAACAGTGGGATAAATTGGTTCAATGGGATAGAATAGATGACAAGGCCGTTTGGAATGAATTGTGGCTGATTGGATTAAGAACAAAAAAAGGCGTTGACCTGCGGCAGGCTCAAATAAATCCGTTGTATCAAAAAACAACAGATGAAGCCGTCACCAAATGGATCAAATCAGGGCATTTGATAATTGAGGGAAATCAATTATCTTGCACTCCATTGGGATGGATGGTTTTAGACCTTATACTTCTTGATTTTTTTGTAGTTGAATAATCAAATAATAGAAGACGGAGTGATTGATGAGTGGCCAATCAGATAAATACAACAATGAATCTTGGGATTTGGTTATCGCCAGTGAGTCCAAATGGTGGAATATCCCTTTCAAAGAGATTTGGCGTTATCGTGATTTGTTGTGGATTCTTTTAAAGCGAGATTACAAGGCCTCTTTCCGTCAAACCATTCTTGGACCTCTTTGGTTTTTCATACAACCCATCTTTACTACTTTGATGTATACTGTCGTGTTTAATCGAGTGGCTAAATTGGGAACGGATGGTATGCCCCCCATTTTGTTTTACTTGTCTGGAGTTATTCTTTGGAATTATTTCTCAACGAGTATTACCTCAACATCAAGTGCTTTTATATCCAATGCGAGCATTTTTGGTAAGGTGTATTTTCCTCGGCTAATTATTCCAATATCTATTGTGCTGTCGAACATGATGAAATTGATGGTTCAGTTCTCCTTTTTCTTGGTGGTGTTTTTTTACTATTGGGGACAATGCGAATTCCATATCGAGCCAACCTGGCATGTTTTGATGTTCCCTTTGTTGTTTATTCTCATGGGGATTCTGGGCCTAGCAATTGGAATGCTCATCTCAACCTTTACAACAAAGTACAGAGATTTTCAATACCTCATTACCTTTGGAATACAACTGCTCATGTATGCAACACCAATCGTATATCCGAGCTCTATGGTTAAGGGAATTTGGCATGATATATTGGTGTTAAATCCCATGACAGGCATTGTGGAAGGATTCAGGTTTTCATTTCTTGGAACGGGATCATTTGAATGGGGAATGATAGGATATAGTTTTGTTTTTTCGATATTGTTGTTGTCTATATCTGTTGTATTGTTTAACAAAGTGGAAAAGAAGTTCATGGATACCGTGTAATGATGTCAGATGTAGCATTGAAAATAGAAAACGTTAGTAAGCTTTACCGGTTGGGACTGGTGAGTACAGGAACGTTTATTCATGATTTTCAGCGTTGGGTGCATCGGATTCAAGGAAAGGAAGACCCGTTTATGAAGGTGGGTCAAGTTAATGATCGTACCAAGAAGGCAGAGGGTGATTTTGTTTGGGCATTAAAGGACATTGATTTTGAAGTTAAGAAGGGTGAAACTTTAGGAGTGATTGGGAGGAATGGTGCAGGAAAGTCGACATTGCTGAAATTGCTTTCTCGTGTTACTCAACCTACAACAGGTAATATAAAAGTAAATGGCCGCATAGCCTCTTTATTGGAGGTTGGAACTGGATTTCATCCAGAGCTCACGGGTCGGGATAATATTTTTCTCAATGGCGCCATTTTAGGAATGAGGCATTCTGAAATCAAACAGAAGTTTGACGAAATTGTCGCCTTTAGTGGTGTTGAGCGTTATATTGATACTCCTGTAAAGCGCTACAGTAGCGGAATGTACGTTAGATTGGCCTTTGCTGTCGCGGCTCATTTGGAAAGCGAGATTTTAATCATAGATGAGGTCTTGGCAGTAGGCGACGCTGATTTCCAAAAGAAGTGCTTGGGAAAAATGGATCAGGTGGCCAAAGGTGAGGGGCGAACGGTATTGTTTGTGAGTCACAACATGGCAGCTGTTAAGTCCCTGTGTTCACAGGGGTTGGTTATTGAACATGGAATGAAGGCCTTTCAAGGGGATGTTTCTCAGGCAGTGTCCTATTATCTCAAGGGAGGAAGCAATGTTCAGCATTTTAGAACCTTTGATTTTGTTCAACACGAGAGTTTTGTTTTGAATAGTATCAATGTTCACCATCAAGACGAACAATATTCAGAAATCTTAGACGAGAATAAAGATATTCATTTTACAGTTGAGTGTGAAGTGAACTCCTTGGAAGTGAGTCACCTCACTTTTCATCTATACGATGATACAGGAGAACCTGTTTTTTCTTTTGCTTCAAATCCAATTGATTTGGTTTTGGGAGTGAATAAATTGACCTGTATTTTTCCTTCCCTTTTTCTGCAGACGGGTTCCTTTTATGTTTCTTTGTATGTTGTTTCAAAAAACAATAAATGTTTGCTCATTGAAAAAGATGTGATTTCTTTTTTGGTTTCAGATGGGGGACGTGATTTTGGTGCTTACATGGGAAGGGAACCGGGGGTGATTAGACCTAAATTTAATTGGTATAATCAGTGATGGAAGATATAGCGATACCTAGGAAAAAGAGAGTTGCTGTCATGCAGCCATACATTTTTCCTTACTTGGGATATATGCAACTCATTGCAGCCTCTGACAGCTTTGTATGTTATGATGATGTCAATTTTATCAAACAAGGTTGGATCAACAGAAATAGAATTTTATTAAATGGTCAACCCTATACATTTACAATTCCTTGCAAAGGAATAAGTTCCAATGTATTTATCCATGATGTCAAAGTTGATTATGATAAAAAGGAGTTTGTTTCTTTTTTGAAAACACTGGATTTGGCTTATCGCAAGTCCCCCTACTTTCATGAAGTATTTCCCATGATTTCGGATTTATGGTCGCTTCGCCTGGATTCAATTGCGGCCATGGCCAAAGCATCATTGGAAATGTGTTGCCACTATTTGGATATTTCCACGCAATTTTATGTGTCATCGGAGTCGTTCCCGGGATTGACGGATCTTTATCGTGCTGATCGCTTGATACACATCGTCAAGGCTTTGAAAGGTGAGGTTTATCTCAATTTGTCAGGTGGCAAAACGTTGTATGAAAAAGAGTATTTTCATGCAAGAAATGTTGAGCTATTGTTTCATCGCATGAATGAAATCCCCCCATATCTCCAACAACATTCTGATTCATTTTTTTCGAACTTATCGATTTTAGATTTAATGATGAATCTATCTAAATCTCAGATCCAATCTCTATTGAAACAGTGTCAATGGGAATGAGCCAATAGTTTTGTATATTAGCCTCATTCCTTAGTTTTGAGCAAATGATTCCTGTGACCAAGACATATTTTCCATCCATTGAGAAATACCAATTTCAATTGGAACGAATTTGGAAAAATGGTTGGTTAACCAACCGAGGAGAGTTGGTCAAGGAATTGGAACAAAAAATCCAAGATCGTTTATTGTCAGTTCCCTTGCTCATCATGAACAATGGTACTGTACCTCTGCAAATAGCCTTGAAAATTTTAGCAAAAGGAGGGGAGGTGATTACAACACCCTTTAGTTATGTGGCCACAACCTCATCTATCATATGGGAGGGGTGCACCCCAATTTTTGCAGACATTGATGAAAGAACATTTACCATTGATGTGAATGAAATACGCAAGAAGATTACAAACAAAACAACATGCATTTTAGCAACGCATGTTTTCGGGAATCCGTGTGATGTGGAAGCCATTGAAACCTTGGCCAAAGAAAATAATTTGTTTGTAATCTATGATGCAGCGCATTGCTTTGGTGTAACGTACAAGGGTAAAAGTTTATTTAATTATGGGGACATGAGTACGTGTAGTTTTCATGCCACCAAAGTATTTCATACCGCAGAGGGGGGAGCTTTGTTTACCTCAAATCCAGATTGGATGACGATGGCATTTCAATCACACAATTTTGGCCATTTGAACGCAACCGACTTTTCACTTGTTGGTATTAATGCCAAAATATCTGAGCTTCAGGCAGCAATGGGCTTATCTATGTTGGGAGAGATGGATTTGGTTTTAAGTGAACGCAAAGCGGTGGTAGATTTTTATCTGCAACATCTCGATTTTAGTCGCGTTCAGACCATAGCTTTGCGCCAAGAAACCAATTGGAACTATAGCTATTTTCCGGTGGTTTTTGAAAGTGAGTGGGTATTGAATAAGGTGGTGGCTGCATTGGCGGAGAAAAATGTTTTTCCCAGACGTTATTTTTATCCATCGTTGAATCATTTGCCTTATATCTCAGGTCAGTCTTGTCCAATTTCTGAATCCATATCGTCTCGTGTTTTATGCTTGCCTTTGTATGTTGGATTGAGCAAAGAAAATTTAAATAATATCGTGGATGTTATTCATCACGCCCTATGAAACGGGTAGTGATTATGCAACCTTATTTTTTCCCCTATTTGGGATATTTTCATTTGCTTGATTCTTGTGACGTATTTGTGTTTTTGGACAATGTCAATTATATCAACAGAGGTTGGGTAAACAGAAATCAATTCGTTTTTTCTGGAACCCCCAATATGTTTACCATTCCATTGAATGGAGCAAGTCAGAATAAATTAATCAATGAGATTGAAATCGCGGATGGTCGTTGGACCAAACTTTTTTTGAAATCATTGGAAATGAGTTACAAAAAGACCAAGTGCTATTCAGAATTGATTGAGTCATTAAAAGAAATTTTAGGTGATGGGACAGGTAAAATTTCATTGTTGAATCAAAAAACCATTAGCTGGTGTGCGGAACAATTGGGAATGATCAAAGATTTTAAAATATCCTCCATCGATTTTGCAGATGTTTCGGGAATTGGACAAGAAAGAATAGTGCAAATTTGTCAGAAAGAAAAGGCTGCTGCCTACAACAATGCGATTGGAGGTATTGAATTATATGACAAAAGAGTTTTTTCTGATTTTGGAATTGAACTTTCTTTTGTTAATTCATCATTACAGGCTTATCCTCAGATGGGATCTGTATTTCATCCGGGCATGTCCATTTTGGATGTATTGATGAACAATGATTTTGAGGAACGTCAAGTTTTATTGAAACAATATACGTTTTCATGAAAAAAGGATATGAGAATATTGTAAAGCATTACGAGAACTGCTATGGTTTGCACGGGGACAATCACAAAGGGATGGACTGGCCCAAGTTGGAAGATAATCACAAGCGATTTAGAATGATGCTTCAGCTAATAGAATGGGATATTCAGCCAAGCCATTCTAAAAGACTTTTGGATTTTGGTTGCGGGACAGCTCATCTATTGGAATTTATTCAAGCCAATAACATTCAATTGGATGAATACATCGGATTGGATTATTCCCAAATTTTTATTGATCGATGCAAAGAAAAATTTTCTGATCATACTTTTATTTGCGCAGATGTATTGGCTGATCAATTTGAATGGCCATCTTTTGATTATGCAGTGATGAATGGCGTATTTACAGAAAAGAGAGAATTAAGTCAGGAGGAAATGTGGAATTATTTTACGGCTGTGATAGCAAAGGCTTTTCATTCTTCTGCCCGTGGAATAGCGTTTAATACCATGTCCAAAAATGTTGATTGGGAAAGAGATGATTTATTTCATGTGTCAATGGATGAGCTATCAAGATGGTTATCGAAAAATTTATCCAGAAATATTGTGATCCGACAGGATTATGGACTTTATGAGTTTACTACCTACCTTTACAAGTAATGCTGAACGACGTTGTCATATTTGGGGTTAAGGACTTTGCGGAATTGGCCCACTATTATCTTACAAAGGATAGTGAATACAATGTAGTGGCCTTTACAGTAAATAAAGCCTATATGCCTGAAGAGGGAACTTTTTGTGGTTTGCCTGTGGTACCTTTTGAGGAATTAGAAGCACATTATCCACCGTCTCAATTTGCTTTTTTTGCTCCTATGTCACCGAGCAAGATGAATCAACTTCGAGAAGGGATTTACAATGAGGCAAAACAAAGAGGTTATTCATTTATTTCCTACATCAGTTCAAGGTGTACCAATTTCGCCGCCTCCATCGGCGAAAACTGCTTTGTATTAGAAGACAATACCATTCAGCCTTTTGTGACCATAGGGAACAATGTAGTTTTATGGTCAGGCAATCATATTGGCCATCATTCTAGCATTGGCCATCATGTGATGTTTACTTCTCATGTCGTATTATCAGGGCACTGTGTAGTCCAAGATAATTGTTTGTTTGGAGTTAATTCCACCATTAGGGATGGATTAACCCTTGGAAAGGGAACGTTCGTTGCAATGGGAACATCGGTCATCAAGTCTACTCCGGAGTGGTCTTTTGTTAAAGGAACATACGGAGAATTGTCCGGTGTGGATAGCAGAAAGATGATATGAGTTGGATAAAAGGACAGCAGCTTTTTTTTTGGAATCAGTATGATTTGGGCAAGTCATTTTCACATGCCAGTGTTCCTTTTGCTGTGCCATTACAGGGTCATGAATTCATGTTGTATTTTGGTGCTAGAAATGCAAAAGGCCAGTCATTGCCATTTTGTATTAAAGCACAAATAATAAATGGTCAATTTTTGCTGATAGGCGAGCCAATGGGCCCCTTGATGGATGTTGGTCAATTGGGAACATTTGACGATTCGGGTGTAATGCCTACTTGTGTGGTCCATCACAATGGACAATATTGGATGTATTACATTGGATGGAATCCTCAGGTTACCGTATCCTATCGACTTTCTATCGGATTGGCCATTAGTGATGATGGTATCCATTTCAAGCGATATTCTCAGGCCCCTCTGTTGGACAGATCATTGGATGAGATCTTTTTTAATACCGCGCCGTTTGTTTTAAAGAATGTGGATGGTTGGGAGATGTATTACGTCTCCTGCACCGATTGGAAAATATTAGACGGAAGAACAGAGCCGCAGTATACCATTAAGCGGGCTAGTTCAACGGATGGAATACATTGGCAGAGAGAGAACAAAGCACTATTGGATTATGATGAAAGGGGTGAGGCTTTTGGGAGGCCATGTGTTTTGACCATCGAAAATGATAAGAGGGCGCTCTTTTTTTCTTTTCGCAAATTGTCTGGATATCGAGAGCTTGCGGGCAATGCTTATCAGATTACCCATGCTCTTTGGGATAGTCAAGGAAAAAAATGGATCAAGCAATACCAAGATACTCTTCCATTAGGCCATCATGGCGATTGGGATGAGCAGATGGCATGTTATGGTCATGTTTTTCAGCACGAGGGTAAGTTTTGGATGTTGTACAATGGGAATGATTTTGGAAAAACCGGCTTTGGATATGCCCAATGGATCATTGAGTAATACCACCCCATTGGTCGCTGTGTTTATGGTTACATACAACCATGAGGCTTATATCAAAACAGCCATAGAGTCAGTTTTGTCACAAAAAACAACATTTGAATGGCAATTGTTTATCGGGGAAGATGGTTCAAAGGACAGCACACCAACATTGTGTAAGCGCTACGCAGACGAATTTCCTGAAAAAGTAAAATTGTTTTCACGCGGAAAGAACATAGGAGTTTTTGAAAATGCCAATTTATTATTTCAATCTTGTTTGGCTTCTGGCGCCAAATATATCGCCATGCTCGAAGGAGATGATTGTTGGATTTCTGAAGAAAAGTTAGAACAACAGGTTGCGTATTTGGAGCAGCATGATGATTGTGCTGGTTCATTCCACAATACTGACTTTTTATATGCCAATGGGGAGCGAAAGGCCATGTTCAAGCAAATCCCAGAAAAGATGCATTGGAATGATGTGATTGGAAAATATTCGCCTTTTCATACTACATCATTTATTTTTAGATCAAAGCATTTTTGTCGACCCGCATGGTTTAGATTTATCCACAGTGTGGACATGGCCATGTACATTTGGCATGCTCAGTTTGGTTATTTTAAGGGTTTTGATGCAACATGGAGCCTCTATAGAATACACCATTCAGGGATGACAGCAACCAAAGAACACAATGAGTTGTTTCATCGAAAGAGAGGGTTGTTGTATCAATTGATAAATGGTAAATTATCGATACCGTTTTCAGAAAAGATAATGAACTTGATCGATTATCACCAATCCCAAGTAAACAAAGATTATTTAGATTGTCCGGATAAATTATTGTTTTTTAATGCAACAGAGAATTGGGAAGAACAATTGTTGAAAATGGAGTTGGATGCGGAAATCTTGCCTTTCCAAATAAAAGGTCGCGTATGGGAAGGTTACTTTAAAAAAGTGAGATTGTTTTCTTTTAAATGGCTCAATGCCCAATTGATTAAGTATGTCTACAAAAAACATTGGGAAAAAATAGATGGCGTTATCTTTTCCTCAGTAAAGGATGCGAAACGCTTTGAAGATCTGTTTCCTAAATTTGATTTTTCTTATGTCATTTTGGAAAAGAATAAAGATCAAGCCGTCAGAGATGTTTCTGTAATAATCGATAATCAATGGATTTCAGCTGAGGATACCGCCAAGAAGTTGGCAGATTGCATCCATGCGCATCTCAACCATCAAAGATTAAAAGGATTGAATTCATGAAGAGAATTGCATTATTCACGCCATCAAAGCATACCTATTCTGAGACTTTTATTCAATTGCATATTGATGGTTTGAATCATGTAAATTGGGTATACCATGACGGTGAGCAGCCCACCAAGTGCAATGACGTTTCGTTTCCTCCTCTTTCTAAATGGACCATCCGATTTTTGAATTGGCGTTACAACAGAAAGTGGGGTTGGGAACAATGGAGTTTGTTTCAATCACTCAAAATGAACCAACCGGATGTAGTGTATTTTGAATATGGAACAACGGCAGTGGCTAATATTGAAGTTGTTGAGTTGTTGAATATTGCAACGATTACGAATTTCCATGGATTTGACATTTCTGTTTTTGATATTCTTAAAAAGAATCAAGAACGATATCGTAATTTGTTTTTAAATACAAATAATAGATTTGTAGTTGTTTCAAAAAAAATGTTGAATCGCATTGTTGAAATGGGAGCAAGGGAAAAGTCAATTCTCTACTCACCTTGCGGTGCAAATATGGAGTATCAGAAGATAGTGCCTAATTTAAATTCCAAGCAATTTGTAATGTTGGGAAGGTTGGTAGAGAAGAAGTCCCCTTTGAGTTCATTAAAGGCATTTTATCAAGTCTACCAAAGAGACAAAGAAGTAAGATTGGCAATCATTGGAAACGGCCCTTTGATGTCAAATTGCGAGGAGTTTGTTCAAAAGAACAATTTGATGGATGCGGTGATTTTTCATGGTGTTTTGGACAGAGAGGGCATTATGAGAGTTTTTGCTGAAAGTAGTTGTTTTATACAGCATTCCATTGTGGCATCAAACGGAGATGAGGAGGGCACACCGGTTGCCATTTTAGAGGCCATGTTATCAGGGTTGGTAGTGGTGTCTACCAGACATGCTGGGATAGGAGATGTGGTTAAAGAGGATTGCGGTTATTTGGTGGAAGAGGATGCGATAGCGGAAATGGCTGAGTCGATGTATAAGGCGGTCAGTAATACAGATGTATCATCAGTGATGTCCAAAAATGCAAGGCAATTTGTTTTGGCACACCATACCTCAGAAATTCATTTGGAACAAATCAACTCTTTTTTGTAATGGCTAAGGACAGTACGATAGCAGTGGTTATTCCCGTACACAATCGGAGAGATGAGTTGCTGCGTGCGTTGCGATCCGTTCTCCATCAATCAACGCCGGTTCAAGAAATTTGGGTTATCGATGACGCTTCGACAATAGCATTAACTCCTTTCTCTGAATTAGAACATTGCAACATTATACGTTATCACCAGTTAGAAGAAAAGTCCAATGCCAATGTGGCTCGGAATAAAGGAGCTGAATTGTCCAATGCAGATTTCATCGCTTTTTTGGACAGTGATGACGAATGGGAAGTCAATTATATTGAACAGTGTAAGTCCTATCTGAACAAAGGCCACGCTGGATATTTTTCTCAGTCAAGAATTTACAAGGGAGGTCAAGCCACAGCAAAGATTTCTAGACCTTGGGAGGAGAATGTTAGTGCTGTGAACTTTCTTTTGGATGGAGGGTTTGCCCAGACTTCGAGTTTTATTGTTGACCGAGATTCTTTCCTGAAAGTTCAATTTGATGAGGAATTAAAAAGACATCAAGATTTTGATTTTTTTGTTCGTTATGCCAAGTCGTTTAGATGGGTTCAACTTCCAGTTTGCGCTGTATTGGTGCATTGGGAAGAAAATCGAAAGGTAACCAGAGATGCAGCATCTGAGATGAAATTCATTCAGCGAAATGCCAGTGAAATTCATCCCAAAATACTCAAACGTTACTTGCGCATGCAGTATGACTATTTCTTTTACAATGGTTCACGTAGAGATTATTCACTTCATCAATCGATGTTGTTCCGTGTCATCTCTGAACTAACATTTTCTGACTATAAATCCTTTTTTAAAGAGAAAAGTTGGTTGTATTTGAATACAATGGGATTATTGCGTTATATTTTTCTGAAATTAAAAGGCTAACGTCATTTGAAAGTCGGCTCTATGGTTGGTAACAGCACCACCATGTTCCATGTCCCGCTCTCTTTCTATTTTAAAAGCGCAAATGAATTGAGGTGAATGGTATTGAACAATACAGAACGTTCTTTTGCCTTTTCCACTGTATGCGGGGATACTCATACCTCCTTTGAGTTCTCGGTCCATCATATAAATGCGTAAATCCCAATCTGGAACACTGAAGAATACTTGACGGATGATGACTTGCCATGGCTGATCCATTGGCTTCCATTCGTATTCCATGGCACTGAGCCATCCCGATTTTGCATCGGCACTATGTTGTTCAATGCGACAATGAATTTGGATGTGCTCATTGACTTTCCATTTTCCATCCACGCGCCACTGGCGCATCATCTCTGGACTTTTTTTTATCTGATAACGTATATAGAAATTGTGATAACGGTTGGGTATAAAGTCAATGTGGGATTGAATGACTTGTTCTTGACGCGAAGCGTTTTCCCAAAGACCATTATTTTTTTCGTTGATCCATGAAATCAAACCTTTGAGTTTTTTATGAAAGAAAATTTGATGGGCGTACACCCATTCTTCCTCTTTTAAATAAGAAGAGACCATAGCGCGGTATGAAATGCGCATCCATTGGTTTTTGAAAATGGGTTGTATCCAAAAAGTATGAAGGCTGAGTTTGTTTTTTTCATGGATCAACTCACTTTGCAAGATGTTTTTCCCAAATGCTCCGGCAAATGTCAAGGCGTTTTTAGTTGTTTTCTTTCGTTCCTCAACGAAGGTGTATTGGTGGTACTGTAGCTTGTATTTTGTTCGTTTCCATTCTATGTTCCACCACATTTGTTTTGGATACGCTAGTGGCGGAGCCTTGACCTGATCCAGCGCAATATTCAGGCTAATAGCCCTAAAGGCTTTTGTCAGAGCCACACCGCGCCAATGTCGATTGGTAATACTTGAAGTATAGGGTGCAAAGGCCAGATGATCTCCCATCAAGGGATTGACATTCCAAGCTGACGTACGCATGAGGTTGTTCCCAAACAACATGTTCAACGGTGTTTGTGGTAGGAAGTCCCCCAGAATGAAGTGGTGATTCTTATTTTTGAATTGGAAGTATGCTGTATTCAGAATGGTTTTTTCTTCATTGTATTCTGTTACAAAATGATGGAATCCCCATCGGAATCCATTCTCACTTGTTCCTTTGTAACGTACGTTGTATTTTGAAATATCTGATACCTCAACGGTTGGTGGAATGTCCTTAGCGGTTAGGGAAAGCGTTTGGTCAATGAATTTTGGTTTTTCAAGGCAAGGACCTGAAGTAAGAAAGGGAATAATACTGTCCCATTGTGATGGGGAAATGTTGGGAATGCGAAAGAGTTCAAAAAGATTGGTAATGCAGCCGAATTGATTTTTGTATTGCGTTATGCCCTGTTGAAAATGCTTGGGCAGGTGCTTAATTTGTAGCGCATTGTTGACATTGATGCGGGGTGTGGAAATCTCACTGTCAATGTTGTCATCTACTACATCCAATTGATATACGTCTTCTGTTGCGCTTGAATCGGGTAATTGTCCCAATGCAGTGAAAGGCAGCATCAAAAGCAGCAAATTAATCCTTATTGATTTCATGCCATTGATATAAGGAGGGTAAAAAATAGGGTTGAGCGGTGATGCAAAAGGTGGATTGTAATTTTCTGCGATTGTTTTTAAGTACAACCCAGTATTTGTTTTTAGGCCATTGCAAACCCCAACCCAATTCCCATGTTGAATTCAATAATATGCGGTGTTGGATGAGTAGTTGAGTGGGCAAGGCATCAAATTGCCATAGGTCCACGAGCAGGTGATGTCGGGATGATGTCTTTAATAGGATGTGGAAACATTGATTGGGCCAGTAATCTTTTGTGTGTTGTTGATTATTCCACTGCCACCGATGCAAATACTGAAAGTGAAAGAAAGAATGGGTGTATTCAATGGCAGAATTGGACTGCCACAACAGCAAGGGGTGATTTTCTGGAAATTTTTCCCGATTGAAGATGATTTCATGTGATAGGCTGG
This sequence comes from uncultured Chryseobacterium sp., assembly GCA_964420985.1. Taxonomy (GTDB): domain Bacteria; phylum Bacteroidota; class Bacteroidia; order Flavobacteriales_D; family Sanyastnellaceae; genus CAMCTV01. Next base: position 39,079 of record CAYQUT010000017.1, read on the forward strand.
TTTGTTTGCCCAATTGGATTTGACTACCCAATTGAATTTGCGTCGTTTGAATGAAAGAGGCTTTTGAAGCCCCAGCATACGACCAAAGTGAAAAACCTTTCCCTTGCTTTTTAATTCCCAAGAATAGATCATTCACATTGGATTGGAGGTGGTAATTGAAGACCAATAGCTCAACCTTTAGATTGGGCTCATTGTTAATAGCCGATTGCGTTCCCCGTAGATTGGGTTGCAAACCTTGACTATGGGCGGATAGATTCAGGAAAATGATCACAAGAGCCCAGCACATGTCTTTTTTCATCGGACCAAACTATATCCTTCATTTTTTATTAGAAAGTTTCATATAAGGCCGTATATTTGCATCCCTTTTGGGAGTTATTTGATTCCCAATTCCGGATGTGGCGTAATTGGTAGCCGCGCCAGACTTAGGATCTGGTGCCGTGAGGCGTGGGGGTTCGAGTCCCTCCATCCGGACAAAATATGTAACATAAATACCGAATAACTCGGTATTTCTTTTTTTTAGACTATGCAAATCTCCCAAAACAACATTGATGCATTGAATGCAGAAATCAAGATTGAAATCACTGCAGCAGATTATGCTCCAGCGGTTGAAAAATCTTTGAAGAACTACAGAAAGAACATGCAAATGCCCGGTTTTCGTCCAGGCCACGTTCCTGCCTCTGTGGTGAAGCAACGTTATGGCAAGGCGGTGTTGGCCGAGGAGATCAATAAAATGTTGCAAGATGCCGTTTACAAGCACATATCAGACAATAAACTTCCCGTTTTAGGTAACCCTATTCCAAAAGAAGGTGATGATGTGGGTGATTGGGACAATCCTGGCGATTTTTCGTTTACCTATGAAATGGGATTGGCCCCTGAAATTGAGGTCAATTTGGATAAGAAAATGAAATTTGACTTTGCGGTTATTGATGTAAATGACAAATTGATTGATAAGCAGATCCGTGATTATGGTCGACGTTTTGGTAAAATGTCTAATCCAGACAAGAGCGGTGCAGAAGATTTATTGGATGTGACGGTGAAGGCTGTTGATGCGGATGGAAAAGTAGTAGAGGGCGGAATCAACAACAACGCTACTGTGACCATTGAAGATGTAACTGATGCCAAAACATTGAAGCAATTGGTTGGGTTGAGCAAAGAAGATACAGTTGTTGTAAATCCACATCATTTGACTGCGGATCATGAAGCTTTAGCGCGCTTGTTGGGAATTACCCACCATGATTTGCACCACTTTGAGGGCAATGTTCAATTGACCATCAACAATATCCACCACGTGGAGGTGGCTGAATTCAACCAGGAATTGTATGATAAATTGTTCCCTGCAGGAACAGTGACCAATACAGATGAAATGCGCGCCAAGGTGCGTGAGAATATGACCGAGGTATTCGCTCGTGATGCGCAGTGGATGTTCAAGAGAACCGCCGCCCGTCAAATAGCAGACACCATCAATCCTGCCTTACCTGATGCTTTCATGAAGCGTTGGATTGCAATGAGCAACGAGAAGCCATTGACAGAAGAGCAAGTTGAGGCAGAATATCCAGCTTATGCGCAAGGTTTGAAATGGCAATTGATTGAGTCCAAGATTATCGAGAAAAATGAGATCAAGGTCACCATGGAAGAAGCTGTTGACCACGTGAAAAAGCAATATGCAGAGCGCTTTGCGCAATATGGTTTGCCCGTGGAAGATGATCGTTTGGAGACCATGGCCAAAGAGTTGTTGGCCAAAAGAGAGGAAGCCAAAAATGTTTATGACTTACTTTTTGAAGACAAAGTCATGGAATTGATCAAGTCCAATTGTACCATCAATGAAGTGAAATTGCCTTTTGAAGAATTCTTGCACAAGGCGCAACACATGCATTAATCCAACCATTAGATGGAATATAAATTTGATTTGACTTGGGCCAAGACCCAGGACGAGCAAGATCCATTGCGGTCTTTTAGAAGTCAATTTTATTTTCCTCAGTATAATGGCAGCGATGCCCTGTATTTTACTGGAAATTCTTTAGGGCTTCAACCCAAAGGAGTAAAAGAGTGTATAGATCAAGAACTTTCTGATTGGGCCCAGTTTGGGGTTGAAGGACATTTTGAAGCCAAAAATCCTTGGTTCAGCTACCATGAACCTTTTGCAAAATGGATAGCGCCCATCTTTGGTGCCAATGAAAATGAAGTGGTGGTGATGAATCAACTGACGGTGAATCTTCATCTATTGTTGGTTTCTTTTTATCGCCCGCAGGGTAAAAGAAGAAAGATTTTATTTGAGCACAAACCTTTTCCATCGGATCATTATGCCTTTGAATCACAGGCCCAATTGCATGGATTAAATCCAGAGGATGTGCTGGTGGAAATGCAACCCAGAGAAGGTGAAACGTTGCTGCGAACAGAAGACATCATTGCCCAGATACACGCCTGTGGAGATGAATTGGCCACTGTTTGTTTTGGAGCAGTTAATTATTACACAGGACAATGGTTTGATATGAAAGCCATTGCTGCTGCCGCGCATGCTGTGGGTGCGACGTGCGGTTTTGATTTGGCCCATGCGGCGGGAAATGTCCCTGTTCAATTGCATGATTGGGAGGTGGATTTTGCTTGTTGGTGCAGCTATAAATATTTGAATAGTGGGCCCGGTGGGGTTTCAGGCGTATTTGTTCATGAGAAGCACCACCACTCCAATTTGGTGAGAATGGCCGGTTGGTGGGGCCATGACAAGTCTACACGTTTTTTAATGCAACCTGGTTTTCAGCCCATTCCGTCTGCTGAGGCATGGCAGTTAAGCAATGCTCCTGTATTATCGATGGCTGCGCATCGCGCTTCATTGGTGTTGTTCTCTAGTACAACCATGGAAGAGCTAAGATCAAAGTCCGTGAAGTTGACGGGATATCTTGAATTTGTTCTGCAACAAGTTTCTCAATTGTCTGGTCAGCCCATGGAGCAGGTAACTCCTGTGAATCCAAATGAACGAGGTTGTCAAATTAGTGTGCGGTTGTTGGGCAGAGACAAGATCATCGTTCAGCAGTTATCAGCTGCCGGTATCATCGTGGATTGGAGAGAGCCTGATACCATCCGGTTGGCGCCAGTTCCTTTGTACAACTCCTTCGAAGATGTTTGTCTTTTAGGACAAAAAATGGTCGAGCTATTGCAGCATTGATATTTTTCATTTTTTATTATATTTGAACATGATTAAAAACCTATTGGCTTTTTCAGCCCTTTCCATGGCTGTTGTATCTTCTTTGGCACAGACACCAGGTAGTTTAGACCTAACTTTTGGTGGCACAGGACAGGTGATCTCCTCCCCTGTTTCCGGCGATTCTTTTGACAACTGTCAGGCAGTAGGTGTTCAAAGCACGGGAAAAACTGTATTTTGTGGTGTGTCCGGCAACTGGTCCAATTTTGAAGCCACGGTAGGCCGTTTGAATGTAGATGGAACACTGGATGCTTCGTTTGCTTCCAATGGTGTCTTTATTTACAACAATACTTTGGGTGGTGATTTTATGTATGACTTGAAAGTATTGAATGATGACAAAATATTGATCTGTGGTGCAACGTCGCTTTCTGCTGCCAACACGCAGTGGGCTGTTTGGCGCTTCCTTGCTGATGGTTCATTGGATGCTTCATTTGGAAATGGAGGTGTCATGCTGTGGGAAATTGAGGGTGGTGAAGATTATGCACGAGAAATCATTGTTCAAAATGACGGTTATTTGATCATCGGCGGGTCAATGCCTGCTGGTTTTTCCAATGAGCGAATTGTAGTGGCGAAGTTCGATGTGAGCGGGACCATGGTCAGTTCTTTTGGAACCAATGGCGGGTATACGATGTTTACTACTACCACTCAAGATGACGTGGTTTCCCGCGGTGCAGCCATAATGCCCAACGGAAATATCTTTATTGTAGGATCTAGTTATAGTATGAATGACAATATGGACCATGCGATGATTGCTGTTTTGGACAACAATGGAACCCCAGTTACATCTGTAGATGGAGATGGTATTTGGATTGATCCAGCGTACGGTCGTTATTACCGCGCAGTGTATCAAAATGGCCATATATTGGCTTGTGGCAATAGAGATGGCAGCGAGTACAATTTTATGATTGCTGCGCATTTAGCAGACGGCAGTTTGGACAACACTTTTGCTAGTGGTGGTTACGCCATTGTAGACAATGACAACATTGACGTGCTCTATGATATCGCTCTGCAAGGAGATGGAAAGATATTGGCGTGTGGTACAACAGGTGCGGGTGGTTTTGGTGGATCAAGGGACTTTTGTTTGATGCGTTTCAATACAGAAGGCACAGTGGACAATTCCTTTGGTACTGCAGGTTTGGTAGTAACCACCATGGCTGCTGGCTTTGAAGATGCCAATGGTTTGGCGTTAACCAACGATTTTAAAGTAGTTTGCGGAGGTTTTGTACAACAAGACAACAATGATTTTGCTTTTGCGCGTTATCACCTGGGAACTGTTGTTTTGGTGGATGGATGTACAGATGCCAATGCGTGCAATTACAACCCCAATGCTTCTAATAATGATGGAAGTTGCTATTTCATTGGCGATCCCTGCGATGATGGCAACATGGCTACTTTGAATGATATTTACAATGCCAATTGCGAGTGTGCAGGAAGTGTGACGGCTATTGAACAAGTAGACGCTCAAAGGCTTTCCTTGTTTCCTAATCCTACCAAAGGAATATTAAACATCCACCATTGGAAGAATGGTCATGTTGTTGTTTATGACAATCAAGGTAAGAGGGTGTTGAACACACAGCTCACCAGCAATACACTTCATGTTGAAAGTTTGCCTGCAGGTATTTATCGATTGGTAATGGATGGTGTCAGCACCACCTTTGTCAAGGAGTAATTATCTCCTCATCGCTTCAACGGGATCTAAATTGGCTGCTGACCAGGCGGGCATGATTCCCGCAATCAATCCAACAATGACGGATATTCCTATCCCCATAAAGATGCGTTCGATGGGAAGAATAAAGGCCATTTCAAATGCGGCATTCAACCCCTGTATGGAGATATAGACCAATCCCAAACCCATTAACCCTCCTATGATACAGAGAGAAATGGCCTCCGTTAGAAATTGAATCAGGATAAAGATTTTTTTCGCGCCAAGAGCCTTCTGAACTCCAATGAGATGCGTTCTTTCTTTAACGCTGACAAACATGATATTGGCAATACTAAAGGCACCAACAATGATGGCAAAAATGCCAATGAACATTCCTGCAGAATTGAAGACACCTACAATTTGATCCAAAACATCGCTGATCATTTTGGCTTCGATGATGGAAAAATCATTATCGCCTCCGGGTTTGATGCCTCTAATGGATCTGAATTGTTGTACCACTTCTCCTTTCAAGTCGTCAGTGGTGGCTGAAGATTTGGCTTTGACCATGATACTGCCATCTACTTCCTCAGTATTCATCCAACGAATGGCATATCCCACAGGAACAATGATGGTTTGGTCCATACCATTTCCAAAAAGTGACGCGCCCTCTTTTTTCATTTGTCCGATGACACGCAGTTTTAAGCCTGCAATGGAGACTTCCTTGTCCAATGATTCACCTTTTCCAAATAGCGCTTGCGCTACAGTATTTCCGATGATGCACACTGCACGTCCTCCATCACACTCTAACTCTGTGAAATATCGTCCTTTGTCGATTTTTACAGTTCTGGTTTGGTTGTAATAAAAGGTAACACCATTGACCCAAACATCTTCCAAGTAATTGCCCTCAAATTTCACAGTTTGGGAGGTTCCTGATTCATAAGCCAAGGCTTGTGCAGTGGTTAAACGAGCGGCCAACTGAGCCATATCCTTGGTGGAAGGCTCCCTGCGTGACATGAATTTCCACCACTCATACTCCTCTTTCCCATCTTCAGGTCCCATGGGCCATTTTTTGATCATCATGACGTCTGACCCGACAGATTCTAGGCTTTCGCGCATGTCGGCTTCCATGCTGTCTACCACTGCTAGAACAAAGATGATGGAGAATATTCCGATGGTTACGCCCAATAAAGAAAGGATGGTTCGGAGCTTATTGCTGACCAAAGCATGAAATGCCATTTTCACACTTTCTAGAATGATTCTCCAATATGTGCGCATGTTGCGAAACTAATCGACAAAGCCTTGTAAAAAGCAATATAAATTGCCAAACTTTGTTGTTAGGCTTTTGTTGATGAAAAAGGTGATTCTTGTCTTCTGTTTGTGTTGCGCTGCATGGGGAATGCGGGCGCAATCTGCTGTGGACACCCTCATCTTGGATACCTTGGCCATAGATCCCAATGGTTTTGTTTTGCGCAACGATACCAATCTGGTGTCCGATACGTTGTACCAACTGATACCGCACAAGAGCATGTTGGTGATTCCAAAATCATTGGATCAATCCCGATTGACATGGAGTTATCGAAGGTTGCCTTATCCAACAGAGATTGGTCAGTTTAAACCATACCAAAGGACAAGGTCAACTTTTAAACCCTCCTATTTGGGCGACAGGCTCAATAGTCCAACAACAGGCAGTGTAACCGATATCATTCAATCTGGAGCCTTGACCCGAACTGTACAAGTGGGCAACAATCAAAATTTGAGTTTGCAATCAGGGCTCAATTTGCAATTGGATGGACGGATCAATGGTGAATGGAGAATCAAAGGACAATTGTCCGATGCGCAACTGCCCCTCCAAGCAGGAGGATATTCATCGAAATTGGAGGATTTTGATGTCATGAATATATTGTTGTACAATAAGACTACACAGATTTTAGCAGGAGATTTTACCATTCAGCAAAAAGAAGGGTATTTCATGCGCTATTTTAAACGCGGGCAGGGCCTGTCTTTTCAGCAGAATAACAATGGATGGAAAACGGATGTGGCATTGTCCTTATCCAAAGGAAGATTTGCCCGACAGTCATTTGTAGCCATTGAGGGCAATCAAGGACCCTATCGTTTGAATGGTGCAAATGGTGAAAATTTCATTATCATTTTGGCAGGCACAGAACAAGTGTACATTGATGGTATTAAATTACAACGTGGACAGGACAAAGATTATGTCATTGATTACAACGCTGGAACCATCACCTTTATGCCGTCAAGACAGCTGACCAAGGATAAACGCATTGTGGTAGAATTTCAATATTCTGATAAACAATATTTCAGGCCATTGGTGACAGCAGGAGCCGAAAAGAAATGGGAAAAGCAGAAAATGTATTGGCGTTACTTCAATGAATGGGACGCCAAGAATCAACCATTGCAATTGAATTTATCCGATTCTTCTCGTTATCTTTTAAGTCAATCTGGAGACAATGTGGGACAAGCATTTGTTGACGGTGCAAGAAAATGGGAAGGTCCTGTTGCAGGAGTGGCTTATTTTAAAAAGGACACTTTGGACTTTGGTTGGGTTTGGGAAGTAAGTCAAGATACTACTTTTGAGTTGTATCAGGTGGTGTTCAGCTATGCAGGGCAAGGACAAGGCAATTACGTTGAGTCGGGATTCAATGCGGGAGGAAAGGTGTACAAATGGGTTGCTCCCGTTTGGGATGGAGAAAAGTGGGTTAAGCAGGGAAGCTACATTGATAAGGCTCAGCTGACAGCGCCAAAATCGCTGCAAATGTGGATCATGGGATACCAATGGCAGGATTCTACGGCAAGAGGGAAATGGATATGGGACAATGAACTGGCCATGAGTCAGCAAGATTTGAATTTGTTTTCAGACAAGAATGATGGAGACAATCAGGGCTGGGCGCTAAAGAGTGTGCTGGCATTTGAGCAGAAAAGAATAAAATCAAAGATTGACTTTGAATACAACAGTGTTTTTTTTAATCGAATAGAGCGATTTAGGGAGGTGGAGTTTGAGCGCAATTGGAATTTACTGGGGTTGAATTACCAAGGGGACTTTCGCTTAGTGGGAGGAGAGTTGTCCTTGGAGCAAAACGGCAGATCGGTGATGTTGCGCGCAGAGCAATTGCAATGGTCAAAGGATTTTTCAGGCCAACGATTGCGGTGGATAGGATACCCACTGAACAAAAAGAATTTGACTTGGAAATGGGATGGTTGGGCATTGGCCACGACTGGGGAAAGGAGCGCGCACTTTTACAGGAATAAAAATCGTTTGGATTGGACACCAGGCAAGTTGAGAATTTATTGGCAGGATGAGTGGGAAAGCAACAAAAGAGAATTGGGGACAGGCCCGCTTCCATATGTTTTCTATGATTACTCGGTGGGGGCTGGAACCAAAGATACTGTGCAGAAAAAATTAGTTGTCTTTTATCGCAACCGATTGGATTATTTATCGAGTGTTCAGGAATCACAATTGCAGAGAGGAGCCCGTGCTGAACAATGGGGAATGGATGCGGCCTGGCAGTTGGCCTCAGGTTGGCGCGTCAATGCCGTTTTGGCGCAACGGCAGTTGATGGTATTGTCCTCGGAGGTTTTTAATGGCCGGCCAGAGAGCAATTGGGTAGGTAGAGCAGGAACACAATGGTGGAGTGCAGATCGTGTTTGGAATATCACAAGCTATTATGAATTGAGCACGGGGCTGGAACAGCGTAAGAGTTATATTTATGTTGAGGTCCCCCAAGGTCAAGGAAATTTTGTTTGGAATGATTACAACGACAATGGGATAAAAGAATTGAATGAATTTGAGATGTCTGCATTTGGTTATGATGCCAATTATATTCGTACGCAAGTTCCCAACAATGATTTTGTTCCAGTGCATGGCCAAAAATTATCATTGACCATGCAAATGAAAGGCAACCGAGAAAAGCTCAGGGGTTGGAATTACCAGGGAAGTTTATTGGCAGATCAGCAAACATTGAATGACCAGTGGTTGGGATGGAAAACATTTGAACAAGCAGATAGTATTTTAGTACAACAGCATTTGACAGGGCGCAATCAGTTGTTGTATACGACAAAGGATGCGCGATGGACTTGGGGCTTGCAACACTTAGAAACCACTTCTTTGAATGCGTTGTCCTTGGGGTATGAGCAGCGCAGCGATGCGTATTGGTCGCCTTTGATTCGCTATCAATGGAACAGTGATACACAATTGCAACCCAGTTATAAGCAAGGGGTGAAACAAGTAGCCAGTGATTTTTTGGCCGGACGCAATTACCAGATTCATTATGAGGAAATGGCCTTGGATGTTGTTGTATCTAACAGCAAGCAAGCGCAACTGACATTGCAGCCAAAATGGAAAGAGAAACAATTGGTGGGAGAAACAACAGAGCATTTGCGGGTTTTGGAGATGCCCGTCCAATTCAAATGGAATGAATTGGGAAAATCAGTAAGCAGTGTGGAAATAGCATGGCACCAGCTGAATTACAGTGGTCAAGGATATTCTACTTACACTTATGATTTATTGGAAGGATTGCAATCGGGAACCAATTGGACCTGGGTGATGCGATACCAAACCATTGGGGGCCGTTGGCAATGGACATGGAACTATCAAGGAAGAAAATCGGCCCAACATAAGGCCATTCATACTGGGCAGATGGGAATTCGGTTGGCGTTTTAATTATTTTCCATACAAATAAAGCATTGAAAATGAGTTAATTATAATTTCATTGTTGAAAAGTCTTGGTAGAATAAAAAAAAGGTATTACTTTCGCACTCCGTTTTTAACGGATAAACTGTAACGACATGGATACTTTAAGTTATAAAACTTTGTCTGCCAATAAGGAAACTGCAAACAAGCAGTGGTTGGTAGTAGACGCAGCAGGAGTTAACTTGGGACGTTTGAGTTCTGAAGTAGCTTCTTTATTAAGAGGAAAGCACAAGCCATTGTTCACGCCGCACGCGGATTGTGGAGACAATGTAGTGGTCATCAATGCCGACAAGGTTGCGTTGAGTGGTAAGAAATGGGATGAGAAAGTTTACATCCGTTACACAGGATATCCCGGTGGACAACGTTTTGCTACACCAAAGGAAATGATGGCTAAGCACCCAACAGCGATGGTAGAAATGGCCGTTCGTGGAATGCTTCCAAAGAATCGTTTGGGAAGTGCAGTTTATCGCAATTTGTTTGTTTATGCAGGAGCAGATCACAAGCAACAAGCGCAACAACCAACAGAATACAAGATTAAAGGATAATACATCGGTATGGCAACTACCCAATACACCAATACTTCAGGTCGTCGTAAATGTGCAGTAGCACGTGTTTACCTTTCAGAAGGAACAGGAAACATGACCATCAATGGTCGTGATTTACAAACTTACTTCCCTTCATTGGTTCTTCAGTACAAAGTGAATCAACCATTCACCATCACTGAGAACGTGGGTAAGTATGATATCAAAGCCAATATCGATGGTGGTGGAATTACTGGTCAAGCTGAAGCATTGCGTTTGGCCATCAGTAAAGCTTTGATTGAGATCAATCCAGAATGGAAATCTTCATTGAAGGCAGAAGGATTAACAACGCGTGACCCACGTATGGTTGAACGTAAGAAGTTCGGTCAGAAGAAGGCACGTAAGCGCTTCCAGTTCTCTAAGCGTTAATCGCGGGACTGGAACATTGTTTAGCATCCAAATTCGCCGGACTCACCCTTGGGTGGCTACCGGCGAATTGATTTTAGAGAAAGTAAACAATTATAAAATAAAATGGCAAGAGTTAGTTTTGACGAGCTTTTGGAGGCCGGTGTACATTTCGGTCACTTAAGCAGAAAGTGGAATCCCAACATGGCTCCTTATATCTTCGGTGAGAAGAAAGGAATCCACATCATTGATTTGAACAAGACAGCAGTTAAGTTGGACGAGGCTGCAAACGCGATGAAGCAAATCGCGAAGTCTGGAAAGAAAATCCTTTTCGTAGCAACAAAAAAGCAAGCCAAGGATTTGGTAGCTGAGCGCATTTCCGCTATCGGTATGCCTTTCGTTACTGAGCGTTGGCCAGGTGGAATGTTGACCAACTTTGTAACCATCCGTAAGGCGGTTCGCAAAATGGCCAACATTGAGAAAATGGAAGCAGATGGAACAGCTGCAACATTGTCCAAGCGTGAGCGTTTGCAATTGACCCGTACCCATGACAAGATGTTCAAAGTATTGGGATCTATTGCGGACATGAACCGCGTACCGGCAGCTTTGTTTGTTATTGATGTAATGAAAGAGCACATTGCGGTTGCTGAAGCCAAGAGATTGGGTATTCCAGTATTTGCAATGGTAGATACCAACAGTGATCCTCGTAAAGTAGATTTCGCTATCCCAGCTAATGACGATGCAACCAAGTCTATCTCTAAAATTTTGGATGTAGTGATTGAAGCCATTGCAGAAGGTTTGACAGAGCGCAAGTCTGAGAAAGACAAGAATGAGGATGCACCAGCAACTGAGGCCAAGGCGGAAGTAAAAACAGATGCAAAGCCACGCAAGCGCACACCAAGAGCTTAATCGTTTCTTTTAAAAAAATTATTATGAATATTACAGCAGCAGACGTAAATAAATTGCGTACCATCACCGGTGCCGGTATGATGGATTGTAAGAAAGCATTGGTAGAAGCCAATGGAGATTTTGATGCCGCCATTGATTTGCTTCGCAAGAAGGGTCAAAAAGTAGCAGCCAACAGAAGTGACCGTGATGCTACAGAAGGAGTGGTATTGGCTAAAGCTACGGCGGACAATACACGCGGTACCATGTTGGTTTTGAACTGTGAGACTGATTTCGTTGCAAAGAACGAAGCATTTGTTGCAGTAGCCAACACCATTTTGGATATTGCTATTGCGCACAACCCAGCTACATTGGATGAGTTGAAAGCTTTGCCATTTGCAGACAGCGGAATGTCTATCAACGACAAAATCACCGAAGAGATTGGTAAAATTGGAGAGAAGTTGGATTTGTCTTACTATGGAACAGTGAACGCGGGAATGGTATTTTGTTACAACCACCCAGGTAATAAATTGGCTTCAGTAGTAGGTTTCAACAAAGAGACATCTGCGGATGTTGCCAAAGACGTAGCCATGCAAGCAGCGGCTATGGCTCCAGTGGCTTTGGATGAAAATTCAGTCTCTGAAGAGATCAAGCAAAAGGAATTGGAAGTAGGTAAAGAGCAAGCCATCAATGAAGGCAAACCAGCGGAAATGGCAGAGAAAATCGCCATGGGACGTTTGGGCAAATTCATGAAAGAGAACACCTTGTTGAACCAAGAGTTTATCAAGGACAGCAAATTGAATGTATCTCAATACATGAAGTCAGTTGACAAGGATTTGACCGCAACCGGATTCATCCGCTTCGCATTGGGATAGTCCAATAGAAATTCTAGAAAAAGTAAAAGGGAATCGCGAGAGCTGTTCCCTTTTTTGTTGGGGTGATAAGAATTGAAATCGGCTTTGATTTTAACAGTTTCTTTTTGAAATTGTGGTTATTTTTAGATTTGAATTTTACTCCTTTATGAGAAAAAAAATAGTCGCATTTTTAATCAGTATGATGAGTGTTTTACTGATTGTCGCCCAACCCCACATCACATCCTTTTCCCCTATTTCAGCGGCCCCTGGCGATCAGGTAACCATTAATGGCAGTGGTTTTTATACCATAGCTCAGAGTAACGCTGTTTTTTTCAGTGGCGTTAGAGCTGCTGTTATTTCTGCCACCGCAACACAGTTAATTGTTAATGTTCCATTTGGCGCACGGTACGGAGCAATCACCATTGTTGATTTGCAAAATCAAAAACAAGGAACATCCAATCTGAATTTTATACCCTCTTTCAACCCCAACAAAGGTTCTACTTGGACTGTGAACGACTTTGAATCAGTTGTCAGCCCCGCTGGTAATGTCGGTATGTTTCTGGAGTTTGCTGATTTTAATGGTGATGGAAAACCCGATATGTTGGAGTCAAAAACTACTGGAACGGCTGGTTTTAGGGTTCGTAGAAATGTTTCCACCTTAGGAACGTTGACCACATCCTCTTTTGCTTCAGCCGAATCCTCCGTCAATACAGGGCAAACTTATTTGGAGGCTCTAACCGTTGCAGATTATAACAACGATGGAAAGTGGGATATTATTACTGCCGGTTCTGCAGGTGGGACAAGCTCAACACTTACCGGTACTTTGTCCGTTTATATTAACACCACAACAACAGGAACCATTTCCTTTGCTCCTCCCGTGACCCAAACTTACAACATGAGAAATGGAACGACGTGCTCTGGACGTGTGGGAGGTATTAAATGCGAGGATTTGGATTCCGATGGATGGGCAGACATTGTGATTTCAAATAATCAATATGATTTTAATGGTAACGCAGCCTCTAGTTGTAATTCCACAATCATTGGGGCTCATTTTAAGAATCTCTCCAACTCTGGATCTGCTATCATAGGTTCCCCAAGTTTAATTAGCGTTTCCTCTTATGCCGCAAGAGACAATAGAATTGTTCAATTGGAAGTAGCTGATTTGAATCAAGATGGGAAAAAGGATTTGTTGTTTGGAATAAGAGCCAAGACTTTTTTGTTTAAAAACATTGCCTCTTCGGGTATGTTGGATGCCAATAGTTTTATCGTTACAACAGTATCCCTGCTAGACGGTGACAGAGGAATGGGCGTAGGAGATTTGAATGGTGATGGTTTATTGGATTTGGCATTGGCCAGTAGAACTGGAGATGTTGTAAGATTGTATAGAAACACCAGTGCCAATGGAACCTTTGCTTTTGCAATACCGTTATCGGTTGCTATCGGTACGGATCATGCCACTGTTAACAATCAGACCATTGCAATAGGCGATATCACTGGGGATGGAAAACCGGAGATTTTCTCGGGCGCTGACTCTCCAAGAATTTTGTTGAATAAAATTACATCTTCTTCAACAGCTTGGTCATCATCTTCTTTTACATCATTGACCAATATTGGTTTTCCCGTGAATACCAACTCTGAAGCCAATGCATGTAAGATTGTGGATTTAGATGTGGATGGAAAGTCAGATATTGTTGCATTAACGGGAGCCACGGGTAATGCAGTGAGCATGAGAAGGAGCCGACCAATTCCTGAGATTTTTGTTGGTACATTGGCTTTGAATTATTGTCCTGGAGTACAAATTTCTGTTCCGTACACTGCCACCTATTCTTTGAGTGGGGGAAATACTTTTACCGTGCAATTGAGCAATGCTACGGGCTCTTTTGCGTCACCTGTAGTTATAGGCACACTGAGTGGAACCACTACTAGTGGAGTAATCACTTGTACCATTCCAATCAATACGCCATCAGGAACTGGATATAAAATCAGAATTAATGCGAGTAGCCCGGCTGTAACGGGAATACCAAATAGTGGAAATATTGTCATCAATAGCAACGTCATTCCCTCAGTTCTATTAGAGGCGTCACAAACCTTGGTCTGTCTGAATAGTGCAGTTACTTTCTCGACCGTTTATACAAATACAGGCGCCAACCCAACCTTTCAGTGGTATAAAAACGGAATTGCGCAAAGTGCAATCGGGTCAAGTTATACGGACAATCTTCCATCCAATGGAGATACCTATTATGTGGCAATGAACGCTTCTTCAGGTTGCTCCACGAACAACGTGAATAGCAATGCGATTACCTTGAATGGTGTGAATCAAGTTACCCCTTCTGTTACCATAACGGATACACAATCGACCATCTGTGATTTTACTACCTCCGTTGGTTATGTTGCTACTCCTGCAAATGGCGGACCTACGCCAACCTATCAATGGAAAAAGAACGGGGTAAATGTTGGAACCAATTCGAGTGTTTATAACGATACCAATCCCATTCAGGGCGATCAAGTGATGGTGGAAATGACTTCCAACGCTTCGTGTTTGACGTCATCTCTTGCCAGTAGTAATGTCATCACACTATCGTATTCTGGTTCAACTGTAGTCCCCACTGTATCTATTTCAACTTCACAAACGAATATTTGCGCTGGAGTAAATCAAGTTGTGTTTAATGCCAACTATTTCAATGGAGGGTATTCTCCAACGTTTCAGTGGAAGAGAAACGGAGTAAATGTGGGCTCCAATTCGGCCCAATTGACATTGAATGCTCCTGTAAATGGAGATCAAATTTCGTTGGTTATGGTTTCCAATGCAGATTGTGCAACACCGGCTTCGGTGACAAGTAATACCATAACGTTAACTACACAAGGCGTAAGTACACCTTCCATAACTGTTTCTACACCGGCAACCAATCTATGCGGTTCTTCTTCTGTTATCTACACCGCAACAGTTACCAATGGAGGGAGCAATCCATTTGTATCGTGGTATAAGAATGGAACGTTGGTATTGCAAGGAGTGAATAGTTTGGTTTCTAATAATCCGGTTTCGGGGGATGAGGTTTATGCGACTTTGGTTTCCAATGCTAGTTGTTTGACCAGCACAAACGCTAACTCCAATACTGTAGTGATAAACGTGCAACCCGTTGTTGTTCCTACAGTTCAGTTGGTATTGTCTCAAGGAACCAATCCAAAATGCGCAGGGGACAGCCAGCAGTTGCATGCGGTGGTCAGCAATGGTGGCATTGGCCCAACTTATGCGTGGTATAGAAACGGTAATTTGGTTGCCAATCAGTCTACAGCATTTTTAAGTTCCAATACCTGGGCGGTGGACGATGCTATTTATTGTCAAGTTGTTCCCAACAATTCTTGTCAGTCAACCAATTTGTTGTTGACGACGGAATTTATCGTAGATGAGAGTACTCCTACTGCATTTTATTTAGATGCGGATGGTGATGGTTTTGGCGATTTGACCCAAGAGATTTTTGATTGTGGAGCCCCACAGGGATATGTCGACAATTTCTTGGATTGTGATGATGCAGAGCCCAGTAGTTTTCCCGGAAATATTGAAGTGTGTGAAAATGGGATTGATGATGACTGTTTGAATGGTGATGATATCTGCCCTATTGCTGGTTGCATCGATCCCAATGCTTGTAATTATGATTTTACCGCGGGGGTTGATGATGGTACTTGTGTTTATCCTCAGCCAGAAGTGTGCAATGGATTGGATGACAATTGCGATGGAGAAATTGATGAGTTTGTGACCAATACTTTTTACATCGACAACGATGGAGATGGCTTTGGAAATATTGATGTCTTTGTTCTGGATTGTCAATTACCGGCAGGTTATGCGGACAATGGTGATGATTGTGATGATGGGTCGATTACTTATAATGATAATGACGGCGACGGTTATGGAGTGGGTGCGCCAGATGCATGTGGCAGTGCTGTTGAGGCAAACGACTGTGATGACAATGATTCATCAGTTAATCCCAATGGAATGGAAATTTGTGAAAACACCATTGATGAGGATTGTGATGGGATTGATGCCATTTGCGATATTTTGGGGTGTATGGATCCTACGGCATGTAATTATGATCCATCGGCCAACAGTGATGACGGAAGTTGTCTTCTTCCACAACCTGAAATTTGCAATGATTTGGATGACGATTGCAATGGCTTCCTAGATGATGGCTTGGAATTGCTTTCTTATTACGCAGATTTTGATTTGGATGGAATGGGAAGCGGTCCTGTTCTGGGTGAAACGTGTAATTTTATTTTGGATGCAGGATTTTCCCTTTTTGGAGATGATTGTGACGACAATGAACCTTCTATTTCTCCAATAGCCAACGAAGTTTGTAACAGTGTTGATGACAACTGTGATGGACAGGTTAATGAGGGGCTTTGGATTGCGGCCTATCTGGATGGAGATGGAGACGGTTATGGCAATGATGGCATTTCAGTAGATGGTGTGTGTGAACTGACTACAGGATTGATAGGAGTTGGCGGAGATTGTGATGATCAGTCGTCACTGATTAATCCTGATGCAACGGAGATTTGCAATGAGTTGGACGACAACTGTGATGGTTTTATTGACGAAGGATTGGCCCAAGAGCTCTTTGCGGATTTGGACGGAGACGGTTTTGGAGATGGCAGCAATGCGATTTTCACATGTTTGCAGACATCCGGTTTTGTGGTTAACGCCGATGATTGTGATGACAATAAAGTGACCTATGAAGATTTGGATGGTGATGGATATGGGGCAGGACAGCCCACTGCATGTGGAGCTGCATTGAATGCGGGAGATTGTGACGACAGTGATTCCAATGTTTTGCCCGGAGGTATAGACCTTTGTAGTAATGGAATTGATGAAGATTGTTCCGGAGCTGACTCCTTGTGTGCTGTTTTGGGTTGTATTGATGTTGCTGCTTGTAATTACAACCCACAGGCCAGTGAGGACGATGGAAGTTGTATTTATGCACAACTGGAGATATGCAACGGTGTTGATGACAATTGCAACGGACAAATAGACGAGGGCATTGCAGGACAGTTGGTGAGTGCCGTTACCGTTACCACTGCATTGTTCCCCACTTGCGCAACAGGAAATTTTGCATCGGCCAATTTGAATAATGGCTCTGACACTCCTTGGATATCCGGTTCAGGAAAAGATTTGTGGTATAAGTTGACGGCCCAATACAATGCCTTGCGTGTGGGATTGTCTGCTGCATCTGGGGACAATGAGATTCGATTGTACCGTGATTTCAATGGATGCGTAACCCTTATCGCCACTGAGCATGAGACAACAACAGGAAATCAGACCTTGATATCAGATCAATTAGAGGCTGGAGGTACGTATTACATTTTGGTGCATCACATTGGAGGAAACATCAATGCTAGCGCAAAGGTTTGTTTCAATCATTTTACAGCTTCGACATGTGATCATTTCTATAGCAATGGAACGGGAGTCTACACCAGTGTATGTGGCAGTTTCAAAGTGTCTTATCGTTCCAACGCCGCTCAGTATTCGGTCAATGTTTTGTCTTGTACAATGAATGGTCTTGACCAAGGAATAACGCCTTGGACGTATACAACACCGACAGCCAACTCGATTGTCAGTAGACTTGGGGACATTTTACCGAGCAATACGGATGCAGCGGCAAAGGTTTATACCGTTAAAGTTCCTGTGGTATACAATATTCCAGATGCTGCAGGTAACTTGAGCAGTATTGTAGCCAACGACAACCAGACATGTACCATTACGTTGAATAAGGAGAACACCATCGCCTTGCGTCTCTCTGACCGTTGTCCTGCAATAAAGTCAATTACATCAACCATCGCTCCAGACAGAACTGTTTGCGGTGCCATACGCTATGAGTGGGAGTTTACGGAAGTATTACCATCTACTGGTGCGCCTCAGGTGGTTCAAGGAGGAGCTTATGCCAGTGCATTTTTCTTGAGCAACATTCCCGGTGTGGCAGTGGGCAAGACGTATAGCGTTAGGGTTAGACCGGTTCACAGCAGTAATGCAGTTGGAAACTGGGGAACGGCTTATTGTTTGAGAGTGGGTGCGGCGGGAATGGTTCAACAGAGCGAGAACGAAAACGTTTTCGCCACTACTGATTCACCGATCCACCGATTCACCGATTCACCTTTGAGTTTGTACCCTAATCCAACAGCAACAGGTAGTTTTGTTCTACAATACAACGGTCCTCGTA
>CAYQUT010000018.1:0-41776 GCA_964420985.1 uncultured Chryseobacterium sp.
AATACTGAGTACTGAATACTGAGTACTGAATACTGAATACTGAATACTGAGTACTAAGAACTAATTACTGTGTTCTGAGATTTTTCATTAAAGAAAATAGCATTCGTGATAGCTCATCAAGATCATTATAAAAAGAGTTATATTCTAGTTGATTAATTTGATTGATGTGCTGCAAGTAATCAAATATCGCGACACATTCGAATGCGGATCCTCTTGACATGACTAGGAATCTTCGTTTATCTGGAATAGATGATCTTCCTGTGCCCTCGGCGATATTGAGCATTATACTGAAGGATGCTCTTCTCAATTGGTCAATTGTTGTTCTGTCAAGGGAAGTGTTAACGATAAAGTAATGTACCTTTTTATTGTAGTCTTTTGCCTTGGTATAGACATTTAAGTTTTCAAAATCAAACATGGTAGTACAGAGGGTTAAAAGTTAGAATCAGTGATAATTGAGGCTGGCACTATGGGAGTATTGTATACAGTGAAATGAGAATCTAGTAGAGAGTATTGAGTATCGAATATTGAGTAAAGAGTATCGAGTAAATAAGCATGAATTATTATCTATTCACTACTGACTACTCGTACTCACTACCGTCCACTCATTACTGATTACTCAATACTGACTACTGATAAAATTGTGGACCCGGCGGGGGTCGAACCCGCGTCCAAACAGGGAACGACTGAGGTTTCTACATGCTTATTCTTTCATTCATTGTCGTGAAGTACATGGCAAAAGACAACCTTGACACTTCCTTATCGAATGAGGTTTAGCCGCTGTCTATTCGCATCAACATTGGCGATTTCCCTTTGATGAAGCCCCAGTGCTAACTGCCGGGAACGAGGCCGTTAGCGGGACATGCCTGTCTTATCAATCCTTGATAAGATTAAGCGTAATCACTACCAGTGATTAGGCTGCAAGCGCGTATGAATTGTTGTCATTTCTGACGGATGATTTGAGATTAAAGAGCTATCCCACCAAATGCTCTGCATGCTTGCTCCGAAATTCTTCCTACTGTCAAATCCAGAAATCGGGCCCAGAAATAAAGAACTTCTGCAAAGTTAGGCATTATACTCCTCCTCATCTCTATTCATTATCTTATTTTAGCAGTATGTCAGCAATCAAAGTGGTTAGGGTTATCGGTGGTCTGGGCAATCAAATGTTCCAAGCATGCTTCTATGAATGGCTCCGCCGTTCCTTCCCAGAGCATCAATCATTCATCGATTTGCAGTCTTTTGAAAACTACTCCCTGCACAATGGCTATTTGCTCAACACTATCTTTGGTTATCAATCCCAAGTGGCCGATGAGAAAATCCTCAAAAAAGTAGGCGAATACCAAAAGGGTTTTTTTTATCGTGCAAAAAGACGTTTTGGTTTAAAAAACAACTTGGTTTGGGAAGAGTCGGAAGATATTCGTTTTCTGTTTCATGATGAAAAAATTATCCATCAAAGTAACCAATACTTGGATGGTTATTGGCAAGCCTTTCCGTATGTTGATTTATTCAAAGAGATTAAGAGTGTGTTTCGCTTTCCAGCCTTGATGGATCAGAAAAATCAAGAGGCTGTTGCGGCCATTGAATCTTCCCCCAATGCGGTCTCCGTTCACGTGCGCAGAGGTGATTATGTCAATCATCCAAAATACAAGGATATTTGTACCGTGGAGTATTATGAAAAGGCCATTCAATATTTGAGCAATCAATATGGAGAGTTGAAATGTTTTGTTTTTTCCAATGATATTTCATGGTGTCAGGAAAATCTGAATTTGCCCAATGTCACCTACGTCGATCACAATGCTGGAGCTGATTCATACAAGGATATGCAACTCATGGGTTATTGTCAACACCACATTATTGCCAATTCCAGTTTCAGTTGGTGGGGCGCCTACCTGTCTGATAAGAACGGGATTACAATTGCTCCTAAAAAGTGGAAAAACAACATGGAGGGTACTCGGCAGTTGATTCCTTCCGATTGGATTCAGCTTTGAGTGACTTTGGTTACTGCAATCGGTGGAGCCGCATCCCGACCTTTGCAGAAAATAAAATGTTATGACAACAAAAGAAGCTTTGCTGCACCCTGACGTCAAAATCATTGATGTACGCAGTTTTATGGAATTTCAATCCGGTCATGTTCCGGGATCCAAGAACATTCCTTTGAATGAGATTCCACAGCATGTGATGGATTTGAAAAATGAAACTTGTCCATTGATTTTTTGCTGCGCTTCTGGAAACAGAAGCGGTCAAGCCGTATACTATTTGCAAGAGAATGGAGTTGGTAATGCCATCAATGGCGGAGGATGGATGAGTGTACAATTTGAACTTTCACAATTGCAGAGCATATGAGTTTTTTAAGAAAATTGTTTGGAATGGCCCCCAAGGTGGACCATCGCCAATGGATCAAAGAGGGTGGAGTAGTGATTGATGTGCGCTCTGCGTCGGAGTTCAAATCCGGTCACCCCAAAGGTGCCATTAACATTCCGTTGGATAGAATAAGCGATGTTGCTAAAAAGTACAAAAAGGAGCAAAAGATAATTCTGTGCTGTCGCTCAGGGATGAGAGCAGGAAATGCCAAATCACAATTGAAGGCAATGGGCTTTCAACATTTGGTGAATGTGGGCGCTTGGCAAAATGTGTAACTTAAAAAAACAAAACGATGTCAACTTTTCAAGAAATGATCAATTCCGATAAACCTGTATTGGTGGATTTTTTTGCCACATGGTGTGGTCCCTGTCAGTACCAAGGCCCCATCTTGCAAGAGGTGGCTTCAGAGATTGGAGATGCGGCACACATCATTAAAATAGATGTAGATAAAAACCCCAGCGCGGCACAAACTTATGGTGTCAGAAGCGTTCCTACGTTGTTGATTTTTAAGTCGGGGAATGTGGTGTGGAAACAAGCGGGTGTTCAACAAAAAGAGGAACTCACTCGATTGCTTCGTAGTTTTATGTAATGATAGGGTTGCTATAAAAAAAAGAGGAGCTTTTGCCCCTCTTTTTTTTAATGACAATGAATCAGTAATTCAAGTCTAATCCTCAATCACGATTTAAAACAATCCAACCTTCTCTTGTTGTTTGATATTTCCCTCCTTATCCGAGAATTGAATAAAGTAAAATCCCTTGGCTGGCGCCTGAAGCAACACTTCTTGTTGACCATTCATGGATGCGCGCTGAATCAATTTTCCCGAAGCGTCCATCAATTGCAGATACTGGATGTCTTCCGAAATTCCTTTGATGTAAATGTTGTTGTTTTGAACTACAATTTGAAATTCAGGTTTTTTTACCGCGTTGTCAATGGCTGTGGGTACAGCAGACCACTCATAGACACGAATAAAATCAACCTCCATCACTGCAGGAAAAACAGTAGTATTGTCAGGATCTCCTGGCCAATTGCCACCTACTGCGATGTTCATGATGAAGAAGAAAGGCGCATGGAACTCACTGTATTGCGCTGCACCAATGTTTCTGGTGTAGTACAGAATTCCATCCAAATACCAACGCAACTGATTGGCGTCCCATTCAATGGCGTAGTTGTGGAATAGCGTGGGGTCGGTAGAAATACTACCGCCTTGGTATTGATGCCCATTGTTATCCCAATGAATGGTGCCGTGTACCTCTGTTTCATTGTTGACGTGCTCCATGATATCGATCTCTCCGCATTGAGGCCAGCCTACAGCGTCTATGTTGCTTCCCAACATCCAGAAGGCAGGCCACAATCCTTGACCCATGGGAACTTTGATGCGCGCTTCAATTCTTCCGTATTGCACATCAAACTTTCCTTTGGTTTGAACACGTGCTGAGGTGTATTCAGCACTGCCAAAATTTTCTTGTTTGGCAATGATGGATGCCTTGCCATTGGCAACGGTTAAGTTGCTTTCTCCACTGCGGTAGTATTGCAATTCATTGTTCCCCCATCCTGAATTCCCGAAGCCAATTTCATAATTCCAAACTTCCTCGTTCAATGCATCACCACTGAACTCTTCAGACCAAACCAAATTCCAAGTCATTTGTCCTTGGAAAGTGGTTTGAGTGATAAAGAATAGGAATGTAATTATTCCTTGATAAATGCGCTGTTCCATGTGCGTTGTTCTTTTTGTAAAACGATACGATAAAGACCAACAGCCAAAGCTTGTATGTCTACTGAGTTATGGGAAATGATCGGAGTCAATACCAATTGACCTTGTGCATTGTAGATGCTCAATTTGGCCCCATTCATGTTAGCAGGCAATTGTAAAAATTGATTTGCAGGATTGGGATATACTTCAAAAGATGTTATCTGATTTTCTTCGACATTGACCACGCAAGGAGCACAACTTTCCCAACAAACGGCAGGAACAAATGTGTCAGCGGTAACCGTGACCACACGGTGGTAATTGCCACCAAGACTCATGGTGCACAAATCATCGGTCAACACTTCATTGTCCTGACCCTCATTGATCGTAAAGAAATAATCATATAGACCAGCGGGAAGTTGCAGGTCTATGCCATACGTGTTATTGACGAAAAGGGGTTGTAATGTATCACAACTCATGCAAAAGCCATTAAAGTTCCCTGCGATTTCGACGCGTTCAGCGCTCAATCCACCAAGATCCACTTCAAAGTGAACGGTGTAAGTCACAGGAGGCGCACAGGCAGAGCAGGTCCCCCAACAAACGGTATCCATGACGGTATTACCACTAAGATTTAATACGCGATTGGTGTATTGTCCGTTGGTGATAACACATGGCAATGTCGTTGCCAGATCTTCAGATATTCCCCAAGCATCTGCAGAGAATTTGAACTCATGGGCACCGGCAGGAATAGCAATGGTGGCCTCCCACACATTGTCTCCATTGGCATCGGTCATGGGGTTGCAGCTTCCGCACCATCCGTTGAATGTGCCATTGACTTCTGGTGTAGTAAACCCAACTGTATTGTTCATATCAACAATGAAAGTGACATCATAAACATCGGGAGCAATTTCACATGCTTCACAAAATCCCCAACAGACAACGGGCAAGACCATGTCGGACTCTCCTACCACCAATGTGCGGTTGGTAAAACCGAAATTGGTCACGGTGCAAGCAGTACCAGGAATGAGGTTTTCTGAAATGGCCCAAGCATCAGCAGCAAATTTGAACTCATATGTTCCGGGTGCAAGTGCGATAGTAGCTTCCCAAATGTTATCACCATTGGCATCGGTCATGGGATTACAATTGCCGCACCATCCATTGAAGTTACCATTGACTTCAGGTAGGGTAAATCCAGTTTGTTGATTCATGTCCACTTGGAATGTAACATTATAGGTATTTCCAACTTGACAAGCGTCGCATCTTCCGTATACATCATTGTTGATTGAACCTGCATCGGTGGTTCTGTTGGCGTAGTTGGCAAAATCAGTGACAGGAGCGCAAGAGGCTCCGGCCAACATATCATCTACCAAATTCTCCTGAGCTGCCCAATTGTCTATCATGTATTTGTATTCGACGGTGCCTGCAGGCAATTCTACAACGATATCAAAAATGCCGTCGGCATTGCTATCTGAAAGCGTGTTATACGTTTCAGCGCCGCACCATCCACACCATGGTCCTGTAACGTGTACCGTGCTGAAAGGACCTGCGCAGGTCATGTCCACTTCAAAAGTGGTGGCGTACAAGCAAGAACCATCCTCTACTGAAGCCGCAGGGTTATAGTTGACAGCTGTATTGTCTGTGCATCCTGCAGTGCTGTATTGACAGCTTCCGTCGTCAATGGTTGCATCTACGTTGTAATTTAACGCAACGGGATCAGTACAGCCAGGAACCTCAGAAATAGCGCAATTGTTGCAACTTCCATAACACACAACGGGCAATGTTTCAGCTCCTGTAACGGTTAAAGTACGATTCGTAAATGCACCTTCAGTGATAGTACAAGGATCTCCAGCGGTTAATTGTTCTGAGCCAGCCCAGTTGTCATAGGAGAATTTGTATTGATAAGTTCCTGCTTGTAATGAAATGGTGATATCCCAAATGCCATCCGCATTGGCATCGCTCATCGCTGCGCAATTGCCGCACCAACCGTTGAAAACGCCATTGAGTTCAGGTGTAGTAAAGCCGGTGACTTCGTTCATGTTCACCTGGAATGTGATGGGGTAGAAGGGCAATACGTTGCTGCAAGCCTCACATGCTCCCCAGCATACAGTAGGTTGTGATTGAGCAGTGTTGCCAACAGTGATCGTTCTGTTGGTGTAACCAAAATTAGTAGCAGTGCACACGGAACCTTGGGTAAGATTTTCTTGAATGGCCCAATTGTCAGCCGCAAATTTGTACTCGTAGTTACCCGCTGCCAAGTTGATGGTTACTTCCCAAATGTCATCCCCGTTAACATCAGTCATGGGTGTTGTTGCCGGTGCCCATCCATTGAAGCTTCCAGCCAGTTGAACTTGTGTATAGGCTTGTGTAACATTGCTCATATCTACGCTAAAAGTTACTGGGGTAACAGTTGCGCAAGAAGCGCAAGCCCCCCAACAAACCACGGGTAGTGTCTGAGCGGCATTGCCAACAGTCAATGAACGATTGGTGTATCCAAAATTGGTTACAGTGCATGAACTGCCCGGAGCTAAATTCTCCTGTTGATTCCAACCATCAGCGGTGAATTTGTATTCATAATTGCCAGGAGCAAGATCGATGGTGATGTCCCAAATATTGTCTCCATTGGCATCAGTCATGGCAGCGCAGGCTCCGCACCAATTGTTGAACGTTCCATTGACGTTGGCAGCAGTGAATCCATTCACACTGCTCATGTCAACTTGGAAGGTGACAGGATAAGTTTGCGCAACCAAAAAGTTGCAAACAATAACAAAAAACAAAGTAGATAGTTTTTTCATTTTCAGAAATTTGATTTAGCTTAGCCACGAATATACACTAATTGTAATTAATACAAAAAGTAATGTCGGTAAGAAATTCACTTGATCTGTCCAAGACGAGCGTAGAAAAGGATGATATCTATTCTATTCCGATAGATGCATTCTTTAAATCTGCATTTTCAGTAGACTGCGTCATCTTTGGCTATCACGAGAAGGAATTGAAAGTGTTATTGATCCAAAGAGGAACTGACCCATTTGAGGATTTTTGGGCGTTACCAGGTGATTTGGTTTACCCATATGAGGATTTGGATGCGGCAGCAGCACGAGTTTTAAATGATTTGACCACTTTACACGAAATACCAATGCGCCAGGTCCACACGTTTGGCAAGGTAGATCGTCACCCTTTGGGTCGTGTTATTACTGTTGCTTATCTGGCCTTGGTAGAGGTGCAGGACATTGCACCATTGGCATCTAATTGGGCCAAGGACGCCAAGTGGCATAGCATCAAGAGAATTCCCAAATTGGCTTTTGACCACAAGCAGATTTTACAAGACTGTCACAAGGCCCTCAAGGAAATGATTGTCTCAGAGCCCATTTGGACAACCGTACTACCCAAGAAATTCACCCTCACCCAGTTTCAGGAAATGTTCGAAACCATCCTTCAGCGCGATTTTGATAAGGGCAATTTTAGAAAGAAAATCAACGGGGTAAAATTCCTAAAGCAACTGGATGAAGCGCAAACCAACGTCCGCCACCGCCCATCTGCTTTGTATAAATTTGATCCCAAGGTTTTCAAAACCTACAAAGAGAAGGGATTTGTTTTTGAATTCTGAGAAAAAAAAAGGAGTGAATTTCACTCCTTTTTTTTGTCATCCTTTTTCGATTACTTCTTCACCATCCACTGCACGTGGGTGCTTTTTTCATTACCAACTAAAACTACAGTGTACATTCCTGTTGAAAGTGCTTCCGCATTCAAGGTAAACTGTTGTTGTCCTTGGGCCAATTGCTCTGATAAAATCAATTGTCCTTGCGCATTGAATACTCGAATGGATTGGTTGCTTCCTTTCCAATTGATGACCGTGAAATCCTCTGTTGGATTGGGCATCAAACGCACATCACTGTTTTCCATTTCGTTAACTGAGTTTCCGCAACCTTCACAACTTCCCCAACAAACAGTATTCAATACAATATTGTCGGTCACGTCAATCAGACGGTTGGTGAATCCATTCTCTGTAAACGTACAAGCTGCATCAGGAGTGAACTCCTCTTGTCCTGTCCAGTTGTCGTAAGAGAATTTATATTGGTGGCTTCCTGACGCCAATGGTATGGTAATGCTCCAAATATTGTCACCATCTGGGTCAGAAAGTGCAGCGCAATTCCCACACCAATTATTGAAACCGCCATTGATTTCAGGAGCAACGAATGAGAAACCAACTTGAGACATGTCCAAATTGAACGTCACATTGTAAGGGCCTGAACTTTGTCCGCAGGCATCACAACTGCTCCAACAAACGGTATCAATGGTAACATCGGTATTGGCGCTGATGATGCGATTGGTGAAAGCTCCATCCGTGAAAGTACAACTAGATCCCGCCACCAATGTTTCTTGACCCGTCCAATTGTCATAGGAGAATTTGTATTGATAATCACCAGCAGGCAAAGTAATGGTGGTGGTCCAAACGTTGTCACCATCCGCATCTGTCATGGGATTGCAACTGCCGCACCAACCGTTGAATGTTCCATTTACTTCAGGTGTGGTGAAACCTGTTTGTCCATTCATATCCAATTGGAAAGTAATGTCTACAATATTGGGTGCACTTCCGCAATCGCTGCAGGCTCCCCAGCAAACTACTGGTAAATTGGCATCTGCAGATACAACCAATGTGCGGTTCGTGAAACCAAAATTGGTCACTGTGCAAGCAGATCCAGCCAACAATGTTTCTTGAGTTCCCCAGTTGTCCGCAGAAAATTTGTATTCATACGTTCCTGCCGCCAAGGGTATGGTCAATGTCCAAATTCCATCTCCCTCAGGATCTGTCATGGGAGCGCATGAGCCGCACCAGTTGTTAAAGGAGCCATTCACTTCAGGTGTGGTGAATCCGGATTGTTGATTCATGTCAACATTGAATGTGACATTGTATTCCTGTGACCAGGCAGAAAGGGACAAAAGGGCCATGCCCAATATGGTAAGTGTTTTCTTCATAAAAGCAACTTTTGTTTTATGCTAATTTAGAGTAATTGTCACTTTTACAAAAAGTATTTTTTAAGTTTTCGAAAATTATTTGTTTATTAGCGAAATGCCATCGTTCAAATCTTTGTCTTTTTTAATTTTCTTCGCCGTTCACCTGATACAATTTGAGGTCTCGGCACAGCCTGCACATGTAGAAGTGAAGACCAATGCAGAGGGTCAATATAGGTTGCATGTCAATGGTCAGCCGTTCTATGTGAAGGGAGCAGGTGGTACCACCCATTGGGAAGAGGTTGTGGCTGCAGGTGGCAATGCGGTTAGGACATGGAGCACGGACAATGCCAAGGAATATCTAGATAAGGCACAATCATTGGGACTAAAAGTGATGATGGGAATGTGGATGCAGCACGAACGCCATGGTTTTGATTACGACAATGAAGCCAAAGTGAAGGCCCAATTGGAGTCGTTCAGACGTGTTGTATTAGAAATCAAAGATCATCCAGCCCTGTTGCTTTGGGGCGTGGGAAATGAGGTAGACTTATTTTACAAAAACACAAAAGTTTGGAAGGCGGTTGAAGATGTGGCCAAGATGATCCATGAATTGGATCCACATCATCCCACCTCTACAGTTACAGCAGGTTTGGATCCAGAGGAAGTAAAATTAATCATGCGGGATGCCCCATCAATAGATATTTATTGCATCAATACCTATGGTGATTTGGCTGGAGTGAGAAAAAACCTCAAGAATTTTGGATGGACCGGCCCATACCTTATCACTGAATGGGGACCTAACGGCCATTGGGAAGTTGAAAAAACATTTTGGAATGCCCCCTTGGAGCAGACCAGTGAGGAGAAAAGGCAATCTTATGAGAGTCGTTATAAAAATGAAATTCTTGGTGATCCCCAACAATGCATGGGTTCATTTGTTTTTTTGTGGGGACAAAAGCAGGAAACCACCAGTACCTGGTACGGTTTGTTCTCAATAGATGGCCGGAAGTCACCCGCTGTTGATGTTTTGCATGAACAATGGTCGGGAAAGAAGCCGGACAATCAAGCACCTATTCTTAAATCGCTCAGGCTTCAAGACCAATCCTCTACTCCATACGCCACTATTTATGCTGGGGATAAAGGGGAAGTTTTTTTGGATTGGATAGATCCAGACAATGACAATTGCCAAGTCATTTGGCGCTGGGTACCGGAGAGCCAAGACATCAAGTCAGGGGGCGATGCAGAAACCGCTCCTTTGGCAGTGACGGGTGTTTGGAAAGCACGTAAAAATTTCAAGGCCAGCTACAGAGCCCCGATGACGGTGGGGGCATACAGAATTTTTGTTGAAGTGTGGGACAGTCACCATCATTATGCTTATGCCAATCTACCTGTTTTGGTGAGAGAGAGAACCCCTGATATGAAACCTGCACGTTGGATGGATGTAAAACAATACTCAGATGACAACTGGAAAAATGATTAATGCCATGAGGACTTTGTTGCTGCTTTTCTGGTTGGGTTTGTATTGGAATACAACCACTGCTCAATTGGATTCTTTAGGCAATGAAAGAGGACTTATGCCCAAGAAAGAACAGAAGGCATTCAAAGGTCTTCAAGTAAATGGTTTCTATAGATTTTTTGCAACATACACCCGTTACCCGCAACCTTATCCCCTCAGCAGTGCAGTGGGCAATGTTACTCTTCCCGCCAATTTCTTTATCGGGGACGATGCGCAATTGCCCAATTTGCTACTGAATGTTTCTGGCAATCTGCGCGATGGATCTTCTTGGGGATTGGATGTCAGAATGTTTCAATTTCTCAATGGCAGCCAAGCGCCCTTTTATGGAAGGCAAGTGGCTGATTCACTGCGCCCTGATATTCAAAATCCGTTGGGCGGTTTGCAGCTCGGTGGAAATTTGGGAACCATGTTGGGTATGACGATGTATGGTAGTTTTAAAACCAAGTGGGGTAGTTGGAATACCAGAATCGGTGGTATCCAATGGGTAGCGATTTCTGATTTGACCATGTCCTCTTTTCGCGGCTACAACCGCTTCATGTTGTTTGAAAGAAATCCATGGGATCCCATTGGAAAGGATATCGTCCATAGATATGATCAATACTTTCAGCAAGGTTCTATCGATCAAGACAACCGATGGGGAAATAGAGCCTTTCAAGGTGTTGTGATTGATGGTCAATTGCCCAAAGGATTTCAAACGATGATCATGGTGGGAAAAACAGAGATGAACGGTGGCTTCGCACGCACGCCCAATTTTTCCTATGGGGGCAAATTAAAAAGGGATTTCTCTTGGGGATTTTTAGCAGTTAATACCATCAACGCTGTCAACTATACGGATAGCCTAGCACAAACAACCTTTGGAAATAATGTCATCACACAAGAATTCTTGTGGAAAAAGAATGGACATGTTTTAAAGGGTGAATGGGGTGCCGGAAGATATTATTCTCCCAGACACGATAGAGGTTTCGGCGAGTTGGCTCAATTCAAATACTCCACCCCTCAATGGTTAAAGGGTTTGTCTTTTGAGGCAACTTATTACAGAGTTAGTCCTAAAGTGGTGAACAATGCTGCGTTGTATTGGAATACAGCAACGGTTGAATACAGTGTCAATGATATTCCAGCAGGAAGCATCGGGAGTTCCGGTGTTTTGCAGCCCATTGGATCATCCCTTACGCGCTTGGGTCAGTTTACCAATAACCGTCAGGGTGCCAATTTGAACTTCCAATATGAAATTCCACATTGGCGTTTTTCTGGTGGCGTGGGAGCTTCCAAGGAGTTGGAAAGAACGAGTAACCTATTAACGGTTGGACATCCTGTCAATCAATTGGTACGTTCTCGTTTGTGGCGTTGGAACTTCCCAGCCAACATTGGTCCATATAATCGTTATTCAGACATTTATCGGGATACCTATCAAAGCGTTACTTTGTCCAATGATTCTTCTGGTGTTGTTATCTATGACAAGTACTTTAACAATGCAGAGTTGCAGACCAAATTCAGTCATTACCTCTTTGAAAGAGAATTCTATGCGTTTGCGCTCATGCAGGTGGGAACCATTTCTAAATCATTCTCTCCCATCCCAGTCATGAATGAGGATGCATACATCCGTCAATACAGCACAGAAGTAGAGTGTTATTGGAGGCTGAATGGACGAATGCTCTTGAATGTTTATGCAGGATATGAGCGCACTTTGGGCAATTACAATACAGATATCAACGAAGAAACACGTCGTCCAATGAATCAATTCGGAAAAAGCTTCGGACTGGGAACAGATGTTGATTTGGGACGCAATGCGAGGCTGTACATACGCAGACGTTGGTTCTATTTTGAAGACACCAGTTTTCCGTTGGATGATCTTCAAGGAAATGAGTGGCAGGTTGAATTAAAAGCATTTTTCTAATATGAGACAATTAATCATCATCATTATTTGCTGTGCAAGTTTCTCCCAAATTTGGGCACAGCCAAGCACTCCCAAAAAGGTAACCTTTTATGGAGCTGCACGCGCACAATTCTATAGTGATACGTATTCGCCTTATCAAACGGATACGGTTACTGCAACCAAATTGAACAACGGAAATGTGTTGGCCGACTTGGGTATGAAGGTTCAAGCCAACAAGCAGATGGAAATTTTAGCTCAGGTTCGTATTCGCAACGATTACGGTGGTTTTTGGGGTTCAGGTGTCAGCTTCGATGTTCGTCAGTTATATGTTCGAGGTTTGGTAGGCAATCGGGTGAGATATCATTTGGGTGATTTCAACTATAAAATGTCCCCATATACGCTATGGAATAACGACCAAGAGTTGTTAACATTTGCTACTACAGGTTTACAGCAACAATGGGGTATATTGAACTATGATCATTTTTATAATAATGATCATTCTTGGCGTCAGCAAGGGGCAGCCGCCGATGTGGCTTTTTTATTTTCGAAGGGAATTGAGTCGTTGTCTTTAAAGACCATGACCTCTCGCATCCGGTCTACGGATTTTGCCAATACTCCTGATCGTCTGTTTTCTGGTTTGACTGCTGATTTTGTCATCAATAAAAAATGGTCTGCTGATGTTTTGTACACCAATACATATGATCTGAAGGGCACTTCTAACAACACGACGCTACTGCGTATCCCGGTGGTTACCTCTTCTATCCAATACCAAAATGTATGGGGCCAATCCAAAGTTATGGTTAAAGCTGAAAAAGGTTGGTCACACCAGTATTATGACAATCCAGGTAGTTTGTCGCACAAGCGAGGTCAATTTGTTCATGCCAATGGAATTTGGAAAATGGAAGACAAGGGCCTGTCTTTGGATGCCTCTTGGAATCGTGTTGATGCCAATTTTAGAAGCCCTGGCGCCCAGAGCAAACGTATCAATTTCGGTGGTTTGCCTTCCGCATTTGAGAGAACAGGTAACGAGCAAACTTTACGTGCCATCAATGGTTTAGATCTCATGCGAGAAAGCAGTTTGTACAACATGCAATTGCAAACCTCTTTGATGGACTATCGCATGGAATATGATAACATCACTCCCTACGGTGTGGCAACACCCAATAGACAAGGGGTTGATGTTGTTTTGAATTACAACAGGAAAGCGAGTCCATTGGACGCCTCCATTCAATATTATCAGGGACAAGAAACCCGAGGTGAGGGAACGGCTGTAGCAAGGAAGTTTCAACGTCAATTGATAAAATTGTCTTACACTTCCAAGCATATTGAAGATTCTGAAGAAGGTTTTGTGGTAGCGCAAGTACAATACCGAAACGACAATACGCGTCGTTCTTTACCTGAGGTTCTTCCACAAATAGATTGGAACAATCAAGTGTTGGCGGCATCTTTTGATGTTCATTGGAACAAAAGATGGGTGACCAATTTAGGTTGGCAGAGTGTTCAATTTAATGGAAGTGAAGTGCAGGCTATCAAAGATTTTAATGGAGAGATTGTCAATTTTAAACCCTACGTTCAAGATGGAAGTGAGCAGTTATTGAATGTGGGAATGACCTACCATTTTTCGAAACAATCTTTTTTGAGTGCGCAGTTGAATGGTTTTCATCGACAAGATGAAATACTTTCTGTCACCGATTACCGTTGGAAGCAGTGGACTTTGTTGTACGTAATGAATTTTTAAGCCATGAAAAAACTTTGGATAGTATTGTTGTGTTTCCCATTTTGGAATGCCTGTAAAGTGGACCCCGATTTTGATGGTCCTGATTTGAATGATTTGTATGGTCCGTTTGCTTTGACCGAGGGATTGTCCTCATCACGCGACTCAGTGGATTTTTCCATTGGAGAGAGTGTATTATTCACTGCTGGATTTTCCAAGCGCGTGGACTGGACAGTGGGCATCAAAGGCCTGACTTCAGGTGCCCACAAGGTGCAAAAGGAGTTTGGTTCAACGGTTGCCTTTGATTGGAAAGGTGAAACGACCTTCTTCCCCATGTTCCGTTCGGAATGGTGTGCTGTGGAATTGACCGTCGAGAATCAACCAGATACACTGAGGGATACCGTTTATATCGTTGCACCAAAGGTCAACAATGGTTTTTTATTGTCCGATTTTGAAATGGGTTTGAATCCATCTTGGCAAAGTTTTGTTCAATCAGGTCAAAACATGAATTTTGGATTATTGAACACGGGGAGTATCCCGCAAGGACAAAGAGCCTACAGCATGGGAGGTACAGTTACTTGGGATTGGTTGATAGGCTTGATTGATATTCCCGCGTCGGCATATGGGTTGAACTATTACCCACTGTCATCCAATGCCAACAATGTTTATTTCAATATGTTGATCAATAAGCCAGCGGATTATGACAATGGTATTCTTTTGCTCCGATTCATGGAAGATGACAATGAGGATGGTAGTTTCACTGCGGGTTCGGAGGATATGTATGCCATTGAAATCAAAGGCGGTCCCGATGGGTGGCGTTTGGTTTCATTAAAATACAATGATATCAAATCATTGGTCAACGGGGTGGAAAGTGCACCGGATGGCAATGGCATTCATGAGCCCAATAAATTGTTCCAAGTTTCCATGTTGTTTTTGGCCAATCCTGCCAGCGGTTATTCTGAAACGGCCATTGATTACGTCATATTTACCGAAGGTAGTCCCCTTGCGCCATGAGAATTTTATCCTCTTTTATTTTGAGTTTGGTTTGTGCTTCTTGCGTTCAGATGAAGCCCATGTCCTTGTATGATGAAATGCTTCCGGACGATCAATCCACGTTTGAAGGGTTTTATGCTACTGAGGTATGGAGTGAACAGATGAATGGTGACGTTTGGTTTACCCAAAGTCCGCAATGCATAACGGTGAAAAACGACGAGGTGGCGTCCAATCATTTTTTACATCTCCAATGGAACAAACAAGCGGCAGATTGTCCTTGGATGGGATTGGGTATTGGTTGGGACAATTGGTCTGGTAAGGATCTTTCGGGATTAGAGAATCAAGCAGCCTTACAGATAGAGGTGAAAAGCTTCTCTGGTGACTTGAAAGCAGGACTGCCCGGAGCTATTGGATTGGAGGATTTTTCGGGCAATCAATCTTGGGTGGGTTTGTATCCACAATTTGTAAAAGGATCCATTATCGATGCGGAATGGCGAAAAATGATTATCCCATTGAACATGATTCTAAAACAAAATCCAGGGTTGGATATTTCATCCATTAAGCAGATGATCTTTACATTGGAATCAGAAGGAAATATAGGTATTGATAATATCAAGTGGATTAGGTATGAACAACAATAAGAAATTGTTTCTCGCGCTTTTTTTGCAGTTTTTTGTATTGGCATCTTGGGGGCAGTCTTCAGGAGCATTGTGGTCCAACCAAGCATGGAAGGACTCCGTAGAAATGTGGTTGTCTCAGATGACAATTGAAGAAAAGGTGGGTCAAATGACACAAATCAATCTAGATGTCGTTTGTGAGGGAGAGATCTATAAATTGGTTGAACCCCATCACATTGATCCCAACAAACTGAGAAGGGCAATTGTGGATTGGCATGTGGGTTCTGTATTGAATTGTGGAGGTCATGCCTACACAAGGGATCATTGGCATCAACTGATAGGTGCAATACAACAAGAAGTTCAATCTCAATCTAGACTGAAGATTCCTGTTTTGTATGGAATTGATGCGATTCATGGAGCCAATTATGTTTTGGGTTCAACATTGTTTCCTCAACAATTGGGACAGGCTGCGTCTTTTGATCCAAGTTTGGTGCGTTATGCAGCCGGAATTACTGCTTATGAAACCCGAGCAGCTGGAATGCCTTGGAATTTCTCACCTGTATTAGATGTGGGTCGTAATCCTTTGTGGTCAAGGTTTTTTGAAACTTACGGAGAAGACCCGTATGTCTGCAGCACAATGGGAAGAGCCGCGGTTGAGGGATATCAGGGTGTATTTGGAAAGGTTGGGATCGATGATGAACACGTTGGAGCTTGCATGAAACATTTCTTAGGCTACAGTGGGGCAAGATCTGGGAAGGATCGCACTCCTTCTATCTTGTCAGACATTGAATTAAGAGAAATATATCGTCCATCTTTTCAAGCAGCCATTGACGCGGGCGCCGTTTCAGTCATGATCAACAGTGGCGAAATCAATGGTATTCCCGTACATGCCAATCCAAAAATATTGGTTGAGC
Source organism: uncultured Chryseobacterium sp. (assembly GCA_964420985.1). Taxonomy (GTDB): domain Bacteria; phylum Bacteroidota; class Bacteroidia; order Flavobacteriales_D; family Sanyastnellaceae; genus CAMCTV01. The sequence continues at coordinate 16,620 of CAYQUT010000018.1, forward strand.
TCCTTCGAAATGAAATGGGCTTCAAAGGGATGGCGGTGACAGATTGGGAAGATATTATCAAACTTGAAAAAAATCATCGGGTTGCCCATGATTTAAAGGAAGCAGTTTTCTTGGCTGTTGTTGGTGGAATTGATATGTGCATGGTGCCCAATGATTTTGAATTCACCCGTTTACTCATCGAATTGGTCAAAGAAGGAAAAATTTCGCAAGACCGAATCAATGAGAGTGTTCGCCGCATTCTCTACATGAAGTATCAATTGGGTGTGATGTCACATCCTATGGGAAAACTGGATTACCCCAATTTTGGATGTGAAGTTTTTCAAAAGACAGCCCTGAACACGGCATTGTCTTCTATTACACTATTGAAAAATGAGAAGAAGTTGTTTCCCCTGCAGTCTGGAAAAAAAATATATGTGGGAGGTCCATCGGCTTCCAGCATGGTGATGCTCAACGGAGCGTGGTCAAGAACTTGGCAAGGGGTAGATCCTCAGTGGGACGACAATAGCAAGAACACCATTTTTGAGGCCATTCAAAAATGGAATGGAGCCACTACATTCACCGATGAGGCGTGGACTTCTGGATTCAATGAGAAAGCTTTGAACAAAAAGGCCATCAAGAAATCGGATGTCATTGTTCTTTGTTTGGGAGAAATGCCCTCTACTGAAAAGCCAGGAGATATTGATGATTTGACCTTGTCCAAGGATCAAATAGCGTTTGCGCGGTTGGTAAAAGAAATGCATAAGAAAGGCGTACCCATGGTGCTGGTTTTGGCGGAAAATCGTCCTCGATTGATTGCTGAAATTGAACCATATTTCGATGCCATTTGGATGATGTATCAGCCCGGAGATTATGGAGCGGATGCTCTGGTTCAATTGATGAGCGGTGAAGTCACACCTTCTGGACGATTGCCTTTTACCTATCCCAAATTTCCCAATACGCTATTTACCTATGACCACAAATACACGGAAACTTTGGATACTCAGTTCGGAAATAGTGCTTACCAACCACAATGGCCTTTTGGTCATGGTCTGTCTTATTCTTCATTTGAGTACAGCGGTTTGAACGTAGAGAAGAAAGACAAAGGTGATGGCAGTTGGGAGGTTGAAGTAACGATGAAAATAAAGAATAATAGTGATCGAACGGCGCAGGAAACTACATTGCTCTATGTTCAAGACGTTGTGGCGTCCGTTACTCCTCATGTCAAACGTTTAAAAAGATTTCAGAAGTTGTCTTATAAACCCAATGAGGAAAAGGAGATCAAATTCTATTTGGATAAGAAAGACTTTGAATTCATTGGATCAGATGCACGGCCGGTTTTCGAACCAGGTGAGTTTCGAATTATGGTTGGAGGACAAGAATTAAATGTATTGTTGCCATGAAAGACAAATTGAACTATTTGGTTTTATTAATGGGTGTTATGCTGATAACATCATGTAAGCAGTCTAATCCCAATGATGTGTTGGGAAGAAAGGGCGATGAAATTCATTTTGCAGGTCGCATTTGGGATGTGAAGTCGAGTAATCAGCCTGTAGGACCCGGCCCCAATTACTTTTCTCCATTCTATGATGATGTTTGGGTGGATGATAAAGGTTATTTGCACTTGACCATCGATCAGCACAATGACATTTGGTACTCCTCGGAGGTGATTTCACAGGATACAATGGGCTATGGAACTTACACCTGGGTTATTCAATCAGATGCCATGGCTTTTTCTGAAAATGTAGTGTTGGGATTATTTACCTGGGACGATAGCACTTTTATTACGGATGGAAATAGCGAGGTGGATATTGAATTGTCCAAATGGGGGGATGCGACAAGTCTTACGCCATTAACTTATTCAGTTCAGCCGGTTAGCTTTGGGTCTTTTTATCCGGAGCGCACGAAGGAAATGACAACGGCTGATGGCGTATTGAAAGGGGTAACGACGCATCAATTTGAATGGACACCTACGCTGATTTCTTGGAAAAGTTATCAAGGAAAGGGTACTTCTGGGGAGGTAATCGGACAATGGAGTTTTAATCTGAACCATCCGCCGCGTATCAAATATGAAGGGGGTGTGGCTTCAAACCCAATCGTCATACCCGCTCCGGGCAGACACACCAATACACGAATGAATCTTTGGACTTTGCCCTATCAATCTGTTGGTCCAATCAATTCGATGAAGCATGAGGTGGTGATCCAAGATTTCTTATATTCACCGTTGTAAGTTTTTGGATATGAGAAAAAATGGTGTACTCAGTTTCGTTGTTGTGTTGTGTTCAATGGCAACTTTCGGGCAAACCAATCCTGCCATAACAGGTTGGCTCATCAATGACCAGGGATTAATGGGTAGCCATTATGTACAGGGGAATTCGACACCCATTTCAGATAATGTTGCTGCCAATGTGCAACAAGTTCAGTACTCTAATAACTGGGTTTATGTGCACACCAATGGGATTCCTTCTTATGTGACTGGACCATTTTTAGATGGAAATCCTTCTTTGGCTACCGATCAAAATGCAATCTTTAAATTTCCGCTAAATCCCGTTCAAAATACTGGAACACCCAGCCCAACAACAGGAGGGAATATTGGAGTTTTTGTGAATGGCGTTGCATTGTTTGACTACCGCGATGGAGTCTCTTGGAACAACAATACCCAGGCGGAAGGTGGTGGCCCCATCCAAGGCCCCCCCGGTCAGGGCGTTTGGAATCGGGACGCAATAGTGGCTGAGCGAGCTGGATTTGATTGCGCCAAAGGTCACCCTGCCATGGGCAATTACCATCACCATCAAAATCCAAGTGCTTTTGATTTGGATCTCGTAACCTTGTCTTCTGTTTGTAACTTGTATGACGCAGACGGATTGTATGTGATCAATGCCAATGAGCATTCTCCATTGATTGGATATGCCTATGATGGATATCCTATCTATGGAGCCTACGGATATTTGAATACAGATGGATCAGGCGGAATAGTGCGCATGAAGTCTTCCTATCAATTGAGGGATATTGCAGTGAGAACACATTATGCGGATGGAACGGATGTAACGGATGGTCCCGCGGTGAGTTCGACCTATCCTTTGGGACGGTACAGGGAGGATTATGAATATGTAATGCACAGCAATGAGCCCGATTATCTTGATGAACATAATGGTCGGTACTGTATAACACCAGAATATCCCAATGGTATCTATGCCTATTTCTGCACGGTAGATGAGAATTGGAACAGTGCATATCCTTATGCGGTTGGACCTACCTTCTATGGCGTTAAAAACGCAATGAAAGTAACCTCAGTAACAGAGGCCGTGACCACCTATAATCCGACGGTAGAAATGTTGGAACAAAATGATTCGGAGAGATGGAAAGCTTATTTTGATAAATCGCTAGACGTTGTTGTTTTACAATACAAAGGATTGTTAAGAGAGAATGGGATGTTGAATTGTTGGGATAGCAAAGGAGGATTATTGCAAACGCGATCTTTGGCGGCAGGTTCAACTATTGTTTTTATAGAGGCATCCAGCTGGCTTTCTGGGCAGTATTTCATTGAATTGCGGAGCGGAGAAAATCGAACCGTTTTAAAAGTTCAAATAAACAGATAGAAAAGGAGGTGAAAAACCTCTTTTTTTTTTGTCTAAAATGGAGTTATTGTAAAAATTACAAAAATACTTTTTGTTTTAATAACAATAATGTTATTTTAGCATTAGAAACCAAAACAAATATCTATGAAAAAATACCTAATCACGACGATGCTGATTGCCTTGAGTTCCATCATGGCGTTGGCATTTAATGTCACCTTCCAGGTGGACATGACCAACGTCTCGGGCTTTACAACAGCCAATGTCAATGGGACGTTCAACAATTGGTGCGGAGGCTGTGCGGCCATGACAGATGCCAATAACGACAACGTTTGGGACATCACTTTCGATATTCCAGCAGGAACGTATGAATATAAATTTACAGCCGATGGATGGACTCAACAGGAGAGTTTAACTCCAGGATCAGCTTGTACTGTGACCAACTTTGGATACACCAATCGTTCCTTGACGGTTACCGGTGATGTTGTACTTCCTGTCGTTTGTTGGGGAGCTTGCGCTTCTTGCACATCCGTATACCCGGTTACATTTAAGGTAGACATGGCCAATGTGACCAGTGCCTACACTCAAGTTCAGTTGGCTGGATCATTCAATGGTTGGAATCCTCCTGCCAATGCCATGACTGATGCCAACAGTGATGGTGTTTATGAAACAACCATCAGTTTGGCTCCTGGTACCTATGAGTATAAATTTGCTGCAGATAACTGGACCATTCAAGAGAACTTGACTGCAGGGTCAAGTTGCACAGTGACCAATTTCGGTTACACCAATCGTACCATTACGGTGACCAATGCTGGACAAGTTTTGGATGCGGTATGTTGGGGAGCATGCGTAGCATGTAATGCAGTATTGCCCTCTTATAATGTCACATTTAAAGTGGACATGTCCCAAACAACAGGATTTACCACCCCAGAATTGAATGGTACATTTAACAACTGGTGCGGAAACTGCACACAGATGTCCGATGCCAATAGTGATGGTATATGGGAGGTGACTGTTTCTCTTCAAGCGGGTACTTATGAGTACAAGTTTGCCCATGATAACTGGGCTGGTTCAGAGCAGTTGACAGAAGGTTCTTCTTGTACTGTAACCAATGGCGGATTTACAAATCGTGTCATCACGGTTTCTGGAAATACCGTTTTAGATCCCGTATGTTATGCTTCTTGTTCTGCATGTGTTGTAGCCGTTCCTGGTTGTAACAATAGTGCTGCTGTTAATTATAACCCGGCGGCCACCACCAATGATGGTTCTTGTTTGTTTGCAACTACGCTTAACGTTGATATGACATGTGCAGGTACTTTCTCCAATGTATACGCAACAGGTCCTTGGTGCGGTTGGTGCGGTGCTGAAACTTACAATGTAATGACCGATGCCAACAGCGATGGAATCTACACTGTGGTTTTGAATTTGGCCGCTGGTAATGTGGAATACAAATACATGGTGGACAACTGGTCTTCACAAGAGAATTTGATTGATGATGTTCAGGCGGGTAATGGCTCATGCGCACCCGTTACAGACGGTGCCAACTATGCCAACAGACAAATTGTAGTGGGAACCACTGCCAACGATGTTTACGGAAGATGTTCAGCTTGTCCTGGAAATACTTACAATGTTACTTTTAAAGTTGATTTGAGTCAGGTAACTTCCTCTTTCACGACACCAACGGTTAATGGTTCTTTCAATGGTTGGAGCGGAAACGCAAACCCATTGACGGATGCCAACAACGATGGTATTTGGGAGACAACCATCAACTTGGCACCAGGCTCATACGAATACAAATTTGCAGCGGATGATTGGGCAATTCAAGAGAATTTGGTTGCAGGTTCTTCATGTACAGTAACAAATTTTGGTTACACCAACCGTTCATTGACGGTAGGAAGTGCAGACCAAGTTTTGGATGCAGTATGTTGGGGTGCTTGTGTGGCTTGTTCTCAAGTTGCACCCAATTACAACGTTACTTTTAGAGTGAATATGTCTCAAACAACAGGATTCACTACCCCAGAGGTAAATGGTACTTTCAACAACTGGTGCGGTAACTGTACACCAATGACAGATGCCAACAATGACGGTATTTGGGAAGTGACCGTGTCTTTGCAATCAGGTGTAACGTATGAGTACAAATATTCTTACGATGCATGGGCTGGTCAGGAGAATTTGACTGCTGGTTCATCTTGCACTGTTACCAATGGCGCTTATACCAATCGTGTTATCACAGTGACTGCTCCAGCAACTTTGGATGTGGTTTGCTTTGGATCTTGCACGGATTGTGGACCTATCTCTGTTCCAGGTTGTACCAACAGCACAGCTGTTAATTACAACGCCTCTGCGACAACAGATGATGGATCATGTTTGTATGCTACCACTTTCAACGTAGACATGACTTGTGCCGGAACTTATTCAACAGTTCATGTCACAGGTCCATGGTGCGGTTGGTGCGCAGCTGAAACCTACAACACCATGTCAGACGTGGATGCTGATGGTATCTACACAGTGACTGTGAATTTGGCTGCAGGAAACGTAGAATACAAATACATGGTTGATGGTTTTGCGTCTCAAGAAAACTTGGTTGATGATATGCAGAATGGCGCTACTTGTGCCCCTGTAACAGATTATGCCAACTATGCCAACCGTCAAGGTGCTGTTGGTTCTACTTTCAATGATGTATATGGCCGTTGTGTAGCTTGCGAGCAGGGTATCCCTGGTTGTATCGATGCTACAGCTGTGAATTTCAATCCAATTGCCACCTACTCTGATGGTTCTTGTTTGTATGCCACTACGTTCAACGTAGACATGGCATGTGCAGGTTCTTACTCAACCGTTCACGTAACTGGTCCATGGTGCGGATGGTGTGGTGCAGAAGCATACAACACAATGACAGACGACAACAATGATGGTGTTTACACCGTTACTGTGAACTTGGCCGCAGGAAATGTTGAATACAAATACATGGTAGACAACTGGAGCTCACAAGAGAACTTGGTCGATGACATGCAAAACGGAGGTACTTGTGCCCCAGTAACAGATTATGCCAACTATGCCAACCGTCAAGGAGTAATAGGTTCTACTTTCAATGATGTTTATGGAAGTTGTTCTGCATGTTGTTTGAATTTGACCTATTATGTTGATGCAGATGGTGATGGAGAAGGTGCAGGAAATGCAGTTACATTGTGTGCTGTTCCTACTTCTGGTTATTCTTTGAATGGCAATGACTGTAATGACAATAGTGCTGCTGTCAATACTTCTGCTACGGAAGTTTGCGGTAACGCAACAGATGAGAACTGTGATGGTATCGTTGGAATTTGCGCTGACGATTATGCTGCCGCTACTAATGTAGTTTCCATTGGACAATATGGAACAGGCGTTCAGACTTCAATCAACGTGAATTTGGCCTCTGCTTCTAATTCTGTTCAATCTGCAGGTTCAGGAAATGATGCTTGGTATACTTTCACTGCGGCTGCGAACGCTGTTCGCATTGCTTTGAAGGGTTCTACTTCCACGCAAGATGATAACGACTTGGCATTGTACGATTATGAAGTGGGTGCAACAGGTCAGTTGATTCCTCTGTCAGCAGAAGATGATGTCCATGTAGGTAGCCAGGGAAATGCAACAGATGCAGGAAATGAGGTGTTGTATTTTGATGGTTTAACTGTTGGAAATACCTATGCGATTTGCGTAAGCAACAACAACAATGCCCCTGGTACTTGTGTTTTGACCATCAGCAACTTGAATGCGAGTACAACAGACATCGGTCCTTATACGAGCTATACCAACAACTATACTTCAACTTGTCAAAACTTCAAAGTGAAGTACAGAGCAGGAGCCATTGCCTATACAGTAAACCGTTGGGCTGACGCAACCATGCAAGGTGCTCCTGATTTTTCATACACCATTGGAGGAAGTGTCAATACAACGATTTGTCAGTTGGGTAAAATAGTAGGGGCTAACTTTTCAGGCCAATCTCAAACCAAGTATGTATCTGTAGATGTCACTTATTCTTTGACAGATGCTTTTGGAAATCCTGTTTCTGTTACTGCCGTAGCACAGAATGCAGCTTCTTTCACCATGAGTTCTGAAGCAGCTTTAACGGTGCGCGCCACAGATCAGTGTCCTGCTTATAAAAACCCTGTTTACAACTCAATTGCGACCAACCGTTCTGTTTGCGGAACATCGCGTTATCAGTGGGAGTTTACTTTGCAATATCCCACAGTTGGATTGCCTTCAGTTATTAACGGTAATGTTGGAGGAACAAGAACATTGCCTTTGAACACTGTGAGCGGTATTACTACAGGTCAACGTTACGATGTTCGTATTCAATCCAAGCATTCGGACAACGTATCAGTTTCTGATTTCTCTACTTCTACTTGTGTGAGAACATTGGGAGCTGCTGGTATGCCGACACTTGAAAACAATGACGAAGTGGTTGTTGTAAAAGACAATGCATCTGGAATTTATGCCGCATACCCCAATCCATTTGATGGTAACAATATCCGTATTGCATTGTCAAATGTTGAGGGTACTATGGATGTGGTAATCGTTGACGTTACAGGAAAGGTTGTTCACCAAGAGCAAGTAGTTTCAGAGGGTGAACTGGTAAAAGATTTGTCAATGAATCAATCACTACCAACCGGAATGTATCAGCTTATTTTCAAGAACAATGGAAACGTCCAATCCTTGAAATTAATGGTATCCAAATAGGTTTTGTTAGTTTTACTTGGTGCCGAAAAAAGGCTCTCCATTTGGGGAGCCTTTTTTTTTACATTCGCCAGATGGAAATTCATATTTGGTCGGACATTGCATGTCCATTTTGTTATATCGGTAGAGCGCATTTGCTTAAAGCGATTGAGATAGCTGGCATCAAGGATATTCATTGGACATGGCACAGTTTTCAATTGGACCCATCGATATCGCGGGGAGATGAAGGTCAGAGTATCATCAATCATCTCTCAGAGAAAAAGGGAATGTCACGGACTCAGGTAGAAAAAATGATGTCACAAGTGGAGATGATGGGTATGGAGGCTGGATTAAAGCTTAATCTATCTACAACCAAAGTGTACAATACATTGCCCTGTCATCTGTTGTTGCAATACGCAAAGTCAAAGGGAAAGGGCGATGCGTTAAAACACAATTTATTGGAGAGACATTTTGTGAAAAGTCAGCATCTGGGAGATTGGCAACATTTGGAGCAAGCCATGCAAGAAGTGGGATTGTTAGAGGATACAGTGTCAAGCATCATGAATGACACACAATGGATGGCCAAGGTAGAAGATGATTTGTACACCGCACAACAATTCAATATAAGAGGCGTTCCATTTTTCGTGTTTGATCAGAAATACGCTTTGTCCGGAGCTCAGCCTGTTGATGTTTTTGTGAAGGTGTTGAAACAAACTCAGGGGGAGGAGTGATATTGGTGATTAATTTTGTTTAATAAAATTATAGAAATGGAAAATATGCAATGGGTGATTTGGATACTGCTAGGTGTAAATGCACTGGTGGTTTTGCTTTTGTTAAAGCGAGGACAAGGAGCGCAGCAGGGTCTTTCATCAGAATTGATTCAGAATTCCCTGAGCAGAATTGAGTCCACTTTGAAAGAGGAGACGCGTGTCAATAGGGAAGAGATTTCCAAGCAAATGAAGGATAATCGACAAGAGCTCAGTGATTCATTGAGGGTGTTTTCAGAACAGAATCAACGTTTATCCAAAGAGTTGATGGATACGGTAAAGGCCGAGTTTAAATTGTTCAAGGATGATTTCGAAAAGAATTTCAAATCGTTTACGGATCATCAAAAGGAGAAGTTTGATGATTTGGTGAACAAGACGGAAAAGCGATTAGAGGCCATGCGCGAGACCGTGGATGAGAAATTGCAGAAGACTTTGAATGATCGTCTAACCCAATCTTTTGCCGCAGTAGAAAGCAATTTGAAGTCGGTACAAGAGGGATTGGGGGAAATGAAAAATTTGGCGCAGGACGTCGGAGGATTAAAAAAGGTATTGAGCAATGTAAAACAAAGAGGGGGTGTCGGTGAGGTTCAGTTGGAGATGTTATTAGAACAAATCTTAGCTCCTGATCAATATGCGGCCAATGTGAAAACCAAGGAAGGCTCTAATGATTTGGTGGAGTTTGCTATCAAATTGCCAGGTCGAGATGACCAGCAAAACCATGTATATCTCCCCATTGATGCGAAGTTCCCCAAAGATGCTTACGATCAATTGGTGGATGCTTATGAAACAGGAGAAGTGGCAGCCATTGATGCCGCCAATAAAAACTTGGAGAACACCATCAAGAAAATGGCCAAGGACATTAAGGATAAGTATGTTGATCCACCCAATACGACTGATTTCGCGATCTTATTTCTTCCCTTTGAAAGCATCTATGCGGAGGTGATCAGAAGATCCAATCTATTGGAATACCTACAGCGAGAAACAAAAGTCATTGTCACGGGACCAACGACTTTGGCTGCCATTTTGAATAGTTTGCAGATGGGCTTCAGGACATTGAGTCTCCAAAAGAGAAGCAGTGAAGTTTGGTCTTTGTTGGGCGCTGTTAAAACGGAGTTCGATAAGTTTGGTGGATTATTGGAAAGAGCTCAAAAGAATATAGCGGCAGCTGGTGAAAACATTGACACTTTGTTGGGGACACGAACCAATGCGATTCGCAGAAGATTAAAGAATGTGGATAGTCTTTCCAATGAGGAGGTTAAGAATGTCTTGCCTGAATTGGGTTCAACCGATGATGGCGAACCCGATTAACAACATGAATGGTTGTGAAATAATGTCATAGTTTTGTCGTTCATGCGACGCTTATGAGGACAAAACTTTTCTTTTTCTTGGTGTTATTGGTCATTGCATCACAAATTAATGCTCAAAATTCTTTTGCTTTATCTGGAACCATTACGGAGTCGGGGAGCGGTGAATTGTTACCGGGAGTAATGGTGTATTGTGTCGATCAGCAGGTAGGAACAACCAGCAATGGCTATGGTTTTTATGTGTTGCATTTAAAAACAATTCCGGCGCAGGTCGTGTTCAGGTTTCTTGGTCACAAGGAGGTGCAGGTTACAGTAGATGGAGATAAACTGAGACAAGATATTGCCATGGAATTGGCAGAGGTTCAGAAGGAACTGGTTATCGAGGGAAATAAGTACAGAAACACCGCAGACCAAACACAAATGTCCACCATTGAAATTCCGGTGGATCAGATAAAGAAAATACCAGCATTGTTGGGAGAAAAAGATGTCTTAAAGGTGATTCAATTGTTACCTGGGGTTCAGAAGGGCAGCGAGGGCAGTTCGGGTTTTTATGTAAGGGGTGGTGGTCCTGATCAAAACTTAATCATTTTAGATGATGCAGTTGTGTACAATGCCAATCACTTATTTGGTTTTTTCTCAACTTTCAACGGCGATGCGCTAAAATCAGTTGAATTGATCAAAGGTGGTTTTCCTGCGCGTTATGGCGGGCGATTATCATCCGTTCTCAATATGCAGATGAAGGACGGGGACAAGCAGAAGTTCAAAGGAGAGGCCGGTTTTGGATTAATCGCTTCCCGTTTGATGTTGGAGGGTCCCATTGCCAAAGGGAAAGTTTCTTATTTGGTGAGTGCCCGTCGCACCTACATAGACGCATTAATTTACCCTTTCTTACCGCGTGATTCTAAATCAGGATATTACTTCTATGATTTGAATGGAAAGGTTAACTGGGTTGTCAATAAAAACAACAGAATGTACCTCAGTGGATACACCGGAAAGGATAGATTTTACTATCGGCCTTGGAGTGAGTTTGGTGATCAAGAATCGGCTTATCTGCAGTGGTTCAACAGAACAGCAACCTTGCGTTGGAATCACATTTACAACGATAAATTGTTCAGCAATACTTCTCTAATTTACTCGAAGTATCTTTTCGATATTGGTTCACAAACCAAGGAGAATGGTGTAGAGACCTTTTCATTGAGTTACGGAAGTGGTATTCAAGATTGGACCTTAAAACATGATTTTGATTATGCTTTGAGCAATGCGCACCATTTGAAATTGGGAGTGAGCACCATCAAGCATCATTTCACACCCAGTGCTATCGTTGTGAAGGGGGACTTTACAGACGAGAATCTTTCAGCTAAGGAAGAGTATCGCTCCTTTGAGAATGGTTTTTATTTGGAAGATGAGGTGCGAATTGGTCAGCAATTGAAGGTGAATTTGGGATATCGACTGAGCAATTTTGTCATGAAAGACAATGTGTATTGGGGTTGGGAACCCAGATTGAATGCCCGTTACTTGATGAATGAAACTTGGAGTATAAAGGGTGGTTATTCTCGAATGAATCAGTACATGCATCTTTTGTCCAATACAGGAATAGGCTTGCCAACCGATTTATGGGTACCCGCTACAGAGAAGGTGAGTCCCATGCGAGCTGACCAATGGGCTTTGGGGACAACAAAAGATTTTGACAAGCGAGATTGGAGCTTGACATTAGAAGGGTATTATAAGAAAATGAACAATGTGCTAAGTTACAAGGAGGGAGCAAGTTTTCTGAATACTGGTGTATTAGACGAAGAGAGTGAGATTTCATGGCAGGATAATGTCACCAGCGGAAAAGGAGAATCCTATGGTGCAGAATTGTTGTTACAGAAGCCAACTGGAAAGTTGTCTGGATGGATAGGATATACATTGTCTTGGACCAAATTGCAATTTGATGCACTGAACAACGGCAAGCCTTTTTTTGCACGCTATGATCGACGTCATGATTTTTCTGCGGTGGCCATTTATGAGGTTTCTGAGCATATTACAATTTCTGGAACGTGGGTGTATGGAACCGGTCAGGCCATCACTTTACCCAATGCCAATTATAATGTGTTGCCGCATGATCCCAACAGTGCCAGTGGTTTTTTGGGAGGATATGGCGACCAGTGGGGCTTGCCAGGATACTATGACACGGGTGTGCAAGATTTTGGGGATAAAAATAGTTTCCGAATGGCTTCTTACCACCGACTCGATCTAGCTGTGCAATTTCATAAGCAATTGGAGCGAGCCAAAAGAACCATAGAAGTAGGTTTGTACAACGCCTACAACAGAAGAAATCCTTTCTTTTACGAGATAAGAACCACCTCCTCAAGTAGAAACTATTTGAGTCAAATTTCTTTATTCCCTGTCATTCCATCCATCTCTTGGAACTATCAATTTTAAGTCAATGAAAAAATTATCTTACCTATTTGTGGCCATCTGGTTGTTGACATCGGGATGCGAGCAAGAAGCCAATATTCCATTGCCCAAAGTAGATCAGAAGATTGCGGTGTCCTGTTACATTTCTGATGAGACAGATACAGTGCGCGCTTACTTGCGTTGGTCTGATCCTGTTTTTAGTAATGGTCTTGATGAAGGGAAAGTGGTGGAGAACGCCTCCGTAATTCTCTCGGGGAATGGATTCTCTAGAACGTTTGCTTATAATGTCCAGGCACAATATTATCAACTACCAGTGGAAGGATTTGATTTAGCTCCAGGTGAATCTTACTCATTGGTTGTTCAAACTCCTGATGGTACGCAAATTTCTGCGCAAACAACCATCCCATACTTTCAGGCGGATATTCGATCTGCTTCTTATGAAAGGGATGCCGCTGTGGATCAATTCAATCAATATTACGTGACCTTTCGATTTGAAACGGTATTGGGGAATTCAGATTCAGAAGAACCTTATTATCGAATCGTTCATTACCAGAAATGGGAGGATCCTTTTATCGCTTCAACATGGTATCAGACGAGTAACGTATGGCATGAATTTGAACCAGGGGACAGTGAAGAGCGCATCATCAGCGAATCAAGCTCATATGGCTATGATACGACTCTGGTCGCGCACAAAGCTTATGTTATCCATTGCTCTGAAGAGTATTACCGTTTTCACCGTGGATTGGAAAATATTGGTTACGGTCCTTTTGCGGAACCCGCCATTGTATATTCTAATGTGGTGAATGGCTTGGGCGTTTTTGCTGGTTATCGGCAGTTGGAGATATTGTATTAAAAGCGTATTTTTTTGATGTTTTCTACAATGCTCTCATCAATGTCCTGCATGTCACTCAATTCAATTTCAAGACTTCTTGTTGAGCTGATGAGTTCTAGTAGCGACAATAATAAAGATGTACAGAAAAGGACCAGAGAGGTTCCAAACATCCATCGGGCTTCTTGCATCCAACCGTTGTAAATGCAGTACATGCTAATGATGCAAAAGGCAAAGGTGAGTACACCAAAAATTTGCATGTTCTTTATCAAACGCAAACGGTATTTTAAATTTTTGATTTGAGCATGCAATAGTGCTTTTTCAGCCTCGTCTTTTCCTTTGTAACGATCATGTAACTGACGAATGACATTGGCCAATGCCAAAAAACGATTGGTGTAGGCCAATAGAATCAAGCTAATGGCAGGAAATAATAAAGCTGGGGTGTTGATACTGATATCCATACCCAAAGGTAGGTGCTATTTTTTTTGATGTTGAACGTTGAAAAGAAAAAAAATTATCTTCGCTCTATGGACAGAAAGAAATTTTTGAAACGAGGTTTAATCGGAGGATTGGCGGCAGTTTTTGCGGCCAAATGGTACAACGCAAAAGCTACCCAAGATGAGGTTGCCTCCAATACTGAAACGACGGGAAGGGGAGTGGAAGGAGTTTTTGCCCCTACCAATCGGCACATGGTGGGCAATGGTTTCAAAGTGATGAATTTTTATCCAGGCGGCAAAGGTTTTGAAGACCGCATGTCCCCTTTTTTCCTTTTGGATTTCAATGCAGAGGTGAATTTCCCCCCTTCAGATATTTCTCAAGGTGTTGGCGTCCATCCGCATCGTGGTATCGAAACAGTGACTTTTGCTTACAAAGGTTCCATAGAGCACCACGATAGCAAAGGCAATCACGGCATCATAGGTCCCGGCGATATCCAATGGATGACAGCAGGTGGTGGTGTATTGCATAAAGAGTACCATGAGCAAACATTTAATAGGTCGGGTGGTGCTTTTGAAATGATTCAATTGTGGATCAATCTTCCCAAGAAACATAAAATGACTCCTGCCAAATACCAGAGCATCGTTCATCATCAGAAGCCTAAGTATTCTATTCCCAATGGCGGAGGAGAGGTGTATGTTATCGCTGGAGAGTTTAAAGGTGAGAAGGGAATAGCCTCCACGTTTTCGCCCATTCACATGTACGATATCCATCTCAATGAGAAAGGCATCTTGGATTTTGAGGTGCCTGCTCATTACAATTCGGGAATCTTATTGGTAGATGGCCAAATTGAGGTGAATGGTCAATTGGTTCAAGAAAATCATTACGTTCAATTGAAAAATGAACCAGGAGACATTGTCATAAAAGCCAATAAAAAATCACTGATGCTATTTTTAAGTGGAGAACCCCTGAACGAGCCTTATGTAAGCTATGGGCCATTTGTGATGAACACGGAAGATGAAATTCGTCAAGCCATCAACGATTACAACGCCGGGAAGTTTGGTTTTTTAGAGGATTAATCAATATAGTTGTTACAACCAATGTTGGTTAATCCAAAATAAGACATCCAAAGCCGCTTGTCCGGGGCTGTATGCCGTATCAGAAATTCCACTGATGACTTGTGTGATATCGTGATCAACCTGCCCTGAACCCCATTTCGTGCCTTCGGCCATGGTCATGTAAACGCTATAATTGCGATGAGGAGTTCCGGGTCGCTCACCTATGAGGTGAACAATGGCTTTCTTCTTCGGTGTTTTTGGTTGGCCAAAAAGTATGGAACCACATTGATATCCTGCTCTCACCCTTCCATTTTTAATAATAATGGGAGAAGGTGCCATTTTCCATTTTTGATTTTTTGCATTTTGATACAACGTGTCAAGAAAAGGTTTCAAGTGATTGTCATCGCTCAGTGAAAGCACATTCAAACCATCAGACAATACCAATTGAATGTCCCAATTGTATTGTTGTGATAGGTGAGATAGTTGCGTTGCGGATGCATCAGAAAGTTTTTCACCACTATGAGGATGATAGATGTAATCTTTTCTATCTGTTGATTGCGTTTGAAGAATCAGTAAAGGCGAAAGGGATTGCATCAATCGATTGGGCCACTCTTGCCAAATGCTCATTTTGGCATCTTGGTAAATGGATCTCACCTCCTTGTCTAATCTTGGTTCTAGATCCCATGGGTTTTCTCCATAACCCTTTGCAATGGGTACACCTCTTTTTTCGACCCTTTCAATGGCTTCTTGTCCGATAATTTTTATTTCTTCCCAGGTGCGCGGATCTCCTTTGCGCTGGAGGTATTGATAGTACACAGCTACGGGATTTCCAAAATATTTGGTGGGTTGACCATTGTCATCAATGATTTGAATGGCTTTGAAAAAATTCCACATGTTATCGTTGACTTTAAAGCCAAAATCATTTCTGATTTTAACGTGATCGCTGAAGGATGTGGTGAGGTAACTGAGCATGGGATCATTCTTAGTCGGCAGTGCCATGAGGTAGGCTGGATTGGCTGGCATGATTTGCTGAATGCACCAATCCAAATCCTCCAAAGAAACATCCATGTGCAGGGTGGTGCAAATGTCCAGTCCTATGGTCAATCCATGCAGTTTGCCCATTACCAAATCTTCCAAGCAGCAGCGCACCAATTGCTCTTTTGTTCTAAAAACTTCCGGTCCAATAAATCCAGCCACATCATTGACATGTACCCATGCTTGATGATCTGCTTTTTGCTCCGCAATAAGTCTTTTGAGGTGTCGCATGAAACCATACTTGCGAGACTCGTGAATCAGCAGATCAAAGCCCTCACCATGACCATTGGTTTCATCCGCTCCTTGCCCAGTTTCTGCATAAAGACCATATTTTCCTTTTCTTTGAGAAACATGCTGCTTCATTTTTTCAATCGTAACATCAAAAGTTTGATTGGCAGCATCTGTTCCCGCAATACTTTGAAACCAAATTCCAGTGGAGTTGGGTTGGATTTTCTCTACTTCAGCTTGCACATCAATGTGGGCCAGAACACAATGAGGAATGACATCTTGCAAGGAAAATGTCTTAATAATATCTTGTAACGCGGCTTCTATCTTGGCTACTGATTCTGGTTCACTGGAAACAGGGTTGGTACCCAATACAACATCACCAACCGCAAATGACCACGCATTCATGACTTGCCAAAAAATATCTTCAGGGTCATCAGTCGGTGAGTTGGGTTGGACTCTAGCTCCCATATAGCCTTTGGATCCAATGTTACTTCCAGGCAATGGGTGAAATATTTTTTGACTTACTGCAATCAATTCCTCATTGCTCATCAATTTGACCACACAGGCTATCTGATCACTGTGTAATGGGGGCAATTCATCAATCGATTCAGGTGATTCAGTTAATAAATAGTTTTTTAACCAGCCAAATGTTTTTTTATCAATAGAATCAACGTCGGTGTCTATTCCAATCATTTCAAATTGATTGTCATTAAAAATGGGATAGTCAATGATCACATTTAGGGTAGTGTTGGCAATAAGGTTACGGGCCATCAAACGTTGCTCATCATTGGCTGCCGCAAGTCCTGCTATTTCATCACCTTCCTTAAAGGCATTGGCATTTCCTAAAATCTTTCGGTATAAATTGAAGTCAAATGACCCTGTTATTCTTTTGATATAGGTTGGAATGTCTTCTTCGTCAAATGCAGGCAACAATGGGGGAGCGGGCCAAATACTCTCTTTGGTTTCCATGGCGCGGTACAACGCAGGAGCCAGGAGGAAACCTGCGGTGACACTTCCCATTTGTTGAATAAAGGTTCTCCTTTTCACCTGACGAATATAATTCAGGTAAAAGAGAAAAGGAATGCAGATGTACTGGGATTAGAAAATATAATCAGGTGTCGCCGCTGGCAGGTATTCCCAACGGTGGATGTTGGCCGTGTCTTGTTGGGGAATTCTCTCCCAATGGTCTTGTTTTTTCATCCAATATTGCTCAGTTGTTTTCGAGAAATTGTTGGCTGGAATGAGGGTAGAGCACACTTGCTTGACATAGATGTTAGGGCCACAATGTCCAACGAAATGTTTTTTCAGATCGATAATGGCGGTTTTAGATAAGGTGCCATCCGCATGATTAAAACGCAATTCATGCTGTGTAGTTGGGGGCAATCCAATAATCTCTTCAAATAGGGGGTTCAATGTGTTCATTTGCTTTTGAGTTTCTTCAAAAGTCAATGCGACCATTGTAATCTATTTACGAGGCTATTTTTTTAACGATTGAATGATATCTGCAACAACGGTTGGATCCAATAACGAGGTGGTGTCACCAATGGCATCAAACTCTCCCTCAGCTATTTTTCGCAAAATGCGCCGCATGATTTTTCCACTTCTGGTTTTGGGCAATCCCCCAACGATTAGCACTTGATCTGGTTTGGCAATGGCACCTATCTGCTGAGATACAATCTGCAGAATTTGATGTTTTTTCTCCTCGATGTTAATGTTATGGTGGTTGTCACAAATGACAAATGCAAAAATGCCTTGTCCTTTGATGTCATGGGGATATCCCACTACCGCACTTTCAATGACGTCAGGGGTATGATTAATGGCGTTTTCAACTTCAGCGGTACCAATGCGGTGTCCACTCACATTAAGGACGTCGTCCACACGACCCGCTAACCGATACATTCCATTTTCATCTCGGTATGCACCATCACCTGTGAAGTAATGATTGGGATAGGTGCTGAAATAGTTCAGGATGCAGCGTTCGTGATCGCCGTAGGTTGTTCGGATCATCGATGGCCAGGGCGATTTGAAACACAGGTTTCCTGTGATGTCATTTTCCAAGATTTCATTTCCTTTGTCATCCAAAAGAACCGGATTTACTCCGGGCATTGGCAGCGTCGCGAAAACGGGTTTGGAAGGCGTAACGCCTGCCAAGGATGATATCATTACACCACCAGTTTCAGTTTGCCAAAAGGTATCCACAATGGGACATTTGCCTTGACCAATTTTATCGTGGTACCATTGCCATGCTTCTTCATTGATGGGTTCACCCACTGTTCCCAATGTTGTTAGGCTACTCAGGTCTTTTCCTTCGAGCCATTCATCACCTTGTGACATTAAACTTCTGATGGCAGTGGGAGCGGTGTAGAAAATATTAACGTTGTGTTTTTTGACAATGTCCCAGAAACGACCAGCATCAGGATAGGTGGGTATTCCTTCAAACATCACGGTTGTGGCTCCATTGAGCAATGGACCGTAAATGAGATAACTATGTCCAGTAATCCATCCCACATCGGCGGTGCAGAAATGCACCTGGCCGGGTTGGTATTGAAATACATTTAAAAAAGTATAAGCGGTCCAAATCATGTATCCAGCCGTGCTGTGCACTACTCCTTTGGGTTTTCCCGTTGAACCACTTGTATATAAAATGAACAATGGATCCTCACTTTCCATGGCCACAGCGGCGCTCAATGGCAAAGCATTGTTCATCACCTCCTCCTTGAGTTTTTGCCAGTCAACATCCTTGTCATTAAAGTCAATTTCAGTTTTGAGGTAATTGTAAACCAAAACTTTTTTTACAGATTGGGTTTGACTCAATGCTTCATCCACGAGGGGTTTCAGAGGTATGTGTTTGTTCCCGCGCAAAGCCGCATCCATGGTGATGACCCAAGCCGCTTGGGCATCTTCAATGCGGTCTGCAATGCTTTTGGCACTGAATCCACCAAATATTACGGAGTGAATGGCCCCTATGCGGGCGCAAGCCAAAACCGCGATGGTGAGTTCAGGGACCATTCCCATATAGATGCAAACGCGATCTCCCTTTTGAACGCCCATCTTGTGAAGCATTTCAGCAGTGATGCAAACTTCACGATGCAGCTCGAGGTACGTGTACGTTTTAGAAGGTGTTTGGGGATCATTGGCCTCCCAAATCAAAGCCGTTTGATGCCCTTTGTCTTCCAAATGACGATCCAGTGCATTTTCAGTAATGTTTAGTTGACCTCCTTCGAACCAGCGGACACGTGCCTCGGAAAAACTTCCGGACAACACTTGATTCCATGGCTTTTTCCAAAGAAAAGATTGGGCGATATTCCCCCAAAAGGCTTCAGGTTGTTCAATGCTTTCGTGGTACGTTTTTGTATACTCTTCAAATGTACTGATGCGTTTCATGGTTTAAAGATATTAATCCTCCCTTTTGATTGTTGGTGTAAGTTGTTTTAATTCACTTTCTGTAAAAAGTCTTGACCGGACGATGAATCTCTTGCCCAATGGTATCTCTAACGAAAAGCTAGATCCTCTGCCTTCAACTACGTCAATGGTCAAATGGGTGTGTTGCCAATATTCAAATTGGTCTTGACTCATCCAAAAGGCAGCGCCATTAATGTGTCCAAGGCACACATCATTGAATCCAATGATGAATTCATTTTTGGGATAACACATAGGAGCACTGCCATCGCAACATCCACCGCTTTGATGAAAAATAAGTTCGCCATATTTGGATTGCAATGCATGCATCAATGCAATGGCTTGTTCAGTGGCAGAAATTCTATCCGTCATATTTTAATAAAAAAGCACTGAGAAATTCTCAGTGCTTTTTGGCGTTTAATACAATTAGAAAAATCCTAATTTGTCTTTGCTGTAGGAGATGAGCATGTTCTTGGTTTGGCGGTAGTGCGCCAACATCATTTTATGTGTTTCTCTTCCGAAGCCTGATTTTTTATAGCCTCCAAATGGGGCATGAGCGGGATAGGCATGGTAACAGTTTACCCATACCCGACCAGCTTGAATGGCCCTTGGAACTTGATACAACTCATGAGCATCTCTTGTCCAAACACCTGCACCTAGACCGTATAACGTGTCATTGGCCATGGCGATGGCTTCTTCAGTGGTTTTAAAAGTGGTAACGCAAGTGACAGGTCCAAAAATTTCTTCTTGGAACACACGCATCTTGTTGTGGCCCTTTAAAATGGTGGGCTGTATGTAAAAACCATTTTTTAAGTCACCATCAAAGTTTTGAGCAGCTCCTCCGCACAAAACTTCCGCTCCTTCTTCCTTGCCTATTTTGATATAAGAAAGGATTTTTTCATATTGATCATTGGAGGCTTGTGCACCAATCATGGTTTGACCATCCAATGGATTGCCGGCAACAATGGCGTTGGTGCGTTCAATAACGCGCTTCATGAATTTGTCGTAAATGCTTTCATGCACCAAAATGCGTGAGGGACATGTACAAACCTCACCTTGATTCAATGCAAACATGACAGCGCCTTCAATGGCTTTGTCAAAAAAGGCATCGTCTTCATCGGCAACGGAGGGAAAGAAAATGTTAGGAGATTTACCACCCAACTCCATGGTGACAGGAATCAAGTTCTCAGAGGCGTACTGCATGATCAATCGTCCTGTTGTCGTTTCTCCTGTAAAGGCTACCTTGTTGACACGTGGAGAGGTAGCCAATGGTTTACCGGCCTCTGGTCCAAATCCAGTAACAATATTCAAAACCCCTGCAGGTAAAATGTCGCCGATTAATTCCATCAGACAGATAATAGAAGTGGGCGTTTGCTCAGCTGGTTTTACAACAACGGTGCAACCTGCAGCCAAAGCGGGAGCAATTTTCCATGCCGCCATCAACAATGGAAAATTCCAAGGAATGATTTGGCCAACAATACCGATGGGTTCATGAAGATTGATGCTTACAGTTGTTTCGTCGTGCTCAGAAATAGAACCTTCTTCAGCGCGAATGACCCCCGCAAAATATCTGAAATGATCCACCACGAGTGGTAAGTCAGCAGCTCTAGTTTCACGAATAGGTTTTCCATTGTCCAAAGTTTCAACTGTGGCCAAGTACTCTAAATTGTCTTCAATCACTTGTGCAATGCGCAATAGTATATTGCTGCGGAAAGTAGGAGCCGTTTTGCTCCATGTAGCAAAGGCTTGTTGTGCGGCATCGATGGCCTTTTCAATGTCCTCTTTGCTTGATCTTGCCGATAGGGTAATTAATTTACCATCAACGGGAGAGGTGTTTTCAAAATATTCACCGTTAACTGGAGACACAAATTGTCCTCCGATGTAGTTGCCATACTTCTCTTTGAAAGTAGGTCTTGAAGCCAATGTTGACATAGAATTTAATTTAAGGTTATGGCGGCAAGTACATCATTTGTGATTCAACAGAATAGGATTTTGGTATCAATTCATAGCACAAAATTCCCAAAGTGACATTTGGTATTTTATTTCTGAAAGATTGAAACTATTTTCGGGTATGTTCAAATTGCATCCCATACCACTGACTGAAGAGCGCCGTTTAACCACCTTGGTTGAGCATCGCACTGCTTTCACACTGGATAAATGTGAGATGAATTTTTTTGAAACGCATGAACAGGCGGAAAAAGTTAAGCTCAACTTCGGTGGATTTACAATCACCTCGATGTTGCGCGGTAAGAAGGTGCTGCACCAGGATAAATCATTGTTGGACTATGTTCCAGGGCAAACCTTTTTGGTACCCGCGGAGGATGAGATGATCATTGATTTTCCGGAGGCTCAAAAATCCAGCCCCACGCAGTGTACTGCATTGGTAGTGGATGCGGCATATTTGAAGCAGCAGTTGGATTTTATCAATGAGAAGTGCAGTCGAGACGATGAATTGGGTTTGCAATGGGATATCAATCGTTGCAGATTTTTAGACAACAGTGAAGAAATTGCGGCAATTGGGAATAAGATTATCAAAGTGTTTCAAAGCAATGACCCACTCAAGGAGGTTTTGGTGGATATTAAAATCAAAGAGTTGTTGTTGGCTTTAATGCAAAATCAGAACCGTCGCTGGATCAGCCATGGCGATTGGAGCCAATATGGAAATGAACGGATTCAGGCTGTTGTACAATATATCAAAAATCACCTTACAGAGGAAATTACAATGGAAGACTTATGCAGTTTGGCCTACATGAGCAAGTCTTCGTTCTACCGAACTTTTACCAATGAGTTGGGGACTACACCGAACCAATTGATTTTACACGAGCGAATCAACAAATCCAAATTATTATTGCGAGCAGATTATTTGTCCATAAAGGAGATAGCCTTTGAAGTAGGCTTTTCAGACCCGAATTATTTTACTCGGATGTTCAAGAAAATGGAAGGAGTGACGCCAGCTCAATTTAAATTAAGGGATTAATTTTTTTTCCCTTTTCATTTATCGTAATATTGCAATAAATAGATTATGGGGGTAACCAAAACAGATCAATTTAGTGATCGCGAGAATGAAATGGCGCAACTGTTCAAGGCATTGGCTCATCCCGCGCGTATTGCCATAGTAGAATATTTGTTGTCGGTGGACACCTGTATTTGTGGAGACATTGTAAACCACCTTCCTTTGGCACAGCCTACCGTTTCACAGCACTTAAAGGAATTGAAGCAGGCCGATATCATTCAAGGAAGTATTGATGGAACCGCTATTTGTTATTGCATTAATGAAAAAACGATGCAAAAAATCCAAAAGTATTTTGGAAAAATAGAAATGAAGTTGAATAAGAAATGTTGTTGAAATGAAAGTTGCAGAGTTGATTGAAGTATTAAAGGGAAAATCTCAAATTGAATTTGAATTGCCCAACGGAGCAGCTGTTCCATCTCATTTTCATATTACGGAAATGGGATTGGTGCTTAAAAATTTTGTGGATTGTGGTGGGAAAATGCGCAATGAGCGCTACGCCACGTTCCAATTGTGGACGGCTGAGGATATCGAACACCGATTAACTGCTCAAAAATTTCTGGGCATTATCTCAATTGCTGATGGTTTATTTGGCATTCAGGATTTGGAAGTTCAGGTGGAGTATCAGCAAAATACGATTGGTGTTTTTGATTTAAATTACAACGGTGATAAGTTTATCTTACAATCCAAACAAACGGCTTGTTTGGCAGAGGATGCTTGTGGTATTCCTGCGGTGAAACAGAAGTTGGACTTAAGTGATTTAAGTAGTAAAAGTTGTTGTACCCCAGGAGGTGGTTGTTGTTGAGTTAAACTTGATGAACATGGTCAATGAAAAGTTGAAGATGCTTTGCGATAATTGGACAAAGCAATTGGATGACGTTCAAGCAGAGAGACGTTTGATTTTGAATCGCATTATAGATTACATTGTCTCTGAACATGCGACAAGTGGGAATGTGCAATTGGTTTATATCTGCACACACAATTCAAGGCGCAGTCATTTTGGTCAAGTATTGTCAGCATTGGCCGCCGCTTATTTCAATTTGGATTGGATTCAGACCTTCTCTGGAGGGACAGAAGCTACTGCTTTTCATCCCAATGCAATTGAAGCTTTACGCAGTGTTGGTTTTGACATAGAACCCATGGATGAATCTTCCAATCCCAAATACAAAGTTCAGTTTGGTGATGGTTTGATGAGTATTTGTTTTTCCAAAGTGTATGATGATGAAGTAAATCCCAAATCGAGATTTGCGGCCATCATGACCTGCTCAGATGCGGAAGAAAATTGCCCTTTCATTCCCGGTGTGTCGCTTAAAGTGGCTACAACATATGCCGACCCAAAGGCCTTTGATGGAACAGAGCTTCAGGCCCAAATGTATTTGGAGCGTTGCCAGCAAATAGGTGTTGAATGCTTGTATGTTTTCCATGAAGTCGCGAAAAGGTTGAATTAAAAACATCGTTTAAAATTTTTACTTATGTCCATCAATCATTGTAGCCCTGTCGCATCGAGAAAACGTTTGGGTTTTCTGGATCGGTTCTTAACCCTGTGGATTTTTTTGGCAATGTTGCTGGGAGTGGCTCTTGGTTACTTCATGCCATCCTCTGCTGACTATATCAATGGGTTGTCTCAAGGGACAACCAACATTCCTTTGGCAATAGGATTGATACTGATGATGTATCCTCCTTTGGCCAAGGTGAATTACGGGAAGATGGGTTTGGTCTTCAGCAATGTAAAGGTGCTTTCGGCCTCGTTGGTATTGAATTGGATTATTGGACCTGTGTTGATGTTTTTCTTGGCCATATTTTTTTTATCGGACTATCCTGAGTATATGGTAGGGGTAATATTAATTGGACTTGCGCGATGCATTGCTATGGTGGTAGTATGGAATGATTTGGCCGATGGCAATCGAGAATATGCAGCAGGTCTCATTGCTTTGAACAGTATTTTTCAAGTTCTGCTGTATAGTGTCTATGCCTATTTTTTTATCACCGTTCTGCCTCCTTACTTTGGATTTGAGGGTTTTGCGGTGAACATCAGTATTGGGCAAATTGCGGAAAGTGTGGGAATCTATTTGGGCATACCATTTCTCTTGGGATTGGTGAGCAGATATGTCTTGATTGCATGGAAAGGTCATGAGTGGTTTCAGGAGAAATATGTTCCCGTGATTTCCCCTATTACTCTGGTGGCATTGCTTTTTACCATAGTAGTTATGTTTGCGTTAAAAGGAGAGATGATTGTAGCCATTCCTTTGGATGTATTGCGCATTGCTTTGCCATTGGTCATCTATTTTGCCATCATGTTTGTTGTTGGTTTTGTGATGGGGAAGTTTTTTGGTGCGGATTATAGTAAGTCCACATCCATCGCTTTTACCGCCACGGGCAACAATTTTGAGTTGGCCATTGCAGTGGCGGTTGGTGTCTTTGGAATAGATTCAGGTCAAGCTTTTGCCGGGGT
>CAYQUT010000018.1:41876-52581 GCA_964420985.1 uncultured Chryseobacterium sp.
TTGCAGTGGCGGTTGGTGTCTTTGGAATAGATTCAGGTCAAGCTTTTGCCGGGGTGATAGGACCATTGGTTGAAGTTCCAGCGTTGATAGCATTGGTGGGTTTGGCGTTTTATTTCAGAAGCAAATGGTATTCAATATAGAGATACTTTGGTTTCATTAAGCTGATGAAAAAGCGAAAGCGATGGTCCATCGAAAATTACATCTCGAGCGTATCCTTGAATGAGTAATTGGATGTATTAAAAACGATGCGCCCCCGATAGTAGCGGAAATCCCGCAGGCGCTTGCGCCGAGGAATTGAAGCGGATAGCGGGAAATGGCGCCATATTTTTGATTTCTGTTTTATTTTTCTTTAGCCCAAAGTTGCAAATCCATTATTTTAGTATTCTCAAAACGCAACATGATGGGCTTCCCTTATTTTATATCTTATTTACCCACGTTGCTTTTGAGTGGGATGTTTGCTGCCATGACGTGGAGATTGACGAATGTATCTGCAGCAGGCAAAAGGGGGGATGTACAATTTTGGATTTGGACCATCTTGTATGTGGTGGTGATGAAGGGGAGTTTTTTGGTGGAATACTCTACGAGTCCAGATGAACATCAATGGATTTTTTCAGCCAAGGCCTTTGCAGCGGATCCCGTATTTTGGTTCAGAGAGTATTTTCCATTTGAAGTTAGCCGCAGTTGGACAGTGCTGCCATTGGGCATGATGACCGCTATTTTGGGTCAAGTGACCTTTGTGCACGCGCGGGTTTTGTTCATGCTATTTTTCTTTGTTAATGTGTTTCTGCTTCATGCACTATTAAAAGGGAGATTTGAAGAAAATTTTGCGAAGCGAGCTTTGGTCTTTTTTATTTTGTTGTATTGTATGACTACGCAGGTGGATTACGCTGCCTACAATAGTGAGATGCCGGCGTTGTTTTTTATCTTGGTATCTCTCCGCTTTTTAATGAAAAGGGTTAATGGTGATCGATCATCATGGAGCATTTTCATGCTGGGATTTTTTACAGTATTTATTCCTTTTGCCAAGGAACAAGCTTTGTATTTGGCGCTCTTTCTGTGGTCATTTGGGGTATATTCGACTATCAAGGATGCTCAATGGCGATTGTTGTTGTCCTATCTTTTAACCAATATTTTTGCAGCTCTAATGCTTTTTTCTCCTTTGTTGATTTTTGGAAAGGTTGAAGTTTTTGTGCACAATTGTTTTATTACGCTTCAATACCAGAACAATGGATTTGGAATGGTGGAGAAAGATCTCATCAATCCTTTTTTTGTTTTTCATTTTTTGAAGTTGGTTTTTTTGAATGCCATGTGGTTTTTTCCTTTTTTGTGTTTGATATTTTTTATGTCTACATGGACCGTTGATCGTTGGTTCAGAGGAAGGAGAGGGCTGGGGCTGAACCATCAAGATGTTGTTTTTGTGATGTTGACTTTGGTGGTATTGGTTACCATTTACCTGCCAAGAAATGGGATTAAGCATTATTGTATTTTTTTGGTTCCAGTGGTTGTTTGGGCCATTGCATTTGTATTTGAGCGCATGAAAAGTCAAAGACAATGGTTGAGCATTGGCATGTACCTATTGCCCTTCACCATTGGTGTAGATCCCAATTTTCGTAAGGAGATTTTTCCGGTTAGGGGATACAAAAAGGCCGAGGAAATTTTTGCCAAGGACATTGTATTTCAAGGAATGCAACAGCATGTTCCCAAGGGAGCCAAGGTGATGATTTGGGGATGGGCCAATCATTATTATAACATGTTTGATTGTCAGCGGTGCTCGCATTTCTTATATCCGCAATTTGCTTTCGGATTTTATGAGGAGAAATCTTTTGTGGATGATGTTTACCTCCATGATTTGAATATTCTTCAACCTGAGTATATTGTTCAGGCGGTTGGAGATAAATGTTTTTACTTTGACGATTCGGTCAAATTTGATATGTCCCAACATCATCCTGAAATAGGACGAATTTTGATCCAATCGTATCAAAAGGTCTTTCACCAACAGGGCGTGAAGATTTACAAGCGACGATGATCAATGGGAATTAGCATGGAAAAGGAGTTTGTATTTGAAACCTTGACAAATCTTTTAGAAGAGCGATATCGATCCATGCAAGCCAATTGGAATATTTTAATGGAGTCCAATCAGCAGGAGGGTAAAAGCTCAGCAGGTGACAAGCATGAGACGGGGACTGCGATGGTGCATTTGGAATTGCAGCAATTGGGGAGACAATTGGATGAATTGCGCCGTCAGTTGGAAGAAGTGTATCAAAGTCGCCCTGAGAAAAGTACGGTAATTGGTCAGGTTTCATTGGGGAGTTTGGTGACCACCAATGTGGGGTTGTATTATATGATTACCGGATTTGGTAAATTACAATGCATTGATCAGGAAGTGTATGTCATTGGCAGGACATCCCCTGCAGGCCAGGCGCTTTGGGGAAAATCCGTTGGGGATGGTTTTGAATGGGGGAGGGTGAAGGGGGTGGTCATCTCCATTGAATGAAGTGCTCAATACGTTATGAATTCCATAGCATCCGATATGGATTGGTAAATGTTGTAAAAATGATAGGCCGCAATTGCGGCCTATTTATTTCTTAATCGCTGAATCTCTTCCCTTTTTCGGACAATCTGATCCTTTTTATCATCAATTTGCTTTTTTTGCGACTCAATCTCTTTTTTCAAGTGATCCACTTCTCTCCTTTTTTTTTCGCGTAGAGATGCTTTTTCGGCGCGGTCAGCACGTGCTATTTGGTCTTTGAATCGTTCATTGACTTTACGGATGTCACTTTTCTTGGCCTCTATAGTGCGTTTATTCATAAGAATGAATCGCTTGATGGATTCTATCTCATTTCTGATGCTGACGATTCTGGCTTTATCTGCATTCATTTTTTTAGGATTAGATGTGCCACTCTCCTTTTTTCCAATTGGATTTTTCGCCTAATTCGTTCAACTCTCGCAAAGTCAATTCATCTTGTGTTCCAGAGGTGTAAAATGGTTTACCATCTGCATCTTTGTAGGCCACTTGGCAATAAAGTCCAAAAATATCATCCATCATTTTTTCTAGATTCTTTACTTTTTGACCTCCACGAATAATAGCTGGATCGGATGATTTTTTTTCTCTTACTTCAGCGATTGTTTTTTCAAAGTCTAATGGAGATTTGACAGACGAATTTCTTTGGTTAGAGGCGTAAATGCTTAACCTTAGATAAGGAAATCGATCATTGAATTCTTCCATTATTGTTTTTAATTTGGTGTTTCCGTTCATGGAAAGTTCTCTGGCCATACTATAGATTTTAATCGGTTATTTTTTTTCCTTTGCTTTTCGTTCTCTTCTTTTTTCATTTCTTTCTTCTCTTAATTTGGCAATTTCTTTGCCTTCCTTGGTTCTAAGATCGACTTTGCCATCTTTTGTTTTTTGCGCTTCATCGCGTAGTTTTTTTAGTCCCATTTTTTTAAGCTTTTAAGTTCTTTCGAAATTACTTTTCTATTCACAGATCGAGGAATCCATTAATACCCATTAATGAAGTCTCTTTGAACGGTTGATTTTATTGAATAGTTTTGCCCATGGCACGGAAGCGGAATGTTATCTCTCCTGGAGACTGGAACAGGTTGAAGCAAGAGGTGGAGTCTTGTTTGGATAGTCCGATTTTGTATTCTAAGGATTGCATAAGACTTTCTCAGTTGATTTTTGAGACCACTCGATCAATCATCAGTCCCAATACGTTGAGACGGTTTTGGGGTTTTGAGTATTCCGCTTTTTTCCCATCTTACTCCACAGTAGAAATTTTGGAGTTGTTTGTTTCTTTATCCAGGAAAAATAAGGTTCATTCCGATCAAGCACTATTTGTATTGGATTTTTTTGAGCCGTTGCATTTTCAGGAAATTGGCGCTGATGACAAAACATTTCAAGCGAGTTGTCGAAAAATTGCGCTTTTTTTAAAGTCCAATCCTCTTGTCTTTCAAGAGGTAATGATTCCACTGGCTCAATCTGCTTTAGGACGAAAGTATTTTTATGAATTGTTTCCAGATTATTCTTGGCTCAACCATGGCTTGGATTTGGGTTACTATCATTACTTGTCCCATTCCGTTTCAAAGAATGATTTGCTATTCGGTCATGCCATATTATTTTTTAGTGCTTACCTGAAGAACGATAGTTTGGTCATGGAAGAGAAGTATTTGGCCATTCAGACCATTTGGAATACCCACAAAGGTGAGGTACACCCTTTTGTCGCTGGACGGGTTTATTTTACGTTTATACTGATGAGTGACAAGGATAACCTTGCATCGATTTTAGATGCCGCAAGGGACTACCAAAAAAAGCTGCCACGCCATTCTGTCGGAGAGTTTAAAGAGTTTCCTGGATTTCATTATTTTGTGGCGGATGCGCTTTATCAAAAAGGATTGATAAAAGACTTGTTCTTCTTCACCTCCATTGCATTGAATGAATTCCTAGTATTTAAAGAGTTTGAATGGAAAGGGTATTATGATCAAATGAAAGTCTTTCACGCTTTTGCATTATCTGGTTTGAAAAAGAAGAGGGAGGCCTTGAACATATTCCAAAAAGTCAAGACCTCCGATTACTATTTTATCTCAAGAGAGTACTATCTAAACATTTACCATCAGGTTAAACTGCGTTTGATGGGTGATTAGTGTTCCATCCCGACAACGCAGAAGTTATGGTCTAAATAGACCTCTGATAAGTTTTTAAGCTCAACATCCGCAATGGTATAGGCATACTCCGTGTTTTGGAATTGTTCTTGAATGTTGGATAGCTTCAATGAATTTGGAATTCCTTTTTTTGTTTCATATCCAATGAGCACGGTTAAAAAATGCTCATTGTTCAAAACTGGTTTTTTCTCTTGCGTCTTCTTTTTGTACTCATACTTGTAATCATAACTCAGCGCGGATATATCGGATAAGACAGCAGATGCAGTGGGGTAGGCTCCTGCCCCTTTTCCCATAAAGAATTGCTTTTCAGAAAAACTGGTTTGGGTCAAAACGCCGTTGTATTCATTTTGTACTTGGTGCAGTAAGTTTTTTTCGGAAACAAATTGTGGTATTACGAAAGCTTGAAGTTTTTGATCTTTGGTTCTGCAAGCATGTCCTAAAAGTTTGATTTGCCAATTTTTTTCTTTGGCTAATTTTAAGACAAGAGGATTGATTCGATCAATACCAAAATGACTGATTTGATGGGGTTCTAAGGCAACCCCAAAGGCATGCATGATGAGAATAATCAGCTTGTATTTGCTGTCCCATCCCTCAGTGTCCAAGGCAGGATTGCTTTCTGCAAATCCTAGTTTTTGAGCCAAGGCAAGTGCTTCATTATAACTTAAATTCTCTTGATGTGTTTTGCTCAAAATAAAATTGGTTGATCCGTTGATGATTCCTTCTATCTTCTCTAACAAATCATTGTCATAATACTCTTCCAAATTTCGGATGATGGGAATACTGGCGCAAACCGCTGCTTCATAAAGCAAAGGAACTTGATGGGTTTCTTGTAATGACAGCAATTCTTGAAAATGTTCTGCAATCATTTTCTTATTGGCTGTTACCACTGCTTTGCCATTTTCCAAAGCTTTTTTCACCAGGAGAAATGCAGCTTCGCTGTCATCAATGAGTTCTACAATCACATTGATTTCTGGATCATTTAGAATTTCAAAAGGATCATAAGTAAAGTAGTCTTGATGTATTGGCCTGGATTTCTTTTTGTCTTTTACACCAATTTTTTTGATTTTGGTTTTGAGCCCTGGTGTTTGTTCAAGTACTTGCCAAAGGCCGTATCCAACGCATCCAAAGCCAAAAATGCCCAAGTTGATTTCTTTTCGGTTCATGATAGGCAGGTGATTTGAGTTTGGGCTTTTTTTCTCCATTCATTCAGTGCGAATTGCAGATCTTGAATGAGATCATTCACATCTTCTAATCCTACCGATATTCTGATTAAACTGTCCGTAACGCCACTATGATACCTCTTTTCTCGTGGTATAGATTTATGGGTCATCTCGCAAGGTTGACAGATCAATGATTTGGCCCCACCCAAACTCTCAGCCAGTTTGAAGAGTTTTGTTTGCGTAACGAAATACGTGGCCAATTGTTTATCATCGTCATGTAAGTCAAAACTGATGATGCCGCCGAATAATCCTTGTTGACGTATGGCGACATCATGGTTCTGGTGCCCTTTTAAACCGGGATAGTAAACGTTGTTGATTTCCGGTTGATGGGCAAGGAATTCAGCGATGATGTGAGCATTTTTACTGTGTTGTTCATAGCGCAGTGGCAATGTTTCTATGCCCCGTATCACCAACCAACTGTCAAAGGGCGAGAGTATGGCGCCGGAAGCATTTTGGATGAATTTTATTTTTTCACTGATTTCGGGTCTTCTTGTGATAACGGCACCGGCAATGAGGTCACTGTGTCCACCGAGGTATTTTGTTGCCGAATGAACAACGATGTCTGCTCCAAGGTCAAGTGGAAGCTGTGCTGCCGGGGAGGCAAAGGTGTTGTCCACACAAAGGAGTATGTTGTTGCGTTTGGCAATGTCTGAAATGCCAGCGATGTCTGAAATTTTCAGGGTGGGGTTGGTAGGGGTTTCAATCCAAAGCAATTTTGTTCTGGTTGAGATGGCCTTGGCAACATGATCGGTGTTCGTGGTGTCCACATATCGGACCGAGATGCCGAACTTTTCGTATACATGGGTGAATAATCGAAATGCCCCACCATAGATGTCATCTACGGCGATAATTTCATCTCCGGCTTCCAATAGTTTTAATACACTGTCAATGGCAGCAAGGCCCGATGAGAAGGCAAACCCTTTGTCTCCATGTTCTAATTCAGCCAGAAGATTTTCTAAGACCAATCGGGTGGGATTGTTGGAACGAGCATAATCAAATCCTTGATGCACACCAGGCGATGATTGTACAAATGTCGAGGTTTGATAGATGGGAGTCGAAATGGCTCCTGTTAATGGATCCACGGGAATACTGTGGATACAGCGTGTTTGTTGTTTCATTTTGTTTTCGGTTTTATGGCGTGCATACTGAATTCCGAATCATAAAAGAAGGGGAGATGATTACCGAAGGATACGCAGTTAAGCACTCCTCCGATAAGCCAGAAGAGCATTCAAGTACCGCGAATAATTGTATGCTATGCCAACTTATCTGTCCTCATGGTTGAGGTTGAACGTACCACCTTATTCATCTGCCGATAAATGGTTGGTAAGACATCAAAGGGTCAAATCCCTCCGTCTTTCTTGATAAGAAATGAAGTAAAGAACGCGGTGCAAATTTATAGCCGTAAAAGTTTTATTTCAAAATATTTTTTTAAGATTGTGCTGAATGCCTTGCTATAGCTCGTTTTTTATTGCATGGTAAATCTTTTTTTTGAGGGCTTTGGTTTGTTGAACCTATGGTCATTTGTAAATTAGAGCATTGAATTTTTGAAATGGAATTGTTCAAATTTGTTGTTGGCCAAATAGTGGATCTTGAGTCGCATGAGTGGAAAGCATTCAAAGATCAGTTGAGTATCCATGAATTTAAAAAGGGAACATTGTTGTCCCTTTCAGGGAAAGTGCCTGAGGAGGTTTTTTTTATTGAAAAGGGGTTGGTGCGCGTCGTTATTAATGATAGCAAAGGTACTGAGCATACCATACATTTCTCACAGGAAGGTCAATTTATTGCAGATTACGCGAGTTATCTTAGAAGACAACCTGCTCATTATGCTCTACAGGCTTTGGAGGATACGAGGGTAGTTGTGTTGCCTAAATCCGCTATTGAGTGGGGTTACGCTCACCTCAAACAAGGAGAGAAATTGGGGAGGTTATTGGCGGAATTGTATTTCAGTTTCCACGATGACAGAATCAAGCGCTCGTATGCCTTGTCACCCAAAGAGCGCTATAGTGGCATTGAGGAGATTTTCCCAGGAATTTTGTCACGGGTTCCTCAGCATATGATAGCCTCATATTTGGGTATCTCTTCGGTTCATCTCAGTCGATTAAAGAATCAAAAATAGTTTCTAAACATTTGTTATCGTTTTGAGTTCGATATTGGTCGCATCATTGCATAAGACATTTCGTCTTAAACATGAAGAAAAAAGACCAATTTATACACATTTGTAGTGAGGAGTGGGATGAGTTCACCGCTGAAATTACTGTCAGGGGAGAAGATGATCATTGCGCTTGCCAATCTTCAAAGGTGGCTTTGCCAGATTTGAAGGCTGTTTTGGATCATGTTCAGTCCAAGGTAATCAAAAGAAATGATTTTGATTTGGCTGCCAAAGCCAAGAGTAAAGTGGTAGATTTTAGTTTGTTTGAGGATGTTCAGTATCCGTTGCATTTGAACGTAGATGTCTTATTTGTAAAAAATCACGCGTTGTATGCAGAAATTTATGTGTACGATCTCAGCAGTAATTTGTGTCATAAACGCTGTATTCACGTAGCCTAGATTTTGATGTTTTAGTCGAGCCAAGAGAAGTGCTTGGTAATGATTTCGACACGATGTTTTTTCACATGGTTCAGGTATTGTTCTGCAAGAAAGGATAGTTTTTTCTCACTAAGCCAGACCAAGCGCCAGACAGTCCTAATGGGCAGGCCTGGAATAGGAATTATTTCGAGTTGGTGATTGTTGAGTTCGTTTTTAATCCCAATAATTGGCATGATAGAATAGCCCATTCCTGATAATATGGCTTGTTTTACAGCCTCATTAGAGGTAAGCTCAAGGGGTTTGATGGGTTGGATTTTTTTTCTTTCGATAAATTTTTCCATGGTTTGCCGGGTACCTGATCCTACTTCTCTATAGATCAGAGGTGAGCACGCTGAAATGTTCTTTGGATTTTTTTTATGTTTAATTTTTGTTTGACCAATCATGTAAAGTTTGTTGTCTATTAAGTCAATTTTATTTAAGTTTAATTCATTGGGCACAATAGAAACAAGTGCGAAATCCACTTCGTTGTTCTTCAGTGATTGTATTACCTGTTGCTTATTGGATACATCCATCTTCAGTTCAATCATAGGGTGTTTGGATAGAAAATCACTGAGAAAATAGGGCATTACATATTTTCCTGTAGATACCACAGCAATTTTCAATGGCCCCTGTAATTGTCCTGATTGGGTCTTTGTAAGTTGATTGATGTTGTCTGCATTGCGAATGAGGTCTTGGATTTTTACATCTATTTCACGCCCAAAGGGTGTGATATAAATTTTTTTTCCGATGGTCTCAAATAACTGTTGATCAAAGGTTTTCTGGAAATTTTTTAATTGAATGGATACTGCGGGTTGTGTAAGATGGAGACGCTCTGCTGTAAGGGTTACACTCTTCGTCTGAACAAGATTGTGAAAAATGATGAGTTGTTGCAATGTAAAATTCATAATTATTATTTATGTTGTACATAACAAATATAAATGAAAACGATAAATAAAATTCAATCATTTTTGCGGCATGATTCAGAATGGGATGTCAACTCGTTTTACTTCGATGTTTTTTGTTTTGAGTATAGTACTCTTTGGAATAGGCCTTTTCATTGATGACTATTTAATGGGCACCTGCCTGCAGAGTATTGGTATCACTGGTTTTTTATCGTTCATCAAAGGCAAAAACAAGTAGTATGAGTGGTCAAGAAATTTTAATTAATCTATCTAATCCTACCATTTTATTTTTTCTTTTGGGAGTGATAGCTGTTCTTTTGAAAAGTGATTTGGAGATTCCTGCGTCATCGAGTAAGTTTATATCATTGTACTTGTTGTTTGCCATCGGATTCAAGGGTGGGCAAGAATTGGCGCATGAATCCATTAATGCAGAGGTGATTTTCTCTTTGCTGTTGGGTCTTGTTATCTCGATTTTCATTCCTTTGTACACCTTCTATTTGTTGCGGTTGAAATTGGATGTCCAAAATGCTGCAGCCGTATCAGCCTCCTATGGGTCCGTGAGCGCGGTGACGTTTGTGGCAGCGATGTCTGTTTTGGAATTTCATGGTCGGCAAAGTGGGGGGCATATGGTGGCAGTGATGGCGCTCATGGAGTCGCCAGCCATCATGGTGGGAGTTGCATTATTGACTCTGTATGGCACCGAAAATAAGAGTGCTCTCTCAATGAAGAAAGTTGCTCGACATGCCTTGACCAATGGAAGTGTGTTATTGATTTTAGGGAGTCTGTTGATTGGATTTGTGGCGGATGAAAAACAAGCGGAGGGAATACGACCTTTTACTACGGATATTTTCAAAGGATTTCTTGCGCTCTTTTTGTTAGAGATGGGAATGGTTACGGCGAGGAGATTTTCGGCGTTTAAAAAATATGGCGGGTGGCTGACAGTCTTTGGGATTGTCATTCCATTGGTGAATGGAACGCTGATTGCCTATTGTAGTCAATGGGTGACAGCGGATGCAGCCAATCGATTTGTATTTGCTGTTTTAGCAGCAAGCGCTTCTTATATCGCTGTTCCGGCGGCCATGCGTATGGCAGCACCTCAGGCCGATCCCGGATTGTATGTTCCTATGGCTTTGGGGATAACGTTTCCTGTAAACCTAACCATTGGAATGCCCTTTTATTGGTGGATTGTAGGCTGAGGTATTGAATTTCCATTCCCTAAATAGTACGGAATGGTCAAATGGATGTGTTAATTTTATGGCCATATGCCCAAGCCCCGTTACCAACTCAAATCCGACACAATAAAAAACCTATTGCAGGCTTTGCAGGACAAGACGGGTGTTAAACTATTTGCACATAGCG
>CAYQUT010000019.1:0-52419 GCA_964420985.1 uncultured Chryseobacterium sp.
TTGTTGAATTGGTGATCATAGAAGAATCGCAAGGTCAACTTGTCACTCACTGCCATGTCTGCGCTGGTCTTTAAACTCCACAACGTCTGTCCTGCTGTAATCTGATTTTGCTGCTCTACAATCTTGCGAATCATCGTCACATTGTCTCGCATGGTCAAATCCGCACGCAAGGTCAACGTTGTACTCTTCAACAACTTCATTGGGAACTTCTTTCCCTTGATTTTGGCAATTGGATTAGGGATGTCGGTGAACTTATAACCCGTTCCAATCACAAAACTATTGCTTCTATTTTCCGTGACCTGATTATTGGCCAATCCCAATGCAATGGTTCTGTCGCGCTTCATCTCTACCTTAATCTGAGGGTCATTGCTCTTCTTGGTCTTCACTGTCATGTCAAATCCCAACAAGGGCGACATGGACTCGGTGATGGTCACCGTGTTGATCTGCTTCTGTGATATCCAATTGGGCTGAGCATTGGCATCCAATGCCGTCGGTCTGCCCAACATATCTTGCTCAAAATTCAAGTTGGTTACATAGCTCGCATTCATCGTCGACTTGTACTGGTGGTTGATGGTGAACTGCTTGAAATACTTCTTTACGCTTTCCAATTTGGTCAATCCATCATAACTCACTTTCCAGTTGGGTTGCGCCATGGTCTTGAATGGATTCAACGACACTTCACTCGTGCTCTTGCCGGTGTAGGCCGCTATAAAGGCGGGAATGATGACATCTTGTGATGTTCCTCCAAATCCCTGATAATAACCTGTGCTGTCCACGTCACTCAACTGATAATTGACTGTATTCAACCTCCCTGAAATATCTTGCCTATAGGCAATCAAATTCAAGAATGGCTCAGACATGTTTCCATTGCCTTTGTCATCCTTGGAAAATGCTGTTGCCCAAGTATTGATAGAAGCACTGAAGTTTCCTGTCTCCATGGGCGACTGGAATTGATACTCCATGGAATCTGGTGAATAACGGAAGAAGCTGGTCAAGTTTCTTCCATCCTGTCTGTTGGCCGTCAACTCAATTTTCAAATACTTGATGGGCTCAATGGATGCCTTGGCATTCCAAGTAGTGCTGGACGTTTCCGTGTATTGATTATTCTGATAAGGAGATCCCACCACATAACCGCCATTGGCCATATCCAGCGCAAAATTGCGGTCAGTCAAATCCCCTCGCCAATCGGTATTTTGTTGTCCCAACACAAATCCAATTCCTGGCGCCGTGAATTGATTGTTCAATCCCAGCAAACCTGCTCGCTGATTGTATCCTGGCAACATCATCCCCTCATTTCTGGTATAACTCATGTTGGCATTTCTCACCATCATCAAGAAGCGCAAAGCCACATCAGTCCAAACAATTTTTTCTTTCTTCTCCTTCTTCTCCAATTCCTTTCCAAAACCATCCTTGTTGTCCGGATTGTCTTTATCTCCGGACTTCTTCTTATCATCCTTCTTCTTCCCTTGGTTGATTTCCTTTAGATTGGGAACTTTATTGTACAAGGTTTCAAAATTGGCCGTTGCGTTAAAGTTCAACTGTCTTGAATTTTGTATTTTGTTACCCAGCGTATCTTGGGTGAACGGTGCACGATCCCATCTAAAACTTGAACCATATTTCACATCAGAATTCACAAAGTCAATCAATGGAAACTTATCCAATGGCAACTTGTAGGAGGCATTGAATTGATGATTGTAAATGGTGGGTTCACCCATGCTCAAGATGTTCTGACGAACGGTATCCTTATAGGCCTCATACCAATCTTTGTCTTCTCTATTAATCACTCCCCGGGGCTCACGAATCAAAGCGGTTGTGGATGCTGTCAAATCCATCTTGATGCTCTTGGTCAAATCATACTTGACATTGTAATTGCGGTTCCAACTCCAATTCTTCTGTGCTTGGGTTTGAATCAACATGTCACTGTAAACGCCCGACAATTCCAGTGTATTATTCCGGATTCGACTGGTTTCATAGGCACGATTCATATCCGTATGAAATCCAACCGACTTGATGCCTGGATAAAAATTAAACTCCTTGATCCATTTCAAGTAGGGAGATGTTTTAACCAATGGCAGTTTGGCAAAGGGCTTAATCTCCTTTGGTTTATTGGTGAATGCATAATCAAAGGCTCCTGTATATTGCTTGTTCAACCGCCAATCAATATTGATGTCACGGAAATAAATTTCGTTGTAGGAATAACTCACACTGAAGTTGTCAATGGCATAAAACTTTGGCTTATCACTTCCACCTCCTGCTGCAGGTGCCGCACCTGGTGCTGCTGGAGCTGCGGCGCCACCTGACCCTTCCTTCTCTCCTTTCTTGGGAGCTATCTTTACATTGGTCACATTGATGCTCCTGCGGCGCGTCATGGTTTGTGATTTCTGTTTGAGCGGCTTGGATAGATTGGGCAAATCATTCAACTCCAAATCGGGCTGCAATGGGCTGTAACGGGGAGTCGAAATATTTTCAGAATACCCCATGAACAATGGCAACTGTACTCCCCAATTTTCTGGCATCAATTTACCCAGTTGAACGGTTGTGCTGGCGTCTACGCCCGTCTTGGTTTCTTGTTGTCGTTGCTGTACTTTTTGTTCTACAGATCCCCACCCTGGTGTACTGATGTTTCCTGCAACATTGACCGTTGCCAAATCCGCCAACTGAGCCGTCATACGCCCCACCGCGGCCCAACCTGATGTATTGTCAAACTCTGACAATCGCAATTCATTCACCCAAATGGTAGCACACTTGGCCAATCCATCATCGTTGCTGACAAAACTGTTTTTCTTATCATCCGGATTGCGCACACCAATCATCAATACGGTAACATTGGAAACGTTGGGATTTCCTTTTACTGAAATGCGGATATTCTCTGAAAGCATTTTTGAAAACTCCTGCAAAGCGCTGAAGCCCGCAGGGCGATTGGCTTTTAGGTCTTGTAAATCTTTGATGACAATGTCAAAATTATTTTCCTCTGGCCAAATATCGTTGTCATCATCCGTGAACCAAGGTGTTACCGACATCGGCATTTCATACTCATAATAGTTTTGATCAAAGTCTGAACCCAAACGCACGAACACTGTCAGGTCTTTGTTCTTTAATGCACTTTCTACTCCCTTGGCCTCCATGTGGGCAAACATGCGCAAACGCTTGTATTGGCGCATATCAAAAGTGAC
Source organism: uncultured Chryseobacterium sp. (assembly GCA_964420985.1). Taxonomy (GTDB): domain Bacteria; phylum Bacteroidota; class Bacteroidia; order Flavobacteriales_D; family Sanyastnellaceae; genus CAMCTV01. Next base: position 3,174 of record CAYQUT010000019.1, read on the forward strand.
ATTGCGGTAAGCGGCTTTGGCATCGCCGTCGTTCAAATTACAAACGGTCATGGACAAAGACTGCTCGTTCATGCTGCGCAAATTGGCCGATGCTACATCTTGCTCACGAATGATGCCAGGAGGAACAGTATAAGGCACGGGCTCACGGTTCCCGTTCTCTTCAATATTCACTGCCGCAATGTCAAACTCTGTGGGCTCATCATCATTGGGCTCCAACTCTTGTGGTCCTAAAAGACTACTGTCAAACTTACGCCACTCGCCACGAACCAACTCCAATCGCGCAAAGCGCAAGGTGACTGGCTGCTCCCATCCTTTCAAAAACATTCTGATGTAGCGGATAGAACGAAAGTCCGGAATATTCCCAATGCGCTTTTCAAATTCCTTGATGGGAACTTTGAATTGGTACCACCTGATCTCTCTTTCTTCGCCGTCTGCAGTGGTTTTGGTGGTTACAAAACTATCGGTGATGTAATTGTCTCCAATATTGTTCTCTCCCAAATCACCAGGGCGCAGGCTCACCTTGTATTGGAAATAACTTTCAATTTGATTCAGGGTAATGTCTTGGTTGATGTCCTCTGTGTTGGGAACCGTTGTAGCGGCAATGGGATATCCTTCAGGACTAGAAGTATTGGAATTGCCCTCATACCCATTGAAGAATTTGTATCGCTCAATGGTATTCAAATTCTCTTGGTCGCTTTGACTGCCTCTGAAATACCGGAAATCATCCGCTGCTGGATCTTGTGCAATTTTTCCATATGCATCAGCCGTTACATGTCCTTGAACGGAGGATAACCATTGCGAAAAAAACGTTTGCTCACCACCTGAGGTCAACCCATCAATTCCAATATCTTGCTGTGCATACGATCCTGTGGTATTGTCAAAGGCGTTCACCACATTGAAAGTAGAAGGATTGGGGTAATTTCCCCACGTACCTTGCAAAGTAGGCAATGGATTATTATCTGTTGGATAACCATTCTCAAATGACAATTGAGAATCGTTCAATACGTCCTCTGAGACGTTACCCAAGTTGAAATACAAATCTCCACCATTCACATTGGGTGAGTCCTCATGAAACGGATCCATCAACCAAAATTGAATGAACTGTACATTGCTCATTTCAAAGTCGGTGGTGGTCAATGCGCGTTGAATTCCACCCCATCGGGTTTCGGGATCATTCAAAAATCCATCCTCACTCAAACCAGCAGAGTAGCCTGGTACCCCATCTGGTTCATCAAAATTGTACGGTCCGCGTTCATTGGGATAATAAGTCAAATCCAAAGTGGCAATATTGGGCGGAGTTCCAGGAGGCAATTGACGATTGGGGAAAACCTCTGATTCCAACACCTCTCGCATGCGGTGATCACTCTGCATATCTGCATCTACATTGGACGGAGTCAAAGCATTGGATCGATAAAACAATGGATCAATGACATACCAACTCAATCGTGCACGGTTGTAATTGTAAATCAAACTATCCTCGATGTTTCCTTCAGGAAATAACCCTTGTTGTAATTTAGGCGTACTGGCCAAGAACCATTGATTAATGGTCCTTAAATCTATGATGCTCTGGCTTCCTTCAAAGTCGTCAATATAAGAATTACCGATTTTAGAAATGGCTTTGCTATGACCTGGAAAAAGTTTAGCGGCCTCGCCGCTGAACGAAATGGTTGATTTGGCTTTGGTCTTGATAAACGGCAAGCGATCAATCATTTCCGTAATGAACGGTACCTCTTCTTGGTAATTAAAATCGGCACCCATCACCCAGTTGTTCACGGGTTCATCGCCAATGTTGACCTTCTGAGTGAGCGGGCGTTCACGTAAATTCATTACTGTTGAACCCACCGTCAATTTATCACTGAACTTATAATCAAAACGGCTCCCAATCATGGTTTTAAACTGCATGTTGAACAATGAATTGCTCTCTACCGAAACCTTAATGGGATTGCCGCTGTTCATGACTCCCTCATTGATGATTTTAACGCGACCCAAGTTGTAATCTACTGTGTAATCCTGACCCTCTACCAATTTGATGCTTCCCGACGTAACACTCACCGATCCTTGTGGTATGTTCATTGCATTAAGGGAGATGTCCGATCCAGAAGCGCTTTGGTATTGACCTTTGATTCTAAAACGATTCAGTTGGGGAAAATTAATCTGAGCAGATGTCTTTGTACTATCATACAACGGTTGAAAAACCACTTGACTAATCATCTGCTGCGCTGCCGTTGTATTTCCAAGGCCTGCAATGATTTCATTGGACAAGTGTTGCCCAAAAGGCTCAACGTGCGGGAAGAAGATTCGACCTGTCTGCGCATCAATCAATCCTCCCTGCGTGGCTGCATTGGGTACAAAGTCAAAAAATGCGTCGGGATAAGGCATCTGTTGGTTGTCAATACGGTCCAAATCCAACACCTGAAGCAATAACTTACCAGAGAGCGGGTCGCGTTGGATGCTGTTCATGTTTACCCCTGTAGAGGGATTGTTGTACCAAACATCCAATCTAAAATTCTCAGGAGAAACGCCAAATGCACCCAGGTTGTATACGTTCTTCATCATATTGTCCCACAATGGTGCAGGATCCCCGTTGCTCAACTTGACCATGGTGACGGATGATTTCAGCATCTTCAACACCAGTGCATTGGGAGCGGCAATTCCATCTTGCGAAAAAGTTCCCACTTGGTAGGTTTGTCCATTCAACGTGTATTCAAAGGCAACACCTAAAACTTCAGCGTTGTTCAATGCTTGTTTTAAAGAGATGAATCCCAAGCGAGAATTATAAGTAAATTCTGAACTTGTCAACTTTCGGGCATTGCCCACGCGTTCATAATGCACCCCTTGCTTCAAACCCAATCCCAGAGCCTGAATGGCAGGATTGGCATTGGTAAATCCCAAGATCTCAGGAGCGCCCATCATAACATCGTACAACGCGTTGTTATCATTGTCCGGATTGGGAATTTGATTGGGGTTCATCAATCCTTGAAATGCATAATCGGTTGACATAAAAGTTTGACTTTCCCCCAAATCTGAGAAGGTCAAAATATTGCGCACGTCCTGTGTATTGGCTTGTTGATTCACCACCCATACTTCAATACGGGTGATATTGGCACCACTGTTCACAACGGGCAATGTTTCCATTGCGCGGTCATAGTTGCTCCTGAAAAAACCTGATAAGAAATAATGGCGGTTGGCTTCATAGTTGTCAGCCGGAATGTCAAATTGTTGGGTTTGCGCACCGCCTTGGACTGTAATCTCTTTGCGCTCTCCTTTCTGTTGTGAAAGAACCGTGGTGTTCTTGAGCTTTCCCCACTGTGTTTCAATTTTTGCACCAAACAAACTGGAACTTCCTTGAATCAATGAACCGGAAAGGGGCATTTGCACCGTCCCCAACTCGATCTTTTTTACTATCTGATCTTCATCTCCTGTGTATCCCAATTTCATTTGATTCTCAAAATCAAACTGACTCTCGGTATTGTAATTGACATTGAGTTTCATCCGGGTACCGATGTTACCCGTTACATTGAGTTGAATTTTTTGATCAAAATTGAAGGTGGTTACTTTGCGCTGACGCTCGGGTATCCTTGGGTTGTCCACTTTGGACATGTTCATTCCAAAGGTCAACTCCGCACTTCCTTGTGGCCGAATTTCAATTTCATTGGAACCAAAAATATTTTCGAAGGCTTCTGATTGAATTTTAAATACCGGGGCAAACTCTCTTTTGGCTTGGTCATCCTCTTCTACCAATTCTTTCCAATAGGCCGTCACATTGTCTTTCAATTGAAAATCCATGAATTCCTCACGGGTCATTTGCGTTGCACTTCTGAAATCTATTCTGTCACCAACTTTTTGAGAAACCTCATACATTCCCGTTTCCGGATTGTACTCCACATGGTATTTGATATTTTTAGGCAGTGGGACAGCAATACCGCTGGGATTAGGCGTAGGGTTAATAGGGTCTTGGTTGGGCCAAACAGGAGGGGTGATGGTGGTGTCTATACGCGCGGCCACACTCTCTCTTCTTCGATAAAAAACAGAATTTTCAATGGTCGTAACGGACCATGCTACCCAAGAGGAAACTGCTGTAATAACAGCAATAAAAACCCAATGAACGATATGCCCGAAACTACGCCTCACTTAAATCTGCTTCAATACCCATTTGATCCATTCTTCTAATCCTGCATTGGGCCATTCTTTCATCACCTTGTCCAAGGTTTTTTCGGCTTTGGTCTTATCCAATCCCAATGAGGAAAGGGCTAATAACGCATCATGCTTTTGGATATTGTATGCAATTCCAGATTTCTCTGTTGTAGTCATGTTTTCCAGTTTGCCCATTTTGTCGTGCAAATCAACAATCATGCGCTCAGCTGTTTTTTCTCCAATTCCCTTGATTCGCTTTAAGCTGGCCACATCTTTCTGCACAATAATGGCGCGCAACTCATCTGCCGTCAGGCTAGACAGCACTACTCTTGCTGTGTTGGGACCCACCCCACTCACTGAAATCAACTTTTTAAAAACCTCACGGTCCTCAGGATTACTAAAACCATACATGACCAATGAAAAATCGTTTCCATTGATGTGCATGTGGGTGAAAAGCGTTACTTCACCGGCATCAGGCAATTGACTAAAGGTACTGAGCGGAATTTGTATTAAATACCCCATTCCGTTGACATCCACCACGGCATGCACCGGGCTTTTCTCCAACAGTTTTCCTCTAATGCTCGTTACCATAACCTCTCAATTTTTTGAAAGGTTCGAAAATACAAAAAAACACCCAACTTTAGGCGCGTCCTGTACCCTTGAATTGCGCATCTACCACAGCTATTCTAATCATATTGATGATTTCCCTTACTGAACAACCCATTTGAAGGATATGATAGCTGTGATTCATCCCCAATAACACGGGTCCAATTACCTCATAACCTGCCGTTTCTTGTAATAATTTGTAGGCAATATTCCCGGCTGAAAGGTTTGGGAAAATCAAAGTGTTCACCTGATGCCCCACCAATTTCGAGAACGGGAAATTCTCTTCCAACATTTCTTGATTCAAGGCGAAATTGGCCTGCAACTCTCCATCAACCAATAAATTGGGGTGATCCTTTTGCAAAATAGCCGCTGCCTTGGCCATTTTCAAGGGGTCTTTTCCTTTGGCCGACCCAAAATTAGAGTAACTCAACAGGGCAATTCTTGGCGTAATTTTCATTTTACTGATGGCCTCAGCCACCCTTAATGTAATTTCAACAATATCCTCAGCCGTTGGATCTTCGTTTACTGTGGTATCAGCAATGAAAAGTGGCCCTTTAAGGGTTTGTACAATGTACATTCCGCATACCTTCTTCACCCCGGCCTCAGGCCCTATTACTTGAAGGCCAGGACGGATAACTTTAGAGTAATTGCGGGTCATTCCACTGATCATGGCATCTGCCATGCCCGTTTCCACCATCATCGCTCCAAAATAATTCCGTTCACGCATGGCTCTTACCGCATCGGTAAACGTTACACCACGTCGCTGTTTTCTCTCGAAATAAATCTGTCCAAAACGCTCTCGATTGGCGTCATTGGCTTCAACACGAGGATCAAAAATCTGAGCGTCGCGCAAATCAATGTCCCACTCTTCCATCAACTCTCGGATGCGTTTTTCGTCACCCAATAAAATTGGGATTGCGCACCCTTCGTCTTTGGCTGCCTCAGCCGCTTTTAAAATTTTTATATTCTCTCCTTCTGCAAATACCACTCGTTTGGGAGATTTTCTGGCACGCTCAGCAATACCCCTTGACAAGGCGTTGTCCCGACCAATTCTATTCAACAACTCGGCTTTGTAGGCCTCTTCATCTTTCATTGGTAGCTTGGCCACACCACTTTCCACCGCTGCTTTTGCCACAGCAGTGGATACCACGTATATCAATCGAGGATCCAATGGCTTGGGAATGATGTAATCTCTACCAAAACTCAATGATTGCAAGTTGTATGCTTGTACAACTTCTTCTGGGACAGATTCTTTGGCCAAAGCAGCCAAAGCATGAACAGCAGCCAACTTCATCTCGTTGTTGATGCATCTTGCACGAACATCCAATGCTCCACGGAAAATAAAGGGAAAGCCAAGAACATTGTTCACCTGATTGGGATGATCACTGCGGCCCGTTGCCATAATGACATCAGGACGTGCAGCCAACGCATCGTCATAAGAAATTTCAGGATTGGGGTTGGCCAATGCAAATACAACAGGGTTGTCATTCATGGCCACTATCATCTCTTGAGAAACAATGTTTCCTTGAGACAATCCCAGAAATACATCTGCCCCTGACATGGCTTCTGCCAAGGTTCCTAAGTTGTCTTCTGTGGCAAATCTTCTTTTGCGGTGATCCAAATCTTGACGATCTGACGTAATCAATCCTTTAGAATCGTACATGAAAACATTTTTGGGATTGGCGCCCAATTGAATCATCATATCGACACAGCTCAATGCAGCCGCTCCAGCCCCACTCACGACAATTCTGACATCGCCAATTTTTTTGTTTGCCAATTCCAGAGCATTGATCAATGCCGCGCTACTGATGATGGCTGTACCGTGTTGGTCATCGTGCATGATGGGAATATCCAGCTCAGCCTTCAGTCGTTCCTCTATTTCAAACGCCTCCGGCGCTTTTAAATCTTCCAAATTGATTCCCCCAAAGGTGGGCGATATATTTTTAACGGTATTGATGAATTCATCAACATCCGTGGCCTTCACCTCAATATCAATGCTGTCAATATCCGCAAAAATCTTGAACAGCATGCACTTTCCCTCCATCACTGGCTTTGAAGCCTCAGGTCCTAAATTTCCGAGTCCCAAAATGGCCGTTCCATTGGAGATAACCGCTACCAAATTTCCTTTGGCCGTGTATCGGTAAACATCATCTGGATTCTCTGCAATGGCCAAGACAGGCTCTGCCACACCTGGAGAATAGGCCAAAGCCAAATCACGCTGTGAACTGTGTGGTTTGGTAGGGATAATCTCCAATTTTCCTTTTCGTCCTTGCTCATGATAATCTAGAGCATCTTTCTTCTTGATGGCTTCCATGCTAATTTTTTTCGATTGACAAATGTAACTGCGGAAAGAGTTTACGCGCGGTTTGATCAATAACATCTTCCACCGACTCAAAATTCCATTGCAATTGTTTTACTACTTTCTCATTACTGAATCGCTTGATTTGTGCGGTATTGCGGATGGTTTCTGCCGTCACCTTGGCCTTTTTTCCAAGGAATTTTTCCTTTAACGCATCCAAACCATAAATCAGCAACAGCATCCAATGCGTGAGCTCTTTTTGTGGAATACGGAGCTTCATGGCTTTTGCCATGGTTGCAAACGCCCATTGCATGCTTTGATTTTCAGCCACCAGAATATACCGTTCGCCCCAACATCTTTTCTCCACCAAGGCCAACATTATTTTGGCTACATCATTTACGCCAATCCAACCTGTACCTCCAGCAGGATAATAATTGAATCCACGGGCAACCGTTTCAAACAACTGCCCCGAACTTTGTTGCAAATCCACTTCTCCAATGATGACACCAGGATTGACAATCACCGCATTCAACCCCTCTTCAATACCGCGCCACACTTCCATCTCACCCAAGAATTTTGTCCTAGAATATTCCGTGTGTGACTTGGCTGGCTGCCAAAAACACTGCTCATCAATGGGAGCCTGCTCTACTGATTTTCCCAATGCCGCTATGGAACTTACATGACAGAAGGATACGTTGAATTCCAATGCCCAATCTACCCAATCAGCCGTTTGGTGTACATTCACTTCCATCATTTTCTTATGGTCGCGGGGATGATAGCTCACCACTGCCGCGCAATGATAGACCACTTGGTAATGATCAAAGTTGGACTGATCCAAAAAAGATTCGGTTGTCATCCAATGCAACTGCTGCGCATCCCAATGAACCCCCACATTGCGCAACCAGTTTTCTATGCTCTGCGGTTGTCGGTGGTGGTACAAAGCCGTAACCTGCTCCCCTTTTTGTAATAAATACTTTAAGACATGAGAGCCCACCAAACCCGTTGCACCTGTGATCAATTGCATGGCGCTAAGTTAAACCACATTCGCATTAACTTCGCCACCATTGAAAACCAGTGCCCACATAGAAAACATCCTCAAAACACTTCCGGATAAACCCGGGGTGTACCAATACTATGATGATCAAGGGCAACTGCTGTACATTGGTAAGGCCAAAGTGCTCAAAAATCGCGTGAGCAGTTACTTCAGCAAAATCAAATTTGAAAATGCCAAGACCTTTCAATTGGTCAAGCGCATTGCTGATATCAAATTCATTGTGGTCGCCACCGAATCTGATGCGCTCTTGTTGGAGAACTCTTTGATCAAGAAATTCAAACCCAAGTACAACATTGCGCTGAAGGATGACCGAACTTATCCCAGCATCGTCATCAAAAATGAGAAATTCCCTAGGGTGTTTGCAACAAGGAAAATCATCAAAGATGGCTCTACTTATTTGGGTCCTTTTACCAGTGTCAAAGCCATGCACCAAGTATTGGAAATGGCCAAAACCTTGTATCCCATTCGAACCTGCAACCTGCCGCTAAACCAAGACAACATTGAAAAAGGAAAGTTCAGGGTTTGCTTAGAATACCACATTGGCAACTGCCTAGGGCCCTGCGATGCCCGACAAACCATGGAAGAGTATGATCAGCACATTTTTCAAATCAAACGCATTATCCGCGGTTATTATGGTGATGTGCTGCGCGATTTAAAACAAGAAATGTTGCAAAAAGCGGCACAACTGGAATTTGAGGCTGCCCATAAAATCAAGGAAAAAATAGAAGCCCTCGAAAGTTTCCAAACAAAAAATACCATTGTCCATCCATCCATCTCACACATTGACGTATTTTCTGTGGTGTCAGATGACAACAACTCCTTTGTCAATTACCTCCAAATCATGAACGGTACCATTGCCATAGGATACAACATGGAATTGAAAAAGCGAATGGATGAGACGGACGAGGAGTTGATGGTTTTTGCCGTTACCCACATCAGAGAAAAATTCAAATCCAAGTCCATTGAAGTGCTCGTGCCCTTTGAGATTGATTGGCCTTGGGAGAAAATTAAACTCACCGTACCCCTGAGGGGAGATAAAAAAAAGCTCTTGGAATTGTCTGAGCGCAATGCAAAACAAAGTCTCTTGCAATCCCATAAGCAGATAGAACTGACCGATCCAGCCCGCCACACTGAGAGAATATTGTCCACTTTACAAAAAGACCTCCACCTGAAGGATTTGCCCAAGCACATCGAATGTTTTGATAACTCCAATATACAAGGAACCAATCCGGTGAGTGCCTGTGTTGTCTTTAAAGACGCCAAATCCAGTAAAAAAGATTACCGAATTTTCAATGTCAAAACTGTCCAAGGTCCCGATGATTTTGCCACCATGCGTGAAGCCATTTTTAGAAGATACCACAGGGTTTTAGACGAGAATGAACCGATGCCGCAATTGATCATCATTGATGGGGGAAAAGGACAATTGAGCGCAGCGATGGAGAGTCTTGCTGCGTTGAATTTGGTAGGAAAAGTTGCCGTCATAGGAATTGCCAAAAAGTTGGAAGAAATCTATTTTCCTGGGGATTCTGATCCGCTTTATTTAGACAAAAGATCAGAATCATTGAAACTCATTCAACAACTGCGGGATGAGGCACATCGATTTGGACTGTCCAAACACCGCAATCGACGGAGCAAAGAAGCGCTGCAAACAGAATTGACCCAAATTCCGGGATTGGGAATCAAAAGTGCCCAAAAGTTATTGATTCAATTTGGAAGTGTCGAAAACATCAAAGCCCAATCTGTGGATTCACTCATCAGCTGTGTATCCGCGCCGGTGGCCAAAAAAATTCACGGATATTTTCATGCTTTCAACCCTGAAACAGGGTCTGAGAAATGAGCAAAGCATTGTTAAAACAAGGTCAACTCCAATGACAGAGGAAATGACAGGGTTTTATCTTTGCATGAATGGAAAAATTTAGCCCAGAGCAAATCAAGAAATACAACAAACGCATCATTTGGATTGGAGCCAGTCCCGTTTTGTTGGTTTTACTCATTCTGCTCATCACCCTATTGAGTGGTCTTCCCAACGTAGAAACCTTGGCCAATCCAAAAGTTAGTTTGGCATCTTCCATCTATTCAGCAGATGGCAAAATGATTGGTTCCTACTTCAAGGAAAACAGAGCCGATGTCAAATTCAATGAAATCCCCAAACACGTTGTGGATGCGCTAGTGGCTACTGAGGATGAACGTTTCTACCAACACAGTGGCGTAGATTATTTAGGACTCTTTAGGGCCATGTTTAGCTTGGGGCAAGACGGCGGCGGATCCACCATCACTCAGCAATTGGCCAAGCAACAATTTACCAAGAATTTTGAGAAAGTAGGGAAAGTAAAGCGCGCCTGGCAAAAAATCAGAGAATGGATCATCGCTTGTAAATTGGAACGCCTCTACACCAAAGAGGAAATCATTACACTTTATCTCAACCAATACGATTTTTTAAATCAAGCCGTTGGAATCAAGTCGGCAGCACTGGTGTATTTTAATACAACTCCTGATAAACTAACTGTTGAGCAGGGGGCAATGCTCATCGGAATGCTCAAAAACTCATCCTTGTTTAATCCCGTAAAACGCGAAGAAAAAGTTACCAAACGCCGTGAAGTGGTTTTAAAACAAATGGTGAAGAACAACTACCTCACGGATCAACAATACGACAGTTTGCGGGTATTGCCATTGGGATTAGACTTCCAAAAGATTAGCCATACAGAGGGAATGGCTCCTTATTTCAGGGAGGTTTTACGATTAAAAATTCAAGAAATATTTGATGAAAAAGATGCGGATGGAAATCCCAAATATGTCAAGGCCGATGGAACGCCCTACAACATCTACAAAGACGGTTTAAAAATTTACACTACTCTTGATGCCAAGATGCAAGAGTATGGTGAATGGGCAGTTGAGGAGCATTTGAGCAAAGAGTTACAGAAGGCATTCACACAAGATTTAAAAACAAGAAGAAAAGAAAATTATCCGTTCTACAACGGTATCTCAGAAGGCGATCGCAAAAGCATCATGGATCAAGCATACAAACAAAGTGAACGGTATAAATTCCTAGCCGGGCACATGTGTCCTGAATGCAAAAGACCCAAAAACTATATTGTCAAAGAAGGCAAAGAATATGTCTGCGACACGGAGGCCGGGGGATGTGGCGAACATTGGGCTTCACACAATGAGTCTGAAATACAGAAAATTTTCCAGACAAAAACCAAAATGAAAGTATACACGCACAAAGGACCTAAGGATACCCTCATGAGTCCCTTGGATAGTATTGTATACCATAAGACCGTTCTTCATGCCAGCTTAATGTCCATGGACCCAAAAACGGGTCATATCAAAGCGTGGGTAGGTGGCATAGATTACAACTACTTCAAATACGACAACGTTTACCAATCACGACGTCAGGTCGGTTCTACTTTCAAACCCATCGTTTATGCAACAGCGCTGCGTATGGGTAAAAAACCTTGTGATCCCATTGTGGTGGCTTCTCCTTGTTTTAATCTACCCACCGGAGAGAGGTGGTGCCCACGTGGCGGAAGTGCAGGACGCTATGTCATGAATAAAGCCTTAGCCGCATCAGTCAACACCGTTGCTGCTCAGTTGATCAGTGATTATGGTGTGGATGCTGTGGTAGCTTTGGCCCGCAACTTGGGAATCAAAAGCGATATTCCAAGAACCTATTCCATAGCACTAGGGGTTGCACAGCTTTCCTTATATGAAATGGTTGGAGCCAACTCCGCCATGGTCAATCACGGCATGTACATTGAACCTACTTTCCTGTTAAGAATTGAAGACCGCAACGGAAATATGATTTACGAAGCCGACCCTCAAATCAGCCAAGCTTTGGATCCAAGCGTTTCATACGCCTTAGTGGACATGATGAAGGGGGTTTGCAATTTTGGGACAGCCGCAAGGATACGAAGCGGAAGACCCTATGGAAACTTGCGCTACCCATTGGCAGGAAAAACAGGTACCACACAAAGCAATACCGATGGGTGGTTCATTGGTATGACTCCTGACTTGGTCACTGGCGTTTGGGTGGGTGCCCAAGATCCCACCATTCGCTTCAGCAGCACCAACCTTGGACAAGGGGCCAATACCGGACTTCCCATTTTTGGTTATTACATGAACAAGGTGTACGCTGACCCCGACATCAAAATATCCAAAGGTGATTTCCCAAGACCGGCCAATTACGATACCCTGAGATTTGATTGCAACGTTCATGAACCAGATGCTATTTTTGCAGAAGACGTGTTCTCTGATGAAGGAGATGAAGATCTTTACAACAACGGAGAATTGTTCATGGGAGGAGCTGATTCAATATTAAAAAAATAAAAATGGGTTTTAATAAAGTTGTAAAAGATGCCAACGAAGCCTGTCAAGGCATTCAAAGCGGTATGACCCTTATGGTAGGTGGTTTTGGACTATGTGGAATCCCCGAAAACTGCATCAACGAATTGGTGAAAATGGGCGTCAATCAATTGACTTGTATTTCCAATAATGCTGGTGTTGATGATTTTGGATTGGGGCTCTTGCTTCAAGGAAAGCAGGTCAAAAAAATGATCAGTTCCTATGTCGGAGAGAATGCAGAATTTGAAAGGCAAATGCTTAGTGGTGAATTGGAAGTGGAGCTCATTCCTCAAGGAACTTTGGCTACGCGATGCATGGCTGCGGGCTATGGAATGCCGGCCATTTATACCCCTGCAGGGGTAGGCACAGAAGTAGCTGAGGGAAAAGAAACCCGCATTTTCAACGGAAAAACCTATCTCATGGAATATGCCTTTGATGCCGATTTTGCCATTGTCAAAGCCTGGAAAGGAGATGCCATGGGCAATTTGGTATTCAGAAGCACAGCACGAAATTTTAACCCCATGATGGCCATGGCGGGAAAAATAACCATTGCAGAGGTGGAGGAATTGGTGCCTGCCGGTGAATTGGATCCAGATCATATCCATACCCCAGGAATCTATGTCCACCGAATCTTTCAGGGAGAACGCTTCGAAAAAAGAATAGAACAAAGAACCACCCAAAAGCGCGTATAATCATGTTGGATAAAAATGGAATTGCAAAAAGAATTGCATTAGAAGTCAAAGACGGTATGTACGTCAATTTGGGAATTGGTATTCCCACCTTAGTAGCCAATTATGTGCCCAAAGACATTGAAGTTGTATTGCAATCAGAAAATGGTTTATTGGGAATGGGCCCTTTTCCCTTTGAAGGAGAGGAAGATGCCGATCTCATCAATGCTGGCAAACAAACGGTAACAACATTACCAGGCTCATCCATCTTTGACAGCGCCATGAGCTTTGGGATGATCCGTGCTCAGAAAGTGGATCTCACCATCTTGGGAGCCATGGAAGTGAGTGAGTTGGGGGACATTGCCAATTGGAAAGTTCCCGGTAAAATGGTAAAAGGAATGGGCGGCGCAATGGATTTGGTCGCTTCTGCCAAGAATATTATTGTCGCTATGCAACATTGCGATAAAGCGGGAAATTCAAAGTTGTTACCACAATGTACACTTCCCTTAACGGGAATCCATTGCATCAAAAAAGTAGTAACGGATTTGGGTGTGTTTGACATCAAAGATGGCGCATTCCATTTGATTGAACGGGCCCATGATGTGAGCATTGAAGAGATACAAGCCAAAACTGCAGGAAGATTGATTATTCCTGAAGTTGTTGGGGTGATACAATAGGCTCTTTCACTCTTCCATTGCAACTGCTTTTTGCTTATCATTGCAGTATGCGAAAAATGATTTTGTTTGTAGCATTCATTCAAACTGCTTGGATAAATGCACAACCCACCTTCCCGGTCAATGGCGCAAGAGAAAAAGAAGTGGTCTACACAGCCATTACTCATGCCACGCTCCACATCAATGACACAGAGATACTGAACGATGCAACCCTTCTCTTTCACATGGGTAGAATTGTCAGCGTTGGTCAAAATGTAGCCTTGCCCGCTGGTACAATGGTTTTGGACTACAGCAAAAAACACATCTATCCTTCATTTGTTGATTTATACAGCAACTATGGACAGCCAGCAGTGGAACAAGCATCGTGGTCACCATTTCCCAATCCTGAAAGAAACAGAAAAGGCGCTTTTGGATGGAACGATGCCATTCACGCTGATTATGCAGCCAGTTACCACTTCAACTATGATGAATCTGCTGCAAATCAGCTAATCAAAGCTGGAATAGGTGCCGTGGTTACCCACAGAAAAGACGGAATTATTAGAGGAACCGGTGCATTGGTTGCATTGGATGACAACGAGAATTTCGCCCTTCTTCAATCCAATACCTCTGCACATTATTCCTTTGAAAAAGGAAGCAGTAAACAAGACTATCCTTCCAGCCTGATGGGCTCCATTGCCCTCTTGCGTCAAACCTATTTTGATGCGGAATGGTACAAGGAACAAGGCATCAAACAAGAACGTAATCTTAGTTTAGAATCATTTCTTCAGCTTCAAAAATTTCCTTCCATTTTTGAAACAGATGACAAGTGGAATGCTTTGCGTGCTGATAAGATTGGGGATGAAATGAATGTTCAATACATCTTCAAAGGTTCAGGCAATGAGTACCAGCGCATCCAAGAAATTGCAGCCACCAAAGGGTCGTTCATCATACCCGTTAATTTTCCCGGGCCATATGATTTGATTGATCCTCTTTTGGCCCGACAAGTTCCTTTGGAAGAATTAAAGCATTGGGATTGGGCGCCAGCCAACGCATCTACCCTCAAACAAGCTGGGGTTCCTTTTGCATTCACTGCCGATGGTTTAGAGGATAAAAGTGCTTTTTTAAGTAACATTAGAAAAGCCGCCCAGTATGGATTGGATGAATCAGATGTCATCCGTGCTTTGTGTAAAAATCCGGCGCAATGGATCAATGTGTATGATCAATTGGGTAGCCTGGACAAAGGAAAATGGGCCAACTTCATCATCACCAACGAGCCATTGCTCTCTAAAAAATGTAAGATTGAAGAGAATTGGGTAATGGGGAAGAAACATGAGGTGAACGTAACCAAAGAGAATCCTTGGTTGGGCAGTTATACCCTACAAACAGCAGATAAAAAGGAAATTAAAATTGTTGTAGAAAACAAACCACAGGGCATCATCGCCACTTGGATTCAAGGTGCCGATACACTTTCCCAAAACAATACGGTAAAGACAGATGATTCTCGTATAACAGTTTCACTAACTCCCAAGAAGGATACATTGGGTATTGGTCAACAATATTTGAGTCTGCAGAAACTCAACAGTAGCGTAACGGGATGGCTTTTGATCACACAAAACGGAGACAGTAAAAACATAACCATTTCAGGTTCATTCACGCCAAAGTTAAAAGAGGAAGCCGATACGACATCAGAGGCCATAGAAGAATGGATTAATCCTCTCACTGAAATGACTTATCCTTTTGGTGCCTATGGAAGAACCAACTTGCCGGCTCAAGAAACCATCTGGATTAAAAACGGAACCTTATGGACCAACGAAAAAGAGGGCATCATTAAAGGTGATCTTTTAATACAAAATGGAAAAATCGCGCAAGTCGGTAAAGTAGTGGTCCCGTCCGGTTTAAAAGTCTCTACCATTGACGCCACTGGAAAGCATATAACTTGTGGAATCATCGACGAGCACAGCCACATTGCGCTCATGTCCGTGAACGAGCACGCACAAACGTCAAGCGCCGAAGTTGAAGAGTCTCGGGTGGTATGGCCTGAGGACATTGATATTTATCGCCAACTGGCCGGAGGGGTTACAGCTTCCCAGTTGCTTCACGGAAGTGCCAACGCTATTGGAGGACAGAGTGCTTTGATTAAAACCAGATGGGGTGTTAACCATGAAGAGATGCTGATAGAAAATGCTCCTGGATTTATCAAATTTGCTTTGGGAGAGAACGTCAAACACAGTAATGCAGGAGACTTCAATAATGTTCGTTTTCCACAAACACGAATGGGTGTTGAACAAGTTTACTTTGATCATTTCCACCAAGCACGGGAATACGGTAACGAATGGAAAAATTACAATTTGTCTTTAAAGTCAAAGTCAAAATTACCCAAACCCCGCATTGATTTAGAGAAACAAGCCTTACTCGAAATTTTAGAAGGCAAGCGATTCATTACCTGCCATAGTTATGTTCAGAGTGAAATCAATATGCTGATGCACATGGCGGATAGCATGGGGATTAAGATCAACACATTCACCCACATATTAGAGGGATACAAAGTAGCCGATAAGATGAAAGCGCATGGTGCAGCTGCCTCTTCTTTCAGTGATTGGTGGGCATACAAAATGGAAGTAAGGGATGCCATCCCATACAACGGAGCACTGATGCACAGAGAAGGCCTTGTGGTGGCTTTCAATTCTGACGATGCAGAGATGGCCCGCCGACTAAACCAAGAAGCTGCCAAAGCCATGAAATACGGGAACCTATCAGAGGAGGAAGCGTGGAAATTTGTAACCCTCAATCCTGCCAAAATGCTTCACTTGGACGAGCGCATGGGTTCATTAAAAGCAGGCAAAGACGCAGATGTTGTTATATGGAACAACAGTCCATTGAGCGTATATGCCATGGCTGAAAAAACTTTTGTGGATGGCAGATGCTACTTTGATAGAGAGGAGGATGGATTCCTTTATCAAGCAGAATGGAATGACAGAGAGACTCTGATGACAGCCATGCAGCAAGCCATCCTCAATGGTGAAACACCACAAAAACCAAAAGGAAGAAAACGTCGTCATTTCCATTGCGACAGCACCGGAGATTTGTATCACTTTGAAGAACATGACCATGAAAACCACCATTAATATTCTCAGCGTTTGTTTGATCCTGATCAGTTCCGCGGTTCAGGGTCAATATGCGCCAGCGCCGGCTCAAAACAAATCCATCTTGATCATGAATGCAGTGGCGCATTTGGGCAATGGACAAGTGTTAGAAAATGCAGCCATTGGATTCAAGAAAGGAAAAATAGATCTGGTGGCAGATGCCCGTACCATCCGATTGGCGCCTGACGCCTACGATGAGGTCATCTATGCCAGTGAACAACATTTGTATCCCGGATTCATTGCACCTGCCATCAATTTGGGACTAATTGAGATGGAAGCAGTACGCGCTACCAGTGATTTTTATGAAGTAGGAGATTACAATCCCCACATACGCTCACTGATTGCATTCAATACCGATTCAGAAATCTTACCCACAGTGAGAAGCAACGGAGTTTTGCTTACCCAAGTAACGCCCAAAGGAGGAACCATTTCGGGTACTTCGTCGGTGGTGCATTTGGATGCTTGGAATTGGGAAGATGCGGTAATCAGGGCCAACGATGGATTGCATGTCCACTGGCCCAATCCTTACCAAAGATCATCGGGCGGATTAGAGCTCAACAAAAGTTATACGGAAGAGGTGAACCAATTGGGTATATACTTTGAAAACTCACGCGCCTACTGCACCATGCCCAATCACAATGAAGTTGATCCCCGAATGGAAGCCATGTGTCCTGTTATTGAAGGAAAAGCCACTTGGTATGTTCATGCAGAAGATGAGCGTCAAATCACTGAGGCCATCGGATTCAAAGTAAAACACAACGTTCAAGAGATGGTCATTGTTGGCGGGTATGATGCCCCTTGGGTGGCGGATTTAATCAAAGAAAACAATGTCTCTGTTATGATTCCTCGGGTTCATAGCTTACCGCGTTTTTCAGGAGATAGAATTGACGCGCCTTTCACCCTCGCCAATCAATTGTATGAAGCCGAAATTCGTTTCTGTTTTCAGAATGCTGGAGACATGGAAGCGATGAATGCACGTAATTTACCCTTCTTGGCGGGAACAGCTGTTGGTTTCGGGCTGCCTTATGAAGCAGCGGTTCAAGCGCTAACTCTAGATGCTGCCAAAATCCTCAAGATTGACGCTCATTATGGCAGTATTGAATTGGGCAAAAGTGCCACATTTTTCCTTTCTGAGGGTGATGCCTTGGACATGAAAACAAATTACTTGGTTCGAGCTTTTATTGACGGAAGGGATATCACCATCCGCAACAAGCAGGTAGATCTTTATGAAAAATACCAACGCAAATACGGCCAAATTAAATAAGTGTCCTATCCTGCGTTAACGATACAGTGTTGATTATTCTCCAAGCCATTTGAATAATCAATGGCCTTCTGAATTTTCTTTGATATCGCTAATTAATACGCATGAACGTCATTGTACCTATGGCAGGCATGGGCAAACGCCTACGTCCGCATACATTAACCACCCCAAAACCACTCATCCATGTGGCGGGAAAGCCCATTGTCCAGAGATTGGTAGAAGAGATTTGCAAAGTGAGTGATCAAAAAGTTGAACACATTGCTTTTGTCACAGGAAGATTTGGAGAAGCCGCCGAAAAGCATTTGCTAGAAGTAGCTGCAACATTGGGGGCCAAAGGAAGCATCCATTACCAAGACCAAGCCTTGGGCACCGCTCATGCCGTATTGTGCGCGGCAGAACACCTAGAGGGACCAGTAACTGTTGCTTTTGCAGATACCCTTTTCAAAGCCAATTTTGAACTGGATCAAAATGCGGATGGTGTTTTATGGGTTCAAAAAATAGATGACCCCAGACAATTTGGAGTAGTTGTTACAGATGACAACGGGAAAATATTGGAATTTGTCGAAAAACCGCAGCAGTTTGTCAGTGACCTGGCTATGATTGGTATCTACTATTTCAAAGATGGTCAATGGTTAAGAAAAGAATTGCAATATTTGGTAGACCACAACATCACCAATGGAGGAGAATACCAATTGCCAGATGCCCTGCGCAACATGATGAAGCAAGGAGCCCTATTTACCCCAGGAACTGTAAATGACTGGATGGATTGCGGAAATAAGGCGGCTGTCGTAGAAACGAATCAAAAAATATTGGGCTATGAGCCTCAATACGCCCAAACACAAAACCTAGGAGAGAACAGCCAAATCATCCCACCATGCTACATCGCAGATGATGTAGTGCTAAAAAATGCAGTTATTGGCCCGTACGTATCTCTCGAAAAAGGAGCTAAAATCATCAATAGCAAAATAGAAAACGCCATCGTCAATGCGCAAACCGTCATTGCCGAATGCAACATTGAAAATGCAATGATTGGATCTCATTGCCATATCAGACATTACAATGGCGATTTAAACTTAGGTGACTTTTCAACCATTGGAAACATTGAATAGAATTGGGATACATATCATCACCATTCTCCTTCTGATTTTTAGCAGTTGTGCTAAAAAGCAAAACAGTATTTTTCTTTCCAAAGAAAAAGCCAAAGAAGCCAATGATCACTTCTTCAAAGGCATTGAATTAAAAAACAATGGCAAATGGGATGCTTCTGTAAAAGCTTTTGAAGATTATCTTTTGATTCTTCCCAACGAGCCCTCAGCGCACTATGAAATTGCCCGCATCCAAAGAGAGCAATTGCTCATGCCTGAGATGGCGCTAAACCATGCCAAACAAGCAGTTGTGTTGGATAAAAATAACAAATGGTATGGCCTAGAATATGCACGCTGCTTGGGCGCCAATAACCAATGGACACAAAGCACCAAACAATATCAATTGTTGACCAAACAAGATCCCTCTTGGACGCTTCCGCTGATAGAACTATCCGAGATTTGTTCAAGAAACGGAGAAATAAGACAATCCATTGAAGCGTTGGATCAATTGGAAAAAATCAATGGAATTGACCCATACATTTCAAGGCTCAAACAAGAACTTTATGTGCAATTAAAAGATTTGGATGCCGCAGGATTTGAATTAGAGAAATTGGCATTGCAATTTCCCGAGGAAGCTGAGTTCACGATACAAGCTGCTGAATTTTACCTCGGTATCAACGCCAATCAAAAAGCGCTGAATATCATCAATAAAAATCCGCACACTCCTCAGAGCCAAAAAGCCTTTCTTGAATACAAAATACTCTCAAAAGATCCAAAGTCGCATCCGCAAGATATTCTGATAGCTCTGGACAAAGCGCTAGATTCACCTGACATTAAAATTGACCAACGCATCAATGCACTCGCCCCATTTGTTTACAATGAAAACATTCAAGACCAATGGAAAAAAACCATTGAAAGCTGCATTGAGAAGAACATCACTTTCTTTCCTCAAGAAGCCAAGGCCCATTCGCTCGCTGGCGACTTTTACTCACTGAATAACGAGAACAAAAAGGCACTTACAGCTTACCAAAATACAGTAGCACTTGATCCTTCCAAAAAAGTGGTGTGGGCTGCACTGCTTGGAATCTATGAAATAGACAATACACTATCGCCCACCGAGTATTACGATCTTGCGCAAGAAGCCTATAACCTATTTCCCTTTGCTGCTGAATTTAGAAAAATGGCTGCACAAGCGCTTTTTCGACTAGGTGAATTACAAACATGCATTGAGGAATGCAATGCGGGCTTGGCCGTTGTTCTTGATGACCCCAATATCGAATCAGAACTCCATCTTATGAAGGTGTTCTGTTTTGCCGCATTGGGTGATAAAAAAAATGCCAGTGCACAAGGATTGAAAATGATGAGCAAAAAAAATATCATGGGAACCTCTTCTGTTATTCAACTCGGTTGGATGAACGAGTTCTTTGGGCTGCAAATTTCTGATATTCAAGAGCAAATGATTGTCCTCATCAATAACCAAATAGCGGGTAGCAATATCGCCCTTCACGCTCTTCAATTGCGAAAAGGAGAAAAAATCGCAGAATCTGAATTTGACAAAAATAGTTTCTTTGATGCGCTCAATGCGGCGCTGTATTTTACAGAAAAGAAAGACAACAACACTGCCTGTAAATTTCTATCTGAAGCCAAAAAAGATATGCCCTTTAATGTTTGGCTCAACCAAATCAATCCCGAATGTCCTTAAAATCCGTATCCCTCATATTGTTTTCTATTGTCCTCATTACCGGATGCCGACCCACCAAAAGTGTAGGAGAGGTTGATAACAACATACGTCCCAAGCCTGCCATGATGGTGCTAAAACAAAATGAAAAAAGTTGGGAGAAATACAAGGAGTTGGGAATGAAAATAGAGGGGTATACATTGAATAAGGAAGACAATGTTGACTTTAAAGCCAATGTAAGGATCAAGAGTGACAGCGCCATTTGGATGACAATCTCACCTGCCTTGGGTATAGAATTAGCAAGAGTTTTGGTTCTGCAAGACAGTTTGAAGGTACTCTCCAAAATACCGGACAACAAATTTGTTTATATCTCTGATATTGCTGCTTTAGAGGATTTCCTGCATTTTGATTTGGACTTGGAGGATCTAGAAAATCTGATGGCGGGAAGACCCATCGGCATAGATCATGTTGGCGGAAAATTCAAATCTGATGTAGAGGACAACCAATATCTCATTGCTACTCGATACAAGCGCAGAATTAAAAAATCCATGGCCATCCTGCAACAAAGCAATGACAGCTTGGATACCGAACCTGAAAAAGGAAAAAACAGAGATAAGAGAAGACAGCAAAGACTAGAGGAAGATGGTCTTATTCTCTCCAAATATTGGTTTGACCCGCTATTTTTTACTCTAAACCGATGCGTGTTTCAAGACCTAATGAACAACAGAGAAATTGAAATAAAATACAATGTCTGGCATGTAGAAGAAAGTGTTGAGGGTGGACCTCTTTACCCAGAAGCAGTCGAGGTAACCGTTAAAGACAATGATAAGCAATTTGTATTTGGGTGGAGCGTTAATAAATGGGTCACCGATAGAACATTTGAATATCCCTTCGAAATTCCGGAGGGTTATGAAGTGAAAAAGAAATTATGAAAAAAGTCATTCACCTCTTTATCATTTTCTCTAGTATCGCAGCAGGCGTGTTGATGAGTCAATGGATGTTGGCTCAAAACAAAAAAGAACTGCTCAAAACACAAAGAGATGAAATAACAGCCAAGATCAAAGAAACCAAGGCGCTTATCGCAGATTCTGAGAAAAAACAAAAACTCACGTCCAATCAAATCGCTATGCTGAATGAGCAAATCAGCTACCGAGAGAAAATGATTGAAAACATTGATGGTGAGCTAGGTCAATTGGACGTTACCATACAACAAGAACAAAATCAAATTGAGCAACTAGAGTTTCAATTGGAATCGCTGAAATCAGAGTATGCCAAAATGGTTTACCAAGCCTACAAGAATCGGAGCACCTACAACAGCATCGTCTTTATATTAAGTGCAGAGGACTTTTATCAAGCCTACAAGCGCTATAAAATCATGCAAGCCCTATCAGAGGGGAGACAAAAACAGGTAGAAATTATACAGGAAACTGAACAATCATTGAAAGACAAAATCAATGCGTTAAAGTACAGTCGACATGAAGCGCTGACACTAAAAAAAGAACAGGAGGTGGTCAAATCAGAAATAGACCAAGACAGACAAACTCAACAAGAAAAGCTGGGAAAACTAAAGAAAGAAGAGGGTAAGCTCCGTGCGCAAAGCAAAAAACTCGACGGAGATCGAAAAAAACTCAGCAATAAAATACAAGACATCATCAATAAAGAGTTGGCGGCAGAGCGAAAGAAAGAAGAGGAGAAGGCAAAAAAACTACTAGCGGTCACTTCCACAAAAAAATCTGAATCCCCAAAGACTGAATCCCCCAAGGCCCCTGTAGCGACAAAAACAGAAACAAAGTTGACCAACGTAACATTGGCCCCTGAAGTAGTGGCCTTGAACAGCAACTTTGAAACAAACAAAGGGAATTTGCCATGGCCTGTATCACAGGGGACCATCACTTCTCGATTCGGAAAACACAATCACCCTAGCTTGGACGATATTGTATTAAACAACAATGGAGTAGATTTCACTACCAAACAAGGTGAAAATGTTCTGTGTGTATTCGGCGGGAAAGTAACTTCTGTTTTTAGCATACCTGGCGCGGGATACAACATCATTGTCACCCACGGCACATACAAAACAGTATATTCAGGTTTGTCTCAAGTCAGTGTCAAAGTAGGTGACAAGGTCAACGCCAAACAATCATTGGGCAATGTCGGAATGACGGATGATGAAGCTGTTTTGCATTTTGAATTGTGGTCTGTGAATAGCACCAAAGGAACTGCCCAAAACCCTGAATCCTGGATCAAAAAGAGGTAGCTTCCAAACTACGATTACCGCTTAGACCTCCGGTATGGAGTACCAAAACGTTTTGGCCCTGCATTTCCTTCAGTTCACCTTGCGATAATGCATACGCCATTTTTGCTGAGTAAACACGATCCCAAAATATTCCTTTGCCCTCTTCTTCCCTTATCCAATCTACCAAAGAAGGCTTGATTTTACCAAATCCACCCCAGCGCTCATCCCCATACACACGCAACCGCTCCATCGTATCTGAAACAACTTCCGCGTCTTGAAGAACCCAAAATAATTTCTGACGAACCATCTCTCGCATTTCCGCTTCAGACATTTTCAAAGCAAAAAAGGCGTGAATTCTTTGCGACTTTGAGGCCAGCAAAAGACCTGCTGTCGTTGTACCTGTACCCGCGCACACACAAACATCACTGTACGTTTCCATTTCACTCGATGTCAACATCTCCATACATCCCATTAAACCCAAGTAATTGGCCCCTCCTTCGGGAATAAAATAGACATTTGGATAATGATCATGCAGCCAAACTTTGAAATCTTCTGTCCCCCTTTCGTCATACAATGCTGTGTCCAAACATTCCAACAACATTCCCCATTCTTCGCACTCATTCATCACCGGTGTAGGTTGTTCTTTGTGCCAATATCCCCTCACCAATCCAATGGATTTTAATCCCTTTTGCTGGGCATATTGAGCGGTCGACAACAAATGATTGCTCCAAGCCCCGCCCATAGTAACAATGGTATCAAACCCTTTCTGAATGGCATCTTGCACATTGTACATGAGCTTAAAACGTTTGTTTCCCGACTGCCATTCTGGTAAATCCCATGCTTGTCGAAGTGTGTATTGCGGCTCCAAATCTGCTGATTCAAACAACAACGATTGGTATTTCCACTGAACCGATTCCATTTTTATATGTTGTTTAACGCACTAATGTATTATTTTGCTGATCATGTCCAACAACCGAAACATACCCCGAGAGGAAGGAGATTACTACTACACAGAGGAGGGGTACATCGTTTTCACAGAGCAATACCATCTGAAACGTGGCCATTGCTGCCAAAGCGGTTGTAAACATTGTCCTTATGGTTTTGATAAAAAAACAGGCAAAATCAAAAAGAAATAACTACCTCGTTTCGTCTAAGATTTCCAAAACTGTTCTAAATGCTGCGCAATGCTGTCCAAACTTTTCATTGTGGTCGGCTTGGAGCTGGGGAGCAAACGAATTGCGATAATGTTCCAAATCTTGTGCGCTCCTACAAACGTATTGGACCGCGTAGGTGATGCCTCCCTCCTCAAAATCCAATACTCTACATATTCTATTCTCCAAAAACATCCCTGTTGCCATCACGTCTGGTATGTGCACTGATTTCATCCAATCCAACCAAGCCTCGTGAGCAGATTCATCCACTGAAACGGTGACATTGTATAACACTTTATTCATTTGTCAAAAATGAGGCATCTTGTTGTACCATCAAAGATTATATTTGTGACAAAGTAAAAAATATGACTGGCATTCTACACCTGCATTCTTTTCTGCGCTATGTCGCAGTAATTTTAATCATTTGGACCATCGTTCATGCATACATGAACATGAAAAACAAAGACGCTGCACCCAGCAAATGGTCGATGTTGAGCATGATGGTATTGCACACCCAATTCATTTTGGGATTGATACTTTGGTTCCAAAAATACTCCGCAGTTTCCGGCACTCCTGAAATGAAATTGGCTGAAAATCGCTATTTTATCATGGAACACTCCGTGATGATGTTGATCGCCATCGTATTGATTTCAGTAGGACATATCAAAGGAAAAAAAGCAATGGATAGTGCTACTCGGTACAAAACCATCTTCCGTTTCTTTTTAATTGGCTTCATCATCATGATGGCAATGATTCCATGGCCTTTCCTATCTTTTGCCCCATACCGTGGTTGGTTCTAATATGAGATTATTGATTTTATTGGCATTCTCTCTTGTTGTCTTTTCATGCAACAATGGAAATGCCCCGCAACAAACAGCTGCTGCAAACGGTAAAGATATTTATACCACACGCTGTGCAGGTTGTCATGGGTTAGACGGTCAATTGCAATTGTCCGGAGCCAAAGCGCTTCCCGCATCGACTTTGAAAAAAGAAGAGGTGGTGAATCAAATCCAAATGGGAAAGGGCAATATGCCTCCTTTTGGTGGACGATTATCTCCTGAGGAGATCAAAGCCGTGGCAGATTATGTCATTCAAATGCGCCCTCACTAATCCATGGCCAAATTAGTCTCTACTGCCAAACCACAAGAAACCTGTGTTCTTGTTGGTATCATTACCCAAATTCAAACCAGAAGATTACTGGAAGAATATCTAGACGAATTGGCCTTCTTGGCGGAAACCGCCAATGCCTTAACCTTAGAAAGATTTACGCAGTCCCTCCCCCATCCCGATTCTAGAACTTTTGTAGGAACCGGAAAAATTGAGGAAATCAAAAACTACGTGCACGAGCACGATGTGGACATGGTGATTTTTGATGATGAATTGGCACCGTCCCAACTGCGCAATCTGGAGCAAATTTTCAATATTGAAGACAAGAAAGTAAAAATACTCGATCGGAATAATCTCATCTTGGACATCTTTGCCCGCCGTGCCCGCACCGCCCATGCCAAGGTGCAAGTGGAATTGGCCCAATACCAATACTTGCTGCCTCGATTGACAAGAATGTGGTCTCACTTGGAAAGACAAAAAGGAGGGATCGGAATGCGTGGTCCTGGTGAGCAAGAAATTGAAACCGACCGACGCATTGTCCGTGACCGCATTTCTTTTCTCAAAAAAGAATTGTCTGTTATTGATCGACAAAAGAAAACGCAACGCAGCAACAGAGGCGATTTGCCCCGTCTTGCTCTGGTAGGCTATACCAACGTTGGAAAATCTACCTTGATGAATACCTTGAGCAAGAGTGATGTTTTTGCAGAGAACAAATTGTTTGCTACGCTCGATACTACGGTTAGAAAAATTGTATTAGAAAACAAACCTTTTTTGCTCACAGACACCGTAGGTTTCATCAGAAAATTGCCCCATGACTTGATAGAATCTTTCAAGTCCACCTTGGATGAAGTAAGAGAGGCCGATATTTTGATCCACGTTGTAGATGTTGCTCACCCTCAATTTGAAGACCACATCAAAGTGGTCAATGACACCCTAAAAGACATTCATTGCGGGGATAAAAAAACTTTATTGCTCTTTAATAAAATGGACGCTTTTCATCCAGAACACGATGAAGCGAGCCTAGAAGAACCATTAACCAAAGAGGAAACCTTGTTGTATTTAAAGAAAACATGGATGGCCAAAATGCAATCGGACGTTCTTTTCATCTCAGCTCAAAATAAAATCAACTTGGACGAGCTAAGAGACTGGATTGTCCATCACATCTGATCAAACCGCGTCATCGCCCTTTTTCATCTTGATATCATTAACAAAAGTCTTGATCTTTTGCTCATCCTCAAGTTTGCAGACCAACAGCGTATTGCCTGAGTCTACTACGATGTAACCATTTAATCCATGCAAAACCACCTGCTTGTTTTCCGGCATGTGTACCACATTGTTGCTGCAATTGTATAGGCTAACATTTTTCCCAACCACACCATTGCGGTGTTCATCGTGCTTGAGATGTCCATGCAATGATCCCCACGTACCCAAATCGCTCCAACCAAAATCACTCAAAACCACATTGACATTCTTGGCCTTCTCCATGATGCCATAATCAATGCTAATGTTTTCACAAGCTGCATACATGCCATTGATAAAGGCCTGTTCTTGGTCTGTTCCATATACAGATTGTCCCTCCAAAAAAGCTTTGTTCATGTCGGGTAAAAACTGCGCAAATGCCGAAACAATCGCCTCTACTTTCCAAATGAATATACCGCTGTTCCAAGAGAAATCACCACTGGCCAAGAAATCCTTGGCCAACTCCAAATCAGGCTTTTCCGTGAAGGTCTTCACTCGTTTTACGCGGTCGTGAATGGCGGCAGCATCATCCGCCCATTGAATGTAACCATATCCGGTATCAGGACGGGTGGGTTTAATCCCCAAGGTAACGAGTTGTCCTTTCTCTGATTGATCGAAAGCTATTTGAATGGTTTCTTCAAAAGCATTTGTATTTAAGATCAAGTGATCTGAAGGTGCCACCACCATTCGAGCATTGGGATTAGATGCTTGAATCCTATGCGCTGCATAAGCCACACAAGGGGCAGTGTTGCGCATAAATGGTTCACACAAGATTTGATTGGGGGCCAACTCAGGCAATTGCTCTTGCACCAAAGCGCGATAACGCTCATTGGTTACAATAAAAATATTCTCAGTGGGGCAAAGTGTTTTGAAACGGTCAAAGGTTTGCTGGATCAATGTTCTACCTATGCCTAAAATATCATGGAATTGCTTTGGGAAAGCCGTGCGACTCATGGGCCAAAATCGTGAGCCGATTCCACCTGCCATGATTACACAATAATTGTTCTTGTTCATTGCTTAATAAAGGTACAAAAGTAATACATCCCCTTGTTTGGGATGATCATAGAATCGTCAGGATTCTGATATCTCCTTGACGGTGGATTTGCCAAGTAATGGGCGATTCATAAAAGGGCTCTCCCAATTCGGGCCATTCAATAAAATGATAGTCTGCGCTGTCCAGCATGTCTTGAAACCCAATCTCCATCAGCTCTTCAGTGTCCTTTATGCGATAGAGGTCATAATGATGGATTTTCTTACCTGCAGGTGTATGGTATACGTTACAAATACTGTAGGTCGGACTGCTCACCTCTGAAACGCCCAACTGTTTCAGCAGATGGGCAATGAGTGTTGTTTTTCCAGTGCCCATTTCCGCATTCAAGAGGACTACAGCCCTGTCAGGAAGTTGCTCCAATAATGTCTGCGACACTTCATTGATTTCATCCAAGGAATACTCCAATCTCATCATTTGGCTTGCAATACAACAAAGGGAATCAACACTTCTTCCAAACTGATTCCCCCGTGTTGAAAGGTGTTGCGGAAGTGGGTCACAAAATGGTTGTAATTGTTGGGGTAAACAAAATAGCCTTTGGACTTGGCAAAAACATAGGAGCTACTCAATTGTGGTCGTGGCAAATGCGCTGCGGCAGGATCCTTCACCTCAAAAACATCTTTGGCATGATAATTCAAATTTTTTCCAACCTTGTATCTTAGGTTTGTGTTGGTGGCCTTGTCTCCCACAATCTTGATGGGGTCCTCTACGCGCACAGTTCCGTGGTCTGTGGTGATGATCACACGCGCCTTTTGCTCCGCCATCTTCTCCAACATCTCGCGCAAAGGGCTATGCTCAAACCACGACTTGGTCAAGGACAAATATGCTGGTGTGTCCTCGGCCAACTCTTTGATCACCTCCATCTCACTGCGAGCATGGCTCAACATATCTACGAAGTTGTATACAATGACATTCAAATCATTTTGCTTCAAATTGGAAATTTGATCCACCAATTTTTTACCAAACTGATTCTGTACCACTTTATGGTAACTGGTCTTAACGTTCATTCCCAAACGCTTCAATTGCGCCTGAAGGAAATCGTGCTCATGTTCATTTTTAGAACCCTCCTCATCTTCCTCTTTCCACCATTGGGGATGCAACTTTTGCATCTCAGAAGGCAGCAATCCCGAAAACATGGCATTGCGGGCATACATGGTGGCAGTGGGCAAAATGGAATAATAAATGTCCTCTTCTTCCGTGCGGTAAAGGTCTTTCAAGAAAGGAGCGATGATCTTCCATTGATCGTAACGCAAATTGTCAATCACCACCCAGTACAAGGGTTGCCCAGGTTGAACCAAAGATTTTATTTTCTTATTGAATAGTGTGTGCGACATTACGGGCGCTTCCACTTTGGCGTTGATCCAGTCCAAATAGCGCTGCTCGTAAAACTTGACAAACTGCTGATTGGCCTCAATCTTTTGTGTTTGCAAAATTTCCTTCATGGATTCTTCATTGGTCTGAGACAACTCGGTTGTCCAATAAACCAATTTTTTCATGAATTCTTTCCAGCCATCCGCAGACATGCTTTGGCTCAACTGCATGGAAATTTCCCTGAACTCTTGACGGTAATCCTGCGTAGTTTTTTCTTGAATCAAGCGTTTTTCATCCAAATTTTTCTTGATACTCAAAAGAATCTGATTGGGATTCACCGGCTTGATCAAGTAATCGGCAATCTTAGACCCAATGGCGTCTTCCATGATGTGTTCTTCCTCGCTCTTGGTGATCATCACAACAGGCAAATCAGCATCTTGTGTTTTAATTTCCTGCAAGGCCTGTAATCCGGAGATTCCCGGCATATTCTCATCCAGAAAAACCAAATCAAAATGACGCTCCTTGACCAAGGACACCGCCTCTCTGCCGTTGTTTACTGTTGTTACATCATATCCCTTCTGCTCTAAAAACAGCACATGCGGTTTGAGCAATTCAATCTCATCATCCGCCCACAAAATCTTTGGTTTCATTGGGTTCATCAACGCAAAGGTAGGGGGTTTATTGCGCCACAAACCACTTGCGCACCTCACGTGTCATGGGGGCTAAGCTCAGGTGGTCACTAACTTCTGCTGCGTTGCGCACGCTGCCGTCTTTCATTTTGATCAATATGATATCCCCACTTTGACTGTAAGCCCTATTGGCCGCCTCTCCGGTCATAACAAAGTAAGATGCCTCATGGAGCGATATGTTCTTGGATTCTGCAACGGTTGCGATGCGCTGTTGCAAATCTTCTAATGTGATGGGCTGGGTATGAATTTGTATTTTAAACAACTTTCGCTGCACCAATTTTTGAGAGAGTTCGCTTAGTACCACATCCTCATGGTGTTGCCACACTTTTAAAGCACTGAGGACATCTTGGTCGTCCAACTCCAAAAAAGTAGACAAGGCCAAGGGGTGTTCAAAGAAGGTTTGTTTGGTAAAATTCTGTTGTAAAAAGAAAGACAAAGCAGGTGTGCTCCAAACGGAATGTCCGTGTTCTACCAACTCCTTAGCGCGTTTGAGCACGTTGACCAACATGAACTCGGCACTCAAAACGGTTTTATGCAAATACACTTGCCAGTACATGAATCTTCTGGCAACGATAAACTTCTCAATGCTATAAATCCCCTTCTCCTCTACCACCAACTGATTGTCCACTACGTCCATCATTTTGATAATGCGCTCGCTCCCAACCTGTCCTTCAACCACACCTGAGAAAAAACTATCTCGCGCCAAATAATCCAATCGGTCCATGTCCAACTGTGAACTGACCAAGCTGTGCATGAATGGCTTGGGATATTGGTTGTTAAATATGTCAATGGCCAACTGTAAACCCCCATTCAAATCGCGGTTCATTTGGTCCATCAAGCCGGCGCTGATATCCTCATGGTGTACCCCACCCACGATACTGTGTTCCAACGCGTGACTGTATGGGCCGTGGCCAATATCATGCAAAAGAATAGCCGCCAAAAGACCCTCTTCCTCAGCTTTGTTAATTTCCACTCCACGCACGCGCAATTCATCAATGGCGTTTTGCATCAAGTGCATGGCACCAAGAGCATGTTGAAAACGATTGTGAATGGCACCGGGATAAACCAAATGGCTCAAACCCAACTGACTGATGCGACGCAAACGTTGGAATGCAGGATGATTGATGAGTTGAAAAATAAACGGATGGCGAATGGTGATAAAACCATAAACGGGATCGTTGATTATTTTTCGGAATAGTTGAGTCATACAAATTGCAGTTACCACTAATCTTTGGGGACTTACAAGAATAAGTGCCAAAAATGTGATTTATTTCACAAAAGTAGTACTTATCCCTGTCAAAAAGTTAAGGGACGTCTTTCGGTTTCCGCTTTCCATTTCACTCTTTCCGTCCTCCGCTTTTCCATGGACGAATATCCATTGGCGCTGCAGCGTCCCGCTTTTCACTTTCCGCTTACCCTTGGGCGAATATCCATTCGCCCCAATGCGGGTTCCACTTTACCAAGCATATGTCACCGTCACATCCACGGAGATGTCCCCTGAAGTGAAGGTGAGCACATTGGGAAAGAAGGTGCCGGATTGGTAGGGTTTGAAGGGGAGAACGCCTATTTGATCGTCTGGGTTAATGAACGTTCCACCATCGTTGTCAAACAATACAATGTTGTAGGTCATGGTAGGGTACAAAATATCAATCGGTGTGGTTGGATTGAAGCTGTAGGAGGCTGTATTTTCCGCATCCTCAAAGTAGGTGGTAGCGCGCCAAATCTCGTTGGTGGTGTTTTCTCCGGTGACCACAACATACATATCTGCCCCACTTCCGATGTCCCATTGACTGCCATTGGGATCGTTGGCGTTAAAATTATTGACGGTTATTTTAGAGATGGTCATTTTCACGGGAGGCTTCTCCACGTCGCAATTGCTGCCGGTGTAACCCTCCTCGCAGGTCTTTTGACAGCTGTTCATCGACAATCCGGCAAGGATCACGAAAAGAAAAGAAAAAATACGGTTCATATAAAAATGGTTTGGAGTAAAAATAGAAAAGGATTTGCTTTTGCGATAAAAAAAATCCCCACATGGGGGATTTTACTCGAAAACAAACAACAAAACACTCACGATTTTGCTTGCCTCTTCAAATTGCTTTGGTTTTTTAGAAGAAATCAAATCCAGAAACCCCTGAGGATTTCTGGATTGAACTAAAAACTAAACTGTTCTTCAAAATTTTAAGGTAACAACTCAACATTGATACAACCACCATCTTCAATTTTCACACTTCCTTCCCACCAGATATCTCCATCTTCATCTACCACTTTATAGGGAAGCGTTTTTGAATCTTCTTCATCCAAATCTACATCTTCAGATACTGCACCACCTTCACCGCAGGCAGGTTGGCCCGATGAATACACATTAGCAGAAGAAGATCCTATTACTTCACCATCCAAATAATAAGTGAAGGCAGTTACTCCAAGCAATGCCGCTTCATCAGGAATCTCAGATCCATACCAGAATGTTACTTTACCACTGGTCTCTTTATTACAAGAGCTCAGAGAGGTCATCAACAGAATTGACGCTGTTGCCAATAAAAATAAACTTGTTTTTTTCATGTTATTTTGGTTTTAAATTATTTACAATTAAGCTCTATATTCATTTCACTTTCCGTAGCTAAATGCCCTCCATATATCATGTCAACTTGCATAAATAATGAACCATAGGGTAGAAACGCCCAAGGAACATCCAACCACCCACCTACGGTATTCTTAATGGGCAACATTAACTCTTTGGTTTCACAGCCAGGGGCTGAGATTCGAATCAAACCATCCAAATCATTGCGTTTAATAACCAACAACTGATTCGTTCTTCCCAACACTGTCATGTTTACCTTTACCTCCGCATCTTGCTTGCAGTTAAACTTGATTTTCTGCTTTGATCCATGAAACAAAACTCCACAGGAAGACAAAATCAATGGCGTGAATAGCATCAACCCTATTCTCAAATTACATCTACTTTTCATTTTTCAATCATAAATTTTTCTCGAAAAAAACCCTTCAACTCCTTAAACCACAGCCCAATTAAAATGGGTAAAACAACAAAAGACATCTTATTGAAATGACTAGCCTCAGCAAAGTCCAGATGAATTAAGTGCTGAATCGCTCTCGTAATGCCGCAGCCATAACACGTTGTATCAAAAAACAACACGGAAATACACAGCGACTGACCCTGATCAAAAAAATCTGCGGGTAGGATAATCAAAACCAATGGAAGAAATATCAATCCCACCCGCAAGAATTTTCGGAAAATTTCCCTATGCACTTTTTCTAAAAAGTCTTATCGTATTCTCCGCCATTGGGCTTCAAATCTCCAGTGATGATCATGATCAAATCAATTAATGCCCAAATTCCGCAACCCCCGAGGGTTAATAATTGAATGATTCCAATTCCGGTGTAACCCAAATAAAAGCGATGAATCCCTAAAGCTCCAATGAAGAAGCATATGAGTAGCGCTACTATTTGACTTTTGCCTCCGGAGGGTTTTGCAACCATTGGTGTCTCTGCTTTTACTTCAGTGACTTCTTTTTGCTGAAAATCCGCAACCTTTAAGGCTTGTGTCGCAGGATTAAACCTTTTTACAGTAGCTGATGAAAATTCACCCGTTGCTATTCTCTTGTCACTCTGTGTAATTGTTAATTCAACACTTTCATTAATAGAGGCGGATTCTGATGACGCATACTCAGCTGCAAATACCTCTTGTGACAACTCAACCTCTGCATTCAAAAGTGCTGATTGTTTCTTGGATTTGTTGATATCCAAAGAGCCATTGGATTTGCTCCCAAACCAATCCACATAATATCCCTTGGAATAAACACATTTCTGCATGGTGCAAGAAGAAAGAAACATGGATACAAGTACCCCGAATACAAAAAACTTTTTAGCTGTTTTCATTTTTATTTTGGTTTAAAGGTTTTTTATCTGCGCAAAACATCCGTTGTTCCAATCCCCTCTTTCGATCAATCACTCCCTATCATTGGATATTGTTCTAAAACACAAACATAAAACAAATTTACACATTTTACACATTTTTGGATATTAACAAAGGGTAAATAATATACACAAGTGTATATTTTAGGAAACATTTTTTGTTGCTATTTTGACGTGTGAAAAAACATGTCGGAAAACAGCTGGAGGACGCCGTTAGGGCATCAGAATGGAGCATTACGGCTCTAGCGCAAAAGCTGAACCTTTCACGAAAAACCATTTACAATTACTTTGAAAATCCTGATCTAGAAGAATACATTGTAAAACGCTTTGAGCATGTTTTACACGTTTATATCCTGCAGGGCAACAATGAAAATGGGTCAGTACAGGAAACTACCCCCATACACCATCAATACCACACTGAAGGATCCGCACAATTTTGGAAAGACAAATACTTGGATCTTTTGGAGAAATATACCGCGCTGTTGGAGAAATCTGGTTGAAACGGGCCTACTTCAAACGTATTTTTTCAGGAATTTGAATCCTCTTACCATCCTGCAAAGCCACAATAAATGCATCCTTATATCCCAAGCCCTTAACCTGCTTCAAAGCAATTAATGCCGAATTATACTTAGGGAAAAATCCAACTGTATAACGATACACACCCTCTGATTTGTATTCTTTTACAACCGGTGCAAAATTCTCATAAAAGTTTACAGGAATAGGCTTCCTAAATGCCCCCACTTGAATCACATAAATCAATCCACTCGGGTATTTGATGTTCTCTGCAAAAACTGCGTCCTCATCAATTGAAGGATTCTTAAAGGTTTTGAATACAACTTGCTTTAATGTATCAGGTAACTGTGCACCATACTGCATCAGATAATTATAAGAATTAACGGGAAACACCTTCTGAAAAAATTTTTGGGAGTTGTATCCTTTAAGCCTGTATGCTTTATCCTCTCCCTCTTCAAACCTCACCTCATCCTGATCAGCATTTCTATTTACATTGAGCGAGTCAGTCTGATAAAGATCCTTTACCGGATATTCCCCGAATGCCTTTCTCATTCCTGAACAAATTTCCCAACCTCTAATGTATAACTCTGAAGCAAAAAACTCTGAATTGAGTTTCCTCCTCAATGGCAAACCATTGACCATCAATGGGTCTTTAGAATTAACCTGCATTGGGACCCGATCCTTTGCCAACATATAGTCCGCCAATTCAATGTACTTCAGAACAACAGGTTTTAGTGTATCATGACAAGTCAGATAACAATCCATAATCAACTTCTTAGATCGTTGAAAATTGAAACTAGAGTAAAACAACAATTTCTTGCGATTCAAATACTCATATTCCAATAATTCCAAGTCCAACGCACCGAGCCGCTGATCATCTTCCTTTGTTCTTTCTTTTTTGTATTTAATATCCATGAATGACGCCTCAGCTGTCAGAATCTTTTTGAACATGATTAACTGTCTACTCAATTCTGTATTCTCACGCATCCAACGTGTTATATAATCATCATTGTGCATGATAAAATCAATCTGGTCCTTCCCCTCCTCTATAATATTAGAGGCTGAGTCTAAAACAATTTCCTGATAATATTGAGACTTAAAATGCTCATCCAATAATAACCTTCCTGATGTCTCATCTATTTTTACTGAATCCAATTTTGTTTTACTATTATTTTCTTCATTCCAATCTTTGGATACTCTTTTTCCAAGGTCAACATCCGAAAAATTTAATGAATCACTCCTCTGAGGTTCTCCTTGCTTAAGCGGAGTCTTCAAAGAATCCTGACCCTCTGAACTAGTTTGTCCCTCAACATTAGACAGCAAAGAATCTTGATTCGCTGATACTCTTGATTGATCTAACATCGGCAAGGAATCATTGTCCAATGTATTGGTTTGTCCATCAACAGTAATCTGCGTAGTATCCAGATTCAATCTTACCGGGTTCCTTGTTTCCTTCTCTTCATTTGCTGAAGCAATCTCTTGTTGAATTACATCATTGATATTCAAATCTTGTGTAGCGTTTGCACCTGATTGCGCCTTGGAATGAACTATGAAAACATCTGATATCAAAACATCTTTCATCCCAAAACTTTCCGTTGCAAAATCCTTCATCAAGGCTTCCTTGACAAATAAATTCTTGGTCATGGGTTTTGCCTTCTCTAGCGCCTCTATCATGCTGTACTGCTGACAATAAGTTCCAGAAAAGGCTATTACTTCTGCGGAGTAGGTAAAAGTAGATTTCTTCCTTTTAATGGTCTCTTCACGTGTAACAAAATAAACGGGTGAAACCAAAACGGCTAGGTTTACATCTTTGCTGGATATCAAAGCATCATATTGTGCACCTTCTAATGCCTCTTGCTCTGTTAAACACACCTTAGACTTGCCAGAAACAATTTTATCAAAGTCAATGCATAAATCCACGACAACCGGTGTAACCGCTATAGACGCTTCCTGAATTTTCGAAAGTCGAAAGTAGGTATCTACCTTTTTTAAATTGGATTTCGACACACATGACGACAACAAAATGACAAAGGAAATCAGTGGTGATTTCCTTAGCCATCTATTAAGAAAATAGAAACAATTGCTCACGGTATACTCAGCCTATGCACCAACGCGCGCTGCCACCTCTGTTAACAAAACCACAGTAAAAACTATAATCCCAAAGATTATCCAACCTCGACCCTTTTTCTTTCCTTTTTCCTCGGGAGATGGCTTAAACTCTTTGATATCCTTTTCTTTTCTCTGTTGACCATGATTCTTATCGTACACCAATTCGGGTCCGTACGGATTAAAAAGAACTTTTTCTTCGGAGTACACAACCGTAGGGGCTATAACGCCTGCAACCTCGGATTCTTCCTTGCCTTTCTTACCCACTTTACCTCCGGATGGGCAAGTTGGACAAAACGCTTCTCCTTTGGTTGATACAACATAATCTTTATGATTAGCAATCTTAGCCCCACCCCATACTAACTCATATTTATAAAACGCAGTAGAATCAATACCCTCCACCTCTTTTAATGCCGTGGCTCTAGGTCTTGCATTCACATACATTCCTGCAAATCCATATGCAATAGCTGAAGCTGTTTTATCTGTTTGTTCAACCTGATAAATTGGAGATACCAGAACATCTATATTGTTATTAACCAATGCATTGAAATACGCTTCTTCCTTTGCACGCAATGCTCTGTCGTCTCCTGTATGATCCCTAGACGCTCCCATAACTCGCTTTGAAAAATCAATGTTTAGATCGCACACCACCTCAGAGCGGGTAATGGATGTTTCATCGATTTCGGCATTTCGAACATGATAATCATAATGGTAAACCTTTGGAGCTTCAAAGATTTTACACCCAGACATTAAAATGACCGCTGTAAATAAAAGGAAAATATTTCTCATGGTTATTATATTATTACTCAAAAGTAATAAATATAATATAATATAAAAAATATAATTAAATAATTCAATCCTCCTCCTTCCGCATCAGCTTCCCCTGAAACAACAACAATACCACAATGCCCACACTGATGGCACTGTCCGCAATGTTAAAGATGGGCGGGAACAAGGCCTTGACCTCTCCACCTACAAATGGAAACCATTCCGGAAAATGAATGTACTTGGTGATGTGTATCATATCCACCACATTGCCCATCAGCCAGGGCGCATAGCCTTCTGAACTCCATTGCGCAATGTCATGATAGGGGACAAAATCGCCGTAAGCTTCATCGTATACAGATCCCTTGTCAAATACCACCCCATAGAAAACACTGTCCAATATGTTGCCCAACGCACCCGCCAAAATCAAGGCCATGCAACAGATTAAACCCAGTTTAGCCTTTTGCTTGATCAGTTGTACCAAATACCAAGTTATTCCTCCAAATACAAGGATACGAAAGACGGTCAGAATCAACTTACCGCTTTGTCCCGGTAACATCCAGCCAAAAGCCATTCCCGGATTTTCTACAAATTGAATGTGCAACCAATTGGGAATGACCTCAACGGCCTCCCCGTAATGAAAGGTTGTTTTAATGTACAACTTGACCCACTGATCCAAAAGGATCACCGACCCAAATATTCCTATCGCCCACCATGCTCTTTTGTCCCAACTCCTCATGGCTGGCGACTTATTGCATGTTCTTGGCTTCGATGCTCAACGTGGCATGAGGAACCAATCTCAATCTCTCTTTTGGAATCAATTTACCCGTAACACGACATATACCGTAAGTCTTGTTTTTGATGCGCAACAGAGCATTCTCCAATGACTGGATAAACTTCTCTTGTCTAGCTGCCAATTGCGCTACTTCCTCACGACTGGTAGTATCCGTGCCATCTTCCATCATCTTGAAAGTTGGTGATGTATCATCTGTACTGTTATCTCCTTCATGAGATAAGCTTTGCTTCAACTCATCCAAATCCGCCTTGGCCTGGACCAACTTCTCTTTGATCAACCCTTCAAACTCCTTCAAATCACTGTCAGAGTAACGTTGAGATATGATATTGGCATTGGCCGCTACTGTTGGCGCTTCAATTTTAACGTTGGGAGATACCACCGGCTTGCTTTTGATCGGCGTCTTCACATTCTTCACAACCTCCACCTTTTTAGGCTCTGACTTCTTCACTTCAGGCTTAACTGGTGCCGGCTTCACAGCCTTTACAGGAGCAGACTTCACTGGCGCTGCTTTCACAGGAGTTGCCTTTACCGCTGGCTTGGCTACTGCCTTATTCACTGCAGGTTTCGCTACTGGTTTCACCACTGACTTTTTAGCCACCGCCTTGGCCACTGCTTTTTTGGCGATTGGTTTTGCAACTACTTTCTTAGCCACCGGCTTGGCTGCTTTTTTTGGAGCTACCTTGACTGCTTTTTTGGGGGCTATCTTGACTGCCTTTTTTGCAACAGGTTTAACCGCCTTCTTGGGCGCAACCTTGACGGCCACTTTCTTGGCTACTGGCTTCACCACCTTTTTCACTGCTGCCTTTGGAGCCGCTTTCTTGGCCACGGGTTTAACCACCTTCTTGGGTGCTGGCTTAGCCGCTGGCTTGACAACCTTCTTGGCTACTGGTTTGGCTGCCGCCTTTTTAGCCACAGGCTTGGCCACTGCTTTTTTGGCAGCAGGCTTCACAACAGCCTTCTTGGCCACCGGCTTAGCCACAGGTTTTGTAACCTTCTTGGCTACCGGTTTTGCTGCCTTCTTCGCCACTGGCTTAGCAGCCTTTTTTACAACTTTCTTCGCCATCACTTAAGATTTTTGAATGTGTATGTTCAATGTTAGGTTTTCATCCCACTCTACTGTCACTCCCTCTTGCAAGTCATTCACAAATGTGATAACATCCGCTAGAACTTGATTGCGAATATATTGGGAATTTTTTTCAATTGCATCATTCCAAATTGAATTTGCAGTTAAGCTAACTTGAATTCGGTCTGTGACGGACAATTGCGACTCTTTTCTTATGTTTTGTATGCGGTTCACTACCTCTCTGGCAATTCCCTCATCCTTGAGGGTTTCAGTAATGGTAACATCCAAGGCCACGGTGAGGTTCCCTTGGTTCACCACCTTCCAACCGGGAATGTCCACTGGTATAATTTCAACATCCTCCATCACCAATTCCATGTCCCCAATACTGGTGGGTACGATGGTTAAGGCCTTTTTCTCAATTTCCTCAATCATCTGCTGCCCATTCTGCTCTGCAAACAACTGCACCTCTTTCATGGCTTTGCCACATTTCTTGCCCAAGGTTTTGAAATTCAATTTCAAATTCTTGACAAACTTGGATTCGCTCTCATCCACAAACACCAATTCCTTGACATTTACTTCTGACAAGATGAGATCTTGTACTTTTCTAATTTTCTCCGCCATCTCTGCATGCACCACTGGGATTTTGACCGACTGCAGTGGCTGTCGAACACGAATATTTTCTTTTTTACGAATGGACAATACCATGGATGAAATGCGTTGTGCCAGCTCCATGTTCTCCTCCAAATCCGTATGAATATTGGCTTCCACAGCATTGGGCCACTCTGTCAAATGCACAGAGTCCTTCTCCTTGCCTAAGGTCAATTGCAAATACAACCAATCCGCAAAGAAGGGAGCAAAAGGTGAGATCATCTTGCTCACTGCAGTCATGCACTCGTGCAAGGTGAGGTAAGCGGATAACTTGTCACCCGACATCTCTCCATGCCAAAAACGTTTGCGGCTCAATCGCACGTACCAATTGGACAAATGCACATCCACAAACTCATCAATGGCTCTGGCTGCTGGAGTAGGATCAAAATCAGACAAGTGCTTGTCTACATACTGAATCAATGAATTCAAACGAGAAATAATCCATCGATCCAACTCAGGTCTATCCTCAACAGGAATCGTATCGTACTTGTACTCAAACGAATCGATGTTGGCATATATTGCAAAAAACTGATACGTATTCAAGAGTGTACCAAAAAGTTTGCGTTGGGTTTCGACAATGCCTTCTTGGTCAAACTTCAAATTGTCCCAGGGCTGTGCGTTGGTCAACATGTACCAACGTGTAGCGTCTGGCCCGTATTGGGAAAGGGTAATAAAGGGATCAACAGCATTGCCCAATCGCTTGGACATCTTGTTTCCGTTTTTATCCAACACCAATCCATTGGATACAACATTTTTGTAGGCAACAGAATCAAACACTGCAGTAGCAATGGCATGCAGTGTATAAAACCAACCACGGGTTTGGTCTACCCCTTCTGCAATGAAATCTGCAGGGAATGCCCTGCGCTCGTCCACCAATTCCTTGTTCTCAAAAGGATAGTGCAATTGCGCGTAGGGCATTGACCCACTGTCAAACCAAACATCAATCAAATCACTCTCGCGCTTCATGGGTTGCCCAGATGCACTCACCAATATCCATTGATCCACGTATGGTTTATGCAAATCAAAGCTGTCGTAATTTTCCTTGCTGTTGTCTCCTATTTGATAGTTAGACAATGGATTCTCTGACATCAGTCCCGCGGCTACCGCTTTCTCCAACTCCTCTTTCATCTGGGCCACAGAAGAGATACAAATCATCTCTTTGCCATCTTCGGTGCGCCAGATGGGCAACGGAATTCCCCAAAATCTAGAACGAGATAAATTCCAATCGTTGGCACTCTCTAACCAATTGCCAAAACGACCCGTTCCTGTCGCCTCTGGTCTCCAATGTATGGTCTTATTCAACTCCACCATACGATCACGGATTTCTGGTACTTTAATGAACCATGAATCCAAAGGATAATACAAAATGGGTTTGTCTGTTCTCCAACAATGTGGATAGTTGTGGGCATACTTTTCCTTTTTGAAAAGTTTTCCCTCTGTCTGTAATTTCAGAACGATGCGCTCATCAACACTCAAGTATTTCAACTTGCTGGTATCGGCAATTACACTGCTCAATCGATCTTGTTGAATGCTCAACTCATCGGCCTTTTCTGTCACGGCATAGTAGTCTTCTTTGACAAATTCTTCGCCATACAAAAACACACCATCCTGCACCTCAGGGACAAATCTTCCTCGGCGATCCACCAATGTCAATGAGTCTATGCCGTTTTGTTTGGCCACCCGAAAGTCATCCGCACCAAAGGAGGGCGCAATGTGTACGATACCCGTTCCATCTTCCGTGGTAATAAAATCTCCCAAGATGACTTCAAAGGCTTTCCCCGCTGGAGTAACAAAAGGCAACAACTGGTGGTAGGATTGTCCTGCCAATTCTTTTCCCTTAACTGTTTTTAATACAACATAGGGTAATGTTTTATCTCCCGATTTAAAATCTTCAAAGGCAATATCGGCTCCAGCTTCTGAGAAATATTTTCCCATAAGATTCTGAGCCAAGATCACAACTTGCTGTTGTCCATTGAAAGGATTGCAGGTTTTAACAACGCAATAATCGATTTCCGCTCCAACTGCCAACGCGGTATTGGATGGTAAAGTCCATGGCGTAGTTGTCCATGCCAAAAAATACAAGGGTAAACCACCACGGATATCAGCAAAAAAAGTATCGTCTTTGGCTTGAAATTGTGCAACAGCTGAGGTGTCCTTCACTTCCTTGTAACAACCGGGCTGGTTCAACTCATGAGAGCTCAAACCCGTTCCAGCAGCGGGACTATAAGGTTGGATGGTAAATCCTTTGTACAATAAATTCTTTTGAAAAAATTGACCCAAAAGCCACCAAACCGTTTCGATGTATTTGTTGTCGTAAGTGATGTAAGGATCATGCATATCGACCCAATAACCCATTTCGCGGGTTAGGGATTCCCAGAGGTCGGTATATTTCATGACCTCCTTGCGGCAGGCCTTGTTGTAATCTTCTACACTGATTTTGGTACCGATGTCCTCCTTCTTAATGCCCAGTGTTTTCTCGACAGCCAACTCAATGGGCAATCCATGTGTATCCCATCCTGCTTTGCGTTGAACACGCTTGCCTTTCAGGGTTTGATAACGACAAAAGACGTCTTTGATGGCACGTGCCATGACATGGTGGATACCCGGAATACCATTGGCTGATGGAGGGCCTTCAAAAAATACGAATGCATTGGACGGATCTTTTTCCTCCACACTTCTACGGAAAACATCCTTGTCCTCCCAATGTGCCACTATTTCCTTGGCAATGGCAGGTAAGTTGATTCCTTTGACTTCACGGTATAGGTTTCCCATTTTGGCTAAATTCAGTAAGCCTGCGAAGATAACAAAGGAAAGGCTACCTATCTTACACCTTGCTGATTTTCACCATATTGGTCATTCCCTGCTCATTGATGGGCATGGATGCTATATTGATGAGGTATTGGCCATCCTTGATAAATCCACGTTTCTTCAATTCATAACGGATGTCAGCGATGGTCTGGTCCGTACTCACCATTTTATCGTAATAGAAAGCTTTTACACCCCAAACCAAATTCATCTGGGTTAAGATTTTCTTGTTGCCCGTGAATACGAATACGTTTGCTTTAGGTCTCCAACTCGAAACTTTGTAACCCGTATAACCTGAGAACGACATGGCTACGATGGCGGAAGCATGCGTGCGTTGTGCCAATCGACACGCGGAGAAACAAACGCTATCGGTTAAAAAGCGGGACTCATCCATTCCTTCAGGTGCTTCTTCTTTGTGGTACACATCCTCACAGAGCTCTGCTTGTTGGACAATGTTGTTCATCATTCTGATGGCTTCGACAGGATACTTTCCCACTGAGGATTCTCCGCTGAGCATCACCGCATCAGCTCCATCTATGACGGCGTTGGCAACATCTGTTACCTCTGCGCGGGTGGGCGTCATGCTGGTGATCATGCTCTCCATCATTTGCGTAGCAACAATCACGGGCTTGGCGTTTTCGACACATTTGCGCACAATCATCTTCTGCGCCAAAGGAACGTTTTGAATGGGAATTTCAACCCCCAAATCTCCACGTGCTACCATGACGGCATCGGTCTCTGCAATGATTTCGTCAATTTGATCAACAGCTTCTGGCTTTTCTATTTTGGCCACCACTTTGGCATGCTTTCCACTTTCTTGAATAATGGCTTTTAATGCAACAACATCTTTGGCATTGCGCACAAAAGAAAGACCAATCCAATCCACTTCACAAGACAATGCAAAATGCAAATCTTCAATATCTTTCTGAGACAATGACGGCAAAGAAACCTTGGTGTTGGGGAGGTTCAGGCCTTTCTTGGAAGACAATATACCTCCTTGAATAACACGTGCCATCACTTCCTTTTGACCATCAGTTGACTCAATCATCATGACCAATTTACCATCATCCAATAAGATGGTCTCACCTGGCTTCACATCAGCTGGAAATTCCTTGTAATTGGTATAGATGACCTCACTGGTTCCTACTTGTTTTTCTGTTGTAATCTTTACCAACGATCCGACGGACAAATCCACTCCGTTGTTCTCCATTTCGCCCACACGCAATTTTGGACCTTGCAAATCTGCAAGGATCGCTGTATGCGTTCCCAATTCTGCGTCGATGGAACGTATGTTTTGAACCACCTCTTCATGAATCTCATGCGCCCCATGCGAGAAATTCAAACGGGCAACGTCCAAACCAGCTTGCACCATGGCTTTCAGCACTTCACGACTGGACGATGCAGGTCCGATGGTAGCTACAATTTTTGTCTTTTTCATACTCATATCTTTCTATTGGAAACAAGCCTGTATCAGCTTTTCCAATGATTTTACTTTTGTTAATTCAATATCCAACGCGGCGGCAACACCGGAAATAGACTTGATTTTGGGCAACCATGAAGGCGCTATGGGTTCTCTTTCGTGATCCACCTTAATGATATAATCCCATCTTGCCCAATCTGCCACTAGTGGTCCGTATGGAGATTTGTTTTCAAACAAATTAACCTCCATCTTATCCTCATCACTATAAAACATAAAACGGGCATGTTGCGAAAACTCGCTTCCCCGTTGAGCTACCTTAATGTCAGGAACCCTACACAAATCCCACTTCATGTGTGTATTGAGCAGCCAAGCCAATCGGACTTCCATTTCAGATGAACTGATCACAATGAACTCCATTACGGATTCATTATACCCCATTTCATCCAACGTAGACATCTTTTTCTAACTTAGTGTACTTGTTACACTTACAAAGGTAAGCGATTATTTTATAAACTAAACCAATTCCATTGTGAATTCAGGGTTAAGGTCTTCAAGCTGTCTTATTCGTAGCTCACGACCCAAATAAACCCCTTCATTGTGTTCCCAATGACCTGCAGGAAAATTAAATACGATAGGCACATTGGCACATTGTGCGTACTCCATCAAAATTTCCTCTGCTGTTTTACCCCATGGATTATCTGCAGCAAAACCAAAGGCTTGTGTGTTGTCTTTCATTTGGGTCAAGCCACCAACCACTATTCCCTTGATACCGCTTAACAATCCAGCTCTGTAGAGGCCTTGCATCATGCGATCCATGTGGTACAACATTTCA
Organism: uncultured Chryseobacterium sp.; assembly: GCA_964420985.1. Taxonomy (GTDB): domain Bacteria; phylum Bacteroidota; class Bacteroidia; order Flavobacteriales_D; family Sanyastnellaceae; genus CAMCTV01. The sequence continues at coordinate 47,752 of CAYQUT010000019.1, forward strand.
TCCACATCTTCCAAGAGCAAAAAGCAACCAGTGGTTTTCAATTGACTGCTAGATCCCAATTGCGAATAAATAACACTGAGATTACCACCCACCATGGGTGCCGTGGCGTCTGTCCAATTCAAGCTATTACCTGACCAAGTTCTTGATTGCCACTGTCCCATGAGCCCGCCGCGCAATTGCTCCAGTGCAAGTGCTGTGGACGACTCAAACGAGATGGGCATCGTAGAATGAATGGTGGCCAGTCCGAGATTATTCCATCTGTTGTGCAATACCGTAACATCACTATATCCACACAACCACTTATTGCTCTTTAGGATTACCTCATCAGGAATGGCATCCACCACTCTTACGCTGCCATATCCTCCACGTGCAATAAGGATGGCCTTGATTTCCGAATCCTGTAAACATTGCATCAATCCCTCAATTCTCTCATCATCAGAACCTGCCAGCTGCGCATTTTGAAAAAATACTTGTGGCATCACCACCGGGATCAAGCCCCATGAGGCAATGATGCGCTTGGCAGGCTCCCATTGATCTTGAGTTAGCCATCGGGCTGTAGCACAGATGCCTATTTTATCGCCTTCTTTTAAAAAAGGAGGTTGTATCATTAGGCAACAGCATTTCCAGGTTCAGCGCTGCGATCTGGCACCAAGGCAGTCAATTGTCCTTGCGCATTTTCTGCCATCAATATCATACCTTGGCTTTCCACTCCTTTGATTTCTCTGGGAGCCAAATTGACTAACATCAATATGGTTTTACCCAAAATATCCTCTGGATTGTAATGCTCTGCAATGCCACTGATAACAGTACGTTGATCAAATCCTGTATCCACTTTCAATTTCAACAACTTCTTGGTCTTCGGCACTCGCTCGGCCTCCAACACTTTCACCATGCGCAAATCCATTCCTTGAAACTGCTCAAATGAAATATTCTCTTTGGCTCCTTCCACCTCCACTGTGCTTAGGGCCTTTGCTTGTTGTAATTTGGTTACTTGTGCAGCCACTTGATCGTCCGTAATTTTCTCAAACAAAATTCCCATGTTGCCCAAAGCATGACCTGGAGACAACAATACCTTTTGCATACCATCTTCCCATTTCCAGCTTGGTGCGTTCAATGCATCCTTCAGCTTCAAAGCTGTAAAAGGCAAGAAGGGCTCAATGGCAATAGACAATTTGGCTATGATTTGCGCGCATTGAAACAGAATGAAGGCCGTGCGCTCGGGATGGGTTTTTTGCAATTTCCATGGCTCCGTCTCGGTTAAATATTTGTTTCCCCAACGGGCCAATTGCATGGCTTCAGAAAGCGCCTCTCTGAACCGGAAAGACTCTATTTTTTCAGCTACCGCACGGAAACTTTGTTCCAAGCCCAGCACTACTTCTTTGTCCAACTCATCCGGTTCATAAGCGGTGACATCGGGCAAAACCCCATTGTAATATTTGTGATTTAAGACAAATACACGGTTAACCAAATTACCCAAGATATCGGCCAATTCATTGTTCACCCTGTCTTTGAAATCAGTCCATGTAAATTCACTGTCCTTTTGCTCTGGCATGATGGAGCAGAGCACATAGCGCATTTCATCTTGCTTACCCGGAAACTCTTGCATGTACTCATGCAACCAAACGGCCCAATTGCGGGAGGTTGAAATTTTATCGCCTTCTAAATTCATAAACTCGTTGGCGGGTACGTTGTACGGAAGTACAAATTCGCCATGGGCCTTGAGAATAATGGGGAAAATGATACAATGAAAAACAATATTGTCCTTTCCGATAAAGTGAATCAGGCGAGAATCGGAACTCTTCCAATAATCTTCCCAATTTTTTCCATTGGCATCTGCCCATACTTTGGTATTGGTGATGTATCCAATGGGGGCGTCCATCCACACATACAACACCTTACCATCGGCGCCTTCCACAGGCACAGGCACACCCCAGTCTAGGTCTCGGGTCATGGCACGGCTTTGTAGGCCGCCATCAATCCAACTCATGCACTGTCCCAATACGTGGGCCTTCCACTCTCTGGTAATGTGGTGTTGCACACCGTCCAATACACCCTCTTGGATGAATGGTTTTATCCATTCTTCGTGATGGGACATGGGCAAATACCAATGTGATGTTTCCTTTAACACAGGTGCACTGCCTGTCAAGGTAGACTTGGGCTCAATGAGCTCCAATGGGCTGAGTGCACTACCGCATTTCTCGCACTGATCCCCATACGCCCGGTCATTGCTGCATTTGGGGCAGGTACCAATGATGTAGCGATCCGCCAAGAACTGTTTGGCTTCTGCATCATAATATTGTTGTGACGTCTCTACCTCAAACATCCCTTTCTCCAACAGCTGTTTGAATACTGCTTGACTCATCTCATGATGCTCTGCCGCTGAGGTCCTATGGTATACATCGAACTGAATACCAAAATCGACAAAAGCTTGATGCATCAATTGGTGATAATGATCGACAATTTCTTGGGGTTGTTTGCCATCCTTGCGGGCACGCAATGTAATGGCCGCTCCGTGCTCGTCTGACCCACAAACAAAGACTGCATCCTTTTGATTGGACTTCAGGTAACGTACATAAATATCCGCCGGTAGATAGGCCCCTGCAATATGTCCAATGTGCAATGGGCCATTGGCATAAGGAAGAGCTGCAGTAATTAAAAATCGCTTGGGTTGATTCATGCAGCGAATTTACCGCACAGAAACGCTTGCCCAAACAGGAATATGATCACTTATTAGCCTTGCGCTTTTCAAATCATTGTATTGGCGGGTGAAATCCACGGTTCCTTTATCGTTTATCTGCAATTCTTTATTCTCAAAATACATATGATCAAAAGGATTGGCCAAATGATTTCCTTGGGCATCTGGTTTCATTTTGATGGTGGTCTTGGTATTGTTCAGGGCATCTTTAAAACCTTGCTCCGTAAGAGACTGACCCCCATACTCTTGGTTCCCTGCATTAAAATCCCCCACCAAAATCAGGTGATCTTCATTGTACCATTTCGGGAAATCTTTGAGCAATTCAATTTCTGCATTGGGATATTTGCTCTGGGGTACAGCATGAAAACTGGCAACAGTAATCACATTTCCCGCTCTTTCAAATCGCGCCATAAAAGGCTCTCTGTCCACAGCATCGGCGACATTTTTATCCAACCATGCTCGACCTTTTAATTTTACACGAGAGGGTTTCCACAAAAACGCATACCGCTCAACACCTTTTCCACCCGATGTCGGATCACTTACAACGTAATCCCATTTGCTTCCCTTACGGTTCAAAGCATCCACCAATCTGGCCACTGCTTGAGCCCCTCCCGGTCCTGCTACCACCTCTTGAATGGCCACTACCTCAAAATTCTTTATCACATTGGCCATGGTGCCAATCTCCTCGTCATCCTTGGATTTGCCCAAATTGGCAATGTTCCATGACAATAATTTGATTTCCGTATCTGTGCTCTGGCTTTCAGCTTCTTCAGCATCACCGGCATCTGTCTCATCAATGTTCCGCGCGGTATCCGCATTTACGACAGGAGAAAGACCTCCTGTTTGAGGGATACTTTTATCAGAACCATTGTTGTTACATGAAACAACAAAGAAAAACAATAATAGTCCTGAAATTAATCTATAGAAACCCATTTTGCCACTATTTCTGCAATTTGAACGGCATTGGTAGCCGCACCTTTTCTCAAGTTATCTGATACTACCCAAGCGTTGAGCGTATTGGGATACGTGTCATCTCTTCTCAGTCGACCCACATAAACGGCATCTTGGTCATGCGCATGAATCAAAGGCATAGGGTACAGGGCTTGTTCTGGATTGTCCAACAATACAATTCCAGGGAAATTTGACAACGCCCTGCGCACTTCATCCATATTAAAATCACGATCAAAAGTGACATTGATACTTTCCGAATGACCGCCCATTACAGGAACACGCACCGCCGTTGCGGTGACCGCAATTTCCTCATCTCCCATGATTTTCTTGGTTTCTAAGATCATTTTCATTTCTTCTTTGGTGTATCCATTCTCCATGAAAACATCAATTTGCGGAATCAGGTTCATGTCAATGGGATAGCGATAGGCCATTTCCCCTTCCTTGCCCTCTCGCTCATTCATCAATTGATCCACCGCTTTTTTTCCAGTACCAGTAACACTTTGATATGTGCTTACGATAACTCTTTTAATCCCATACAATGCATATAAGGGTTGAAGAAAAACAACCATTTGAATCGTAGAACAATTGGGATTGGCGATAATTTTATCTTGGGGAGTTAAAACATGTCCGTTGACTTCTGGAACAACCAACTTTTTTTCAGCATCCATGCGCCAAGCACTGCTGTTGTCAATCACCGTGCAACCGATGGCGGCAAATTTAGGGGCCCACTCTAAACTGGTAGATCCCCCTGCAGAGAAGAGGGCAATTTGGGGTCCCATTTCCAACGCCTTTGCTGGTGTGACAACGGTATACTCGTTGCCTTCAAAGACAATTTTACTTCCCGCCGATTTTTCCGTTGCAACAGGGATAAGTTCTGTAATCGGAAATTTTCTTTCTGCTAAAACTTGCAACATTTTGGTTCCCACCAATCCCGTTGCGCCTACCACTGCCACTTTCATATATGCGCCTTATGTGTTTCTTAATAGAGCCACGAAGGTAAAATAGTTTCGCAGCATGAAACT
>CAYQUT010000020.1:0-25690 GCA_964420985.1 uncultured Chryseobacterium sp.
GCTGGCGCCCCGAGGCCGCGACCCTTCGGGAGCGGGGCGGTGGGGGTGGGGGCTCATTGGGATCTGTTGGAGGAGGAGTCATCATTTCAGCTGACATCTCTACCTCGAACGCATCCTCACCTGCACCATCTCCACTTAAAAACTTGGGAGACAAGGCCACTGCTGTTGCAAAGCCTATGGTTGAAAATACAGCGATTGCCAAATATTTACCATAGTTCTTGCGGATAGAGTAAGCACCATACAAATGATTCTTGTTCTCAAACACCAAGTCATTTCGATCACGGCTGAACAAACTGTTCCAGCCAGATTCAAAGCTCAACACTACTATGATTAGAGCGAAGAGACCGAGGGCTAGTATTGTATCCATATTCTCAGTTTTTTAGGTCTGTACCGTTTACTTCCTTATTCGTTCGAATTTTCTGAAGCTTTTTTCAAACCCAGTTCATCCACTCTTTTTTCAAGTGAAATTTGCTCTTGTTTATCCATGTCCAAAATGGCACGTTTTCTCACATTGCAAATATTCAACTCATCCATTGCATTCACGACATTTCTCCATTTACTCTTATCAATGGTCTTAACAATCACGAAAGGAGCTTTGTCATCGTTTACAATTTTTCCATATGCGTCCTTGAATTGCGTTTCATAATCTTCTTTGCTCAACCCCTTGGCATTGAGCTCTGTCTGCAATTCAAACACACGTTCATTGATTGATCTGTTTTTATTCAACAAAACTTTTCTGAATCCATCCTTTGAAAAATCAGTCTTTTGCAAAACAGTGGTGTCTGGGTCAAATTTACCATGATAAACAAACACATGGTCTTCTCCCTCACCTATCAACAATGTAGTGGCCAACTCATCGGCCAACTTTGTTTTCTCATCGTTGTCCTTTACTTCCTTGGGATAAATAATCTCCAAGGTTTTGGGTTTGCTCAATGAAGTGGCTAAGATGAAGAAAGTCAATAACAAAAACGCCAAATCCACCATAGGAGTCATGTCCATGTGCACATGACCCTTCTTGGGGCGTTTTTTACCGCCTTTTTCATTTCCACCACCTTGTATTATTTCTGCCATAATACTATTGTTACTCGCTTTCTGCCGAGATGTCAACTCCGGCTTCGAGCGTGGTTACCATGTTAAATTGAAAAATATTTTTCTCTCTGAAAATGTCAATGACCTTCTCAATCTTTTCATAATCTGTGCTTCCGTCTGCTTTGATTGCATAACGCAAACCCTCATCGCCACGCAAATCTTCAACGCTTATGCCTTTGTTTTGGGCATCAATCATAAAGGCCTCATATCCCTCTTGAATCCAATCTGATAATTCATTTTTCAATGAATCGGTTGGAATTCCTTTGGTCAATTGATCCATTTTAGCGCGGGTTGATTCATCTGCATTGAGATAATTGGAAAGATTGGCTAAGTCCATTCCAAACATACCCATAACTGAAAAACGCTTGCTTTGCTCTTCGGAAACCTTGAGTTCAGGATGTCTTTCAATCATCCCTTTCAACATTTCTTTGCGAACTTCCTTCCCATGGATATCAAAGAACACCCGACCATCTTGGTCAATGGTTACCAACATGATTTTCTCTGGAAGTAAAAGCTCTGAAGTAGAAGACGGCGTGTCTACCAATACGGGTTCGTTGGGTCTAAACTTAGCGGTAAGAATAAAGAAGGTCACCAACAAGAAGCCCAAATCCACCATGGGAGTCATGTCCAGGCTGGGGGCGCTTTTTGGCATTTTTGGTTTTGGCATAAACTGCAACCTTATTATTAAACCTTACTTTATTGAATTATTTCTTAGCAGCTACTGCTTGAGATACGCTGAAACCGGCCTCATCAATAGCGTGTGTCAATGAATCGATACGTGTGCTGAAGAAGTTGAAAAGAACAATCGCCAAAGCAGAACCCAAGATTCCCAAAAACGTATTGATCAAGGCTTCAGAGATACCCAAAGACAAAGCTGTAGCGTCTGGCGCTCCTGCTGTTGCCATGGCTTCAAAAGACGAAATCATACCACGAACAGTACCCAACAATCCAACCAATACCCCCAAAGAAGCACAAGTAGAAAGGATAACCAAGTTCTTAGACAACATAGGCAATTCCAATGAAGACGCCTCATCCAACTCTGTTTTCACAGCTGTTACTTTGGCTTCGCGATCCATTGAAGCATCAGCCTCAACAGACTTATACTTCATTAATCCTGCTTTCACTACAGCGGCTACAGAGCCTTTCTGCTTGTCACACGCAGCCATGGCTTGGTCTACTTGACCAGAAGAAACCAATGAACGCACGTTGCGAACAAATTTATTCACGCTTCCTTTTCCTTTTGCTTGAGTCAGGCTAATCATGCGCTCAACAAAGAAGATAACAACCACCAAGTTTACAGTAATCAAAATGGGTACGATAAAACCTCCCTTGTGGATGGTTCCCAAGACGTTCAATGGGTGACCTTTTTCAGGATCCCCTCCTTCAAAGTTTGCAGCATCTCCCAAAACATTTACATAGAGAATGGCTGAAACAATCAATGCCACTGGAATGGCGATGTAAGGAAAAATGGCAGAGAAATCAAAAGAACTTTCTGCGCTTTGTGTTTTTTTCGCTTGACTCATAGCTGTTTTTTAATATAAAATTTTTAGTGCGCCAAACATACGCAAGGAAGACCTAAATTCGAAACAAATTGGTGTTTTCTTTTTGTGAAATTTTAGGTGTGCATCTCATCATATCTCAGCTTCACAAACTTACGAACGCTGAAATAGGTTGACAACGTAGAAACACTTAGACCCACAATAGCGGTTCCGAGCACTACCCAGAAGATTCGACCTTTTTCCATGAGAACGGAAATAATGACGGGCCAATCTTGCATAATAAAGAACAATCCTGTGAATATCATCAACAAGGCAATCAGCGTAGCACGCACGCCTTGCCAGAGGCTTTTCAAAACAAAAGGTTTGATGATAAACCATTTGGTTGCCCCTACAAGCTGCATGCTCCGTATGATAAAACGCTGAGAAAAAATGGTTAACTCCACCGTATTAACGATGAGAACAATGGAAATCATCATCAACAATCCTGCGATAATCATTAATATCAGACTCCAATGGGCAATATTGTCATTGATTTTTTGAATCAGACTCTCTTGAATGATGACGTCTTTGACCAAAGGATTACGTTTCCAATTCTCTGCCGTTTTGCGTAAAGTTTCCACATCTGCCGCATCAGGATTCATTCTAACATCCAAGGACGCAGGCAGGGGGTTATAACCCAAAACGCCAGCAACAAAGTCATTTCCCAATTCCTTTTTCATGATCTCTGCTGCATCGGCACTCGAAATGTATTGCGTCGACTCACAGTAAGCCTCTCCTTCTATTTGTTTTTTGAACAGCATCAAATCTGGCTCCTGGGCATCTGGGATAAACATCACTTGTGCCACCAATTGATCATGAAAATGATCCGTCAATGCGGAGCCCAATATCCAAAACACCAGCAACAAAGCCACCAATACCAAAACCATGGTTGTTCCAATGAACGTGGAAATGGAAGCAGACTTACTGGCTGATGTCTTGAGAATACTGCGCATACCTTACTTGAGCAAATGATTAAGAAATCTTTTCAATCTTTCCTTTGAAATACAAATCCTCGTCTGCCAATGGATGATTAAAATCGATGATTAAACTGTTCAGTTTTACTTCAACAACCACACCATACACTTCCTCTCCTTCGTCAGTAGTCATGGGTACAACCTCACCAACTTCAAACAACTCATCATCCATTTCTCCATCATCACCTATGAAATCACTTTTTGGAAATTCCATGTAGAATTCTTCTTTTTCTGTTCCATATGCTTGGTCACAAGGAATATGCAATTCAAACTCTTCTCCTTCTGATTTTCCCATGATGGCCGCCTCAAATGCAGGCAACATTTCCCCGGAACCGATCATGAATTCCATGGGCTCGTCTTCATGTGTCTCTTCAAACAACTCCCCATCAAAGCCATCCAAATACAAGCGATACGATACGCTTACTTCTTTTCCGTTTTCTACCTTCATTTTTTATTTTTTAATCGTTATTTTTTGTCCTACTTGTAAGCGATCTGTCAACTTAGGATTCCATTTCTTCATGTCTGCAATGGTCACGCCATACTTACGAGCAATTAAATTCAATGTATCGCCCTTCTTTACAGTATGAACCTGCGATTTTACCAACGGCGCAGGCTTAGGCGCAGGCTTGGGGTTTGGAGCAACCTCTGTTGAGTCTGATTCCGCAGGCTCTGACCCCATTGCTTTCTGAGCTGTTGATACCGGATCATTCTCAGTAATGCTGATGGTTTTCTTAACCCGGGTTTTAATCTTCAACATTTGTCCCGCCTTGAGACTATTTGACTTAAGACCATTCCACTGTTTGATCTGACTTGTGGTTACGTTGTACTTTTTAGCAACAGCGGCCAAGGTCTGGCCTTTGGTTACTTTGTGCTTTTTCCACGAATCTTCCCAAACTACTTTCTCAGTCACTTTTTTAGCCCCTCCAATGGCATCTCCATTGCTCGCCAACACGGTCTCTTTTGGTTTTTCAACAATGGCACTTTGCGCATAAATCAGGGCTTCATTGGCAATGAACAACCCCACTTTACTCACTGGTAGGGTGATATAATGTTTCTGTCCATTGTCCGGTATTTCTCTCAACTTGTACGTTCCATTCAAGTAGGCCACATCTTGAACATTCATTCCCAAAACCTTAGACATGGCATCAAAGTCCAATCGACTTTTAACATGAACGGTGTCTACTTCATAGCAAGTGATCAAAGGCTTTTTTGGATACAGGTTGTACTCTGAAGTATGGTTCATGATGTAATTCACGGCAATAAAAGCGGGCACATAACCTTGCGTCTCCTTAGGTAAATAGGGCTTAATGCTCCAGAAATCTTTCTTTCCGCCTGACCTTCTAATGGCCTTGTTGACATTCCCAGGGCCGCTGTTATAGGCCGCCAATGCCAACTGCCAATCGTCAAACGTATCGTACAAAAACTTCAAATATTTACATGCCGCTTCTGTAGACTTGTAAGGATCAAAACGATCGTCCTGATAACTGGTAATTTCTAATCCATACAGCTTTGCCGTACCTGGCATGAATTGCCATAAACCACCCGCACCAACACGGGAAATAGCTGTTGGATTCAAAGCAGACTCGACAATGGCGAGGTATTTTAATTCAATAGGAATATTAAACTTGGTCAATTTTTCTTCAATCATTGGAAAATACAATTGAGCCATTCCCATGACTTTGCTGGTAACATCTTTCCTGCGTACGGCATACAAATCAATGAAACCTTGAACCGTTGCATTATAAACCAAATCAAACGGCGTATCTGCGTCCAAATTCCTCATTCGTTCCTCAATAATTTCAGCTGTAAAACTGGGCAATTGATTTTTTTCATAGCCAAAAGAATTGAGCAGCAATGAATCGGTGGAATAACAAAAATGATTCAAGTAATTAGAAACCAATGTTTGGTCAATTGCCTGCATCTCGGGGTTATCTTTTTGAACGGCAAATGAGGCGCTGCTTACTGGTTGGGCGTTAGCAGCAAGGGTGGTGGCCAAAATAAAAAATAGAAAAATCTGTCTCACAAATGTTTTTTTTACGGTAAGCATTCAATCCTAAACAATGCACAATTTCCGAACACTTTTCAAGTGGCTCAGAAAAGATTGAATGCTTTTGTCAACAGATTTATTAAGATTCCTTGAGGCAAGCGTTCAATTGTTGTGCCGCGCAAAACAACTGATTCTCCTCAAAAGCACGAGACAAAATTTGAATACCGAAAGGCATTCCATTTTGTTTTCTACCCAAAGGAATAGAAATGGCGGGATGTCCAGATAAATTGGCCTGTACTGTAAAGATATCTTCCAAGTACATGGCAATGGGATCCGCTGATTTCTTACCCATTTCAAATGCTGCATCTGCCGTCGTGGGCGTTATGATCACATCAAATTGAGCAAGAATTTCATTGGTCTTGTTTTGTATTATCCGCCTTACTTTTTGCGCTTTGCTGTAATAAGCGTCATAATAACCGGAACTCAAAACAAATGTCCCCAACATTATTCTTCTTTTCACCTCTTCTCCAAATCCCTCGGTTCTGCTCTTTTTATAGGTGTTGTCAATTCCTTTGGCTTCTTTGGATCTGTATCCAAAATGTATCCCATCAAAACGAGATAAATTGGACGAAGCCTCTGCTGTTGTCAACACATAATAAGTAGGCACCAGTTGATCTACAACGGGGAAATTAACTTCCTCCACCTGATGGCCTTCTTTTTTTAACTTTTCTGTAAGATTTAAAAACGCCGTCTTGACCTCTTCATTCAAACCTTCTCGATGTACGCAATCTTTCAGAACGGCTACACGTAAAGGCTTTTTTGGTAAATGGTCCAGAGAATATTCCTGATGATACAACGTCCCATCAAACTGATCTGGACCCGACATGATGGACAAATACAAAAAGGCGTCTTCAATATTGTGTGTAATGGGACCTATTTGATCAAAACTACTCGCATAAGCAATAAGACCATGGCGAGAAATACGTCCATAGGTGGGCTTCAGTCCCACCGTGCCAGTGTAAGAGGCTGGTTGTCTTATACTACCTCCTGTATCACTTCCCAAAGCCATTAGACACAAATCGGCCGCCACAGCTGCTGCCGACCCGCCTGAAGATCCCCCGGGGACACACTTTTCATTGATTGGATTCAATACCGGACCATATACCGACTTTTCATTGGATGATCCCATTGCGAATTCATCACAACTTAATCGGCCAATCACAATCGCATCTTCTGCAAGCAAACGCTCAACAGCAGTGGCCGTGTAAAGCGATTCAAATCCCGATAAAATTTTTGAAGATGCGGTAACAACATGACCTTTATAGCAAAGGTTGTCTTTTAAACCAATGATGGCTCCCGCTAATTTTCCCGCGTTTCCTGACTTTATTTTTTCCTGAACAATTTCAGCTTGGGATTTGGCCTCATCTGCAAATACTTCTACAAAAGCATTCAAATGCTTTGATTTCTCAATGTTCTGCAAATAATAATCCACCAACTCAGGAAGGGCAATTGCTCCAAGGCCCAAGTCTTTTTGTACTTCGGAAAGCGAGGAATAACGGGGAGTCATTACAATTTCTCTGGCTTGTTGTCGGTCTCTGAAGTTTCGCCTTTACTAGCGTCCTTAAATTCCTTTACTCCTTTTCCCAAACCACGCATCAATTCTGGAATTTTTTTACCTCCAAAAAACAACAACAAAACTGCAATGATGAGAATAATCTCTGTAGGTCCTAATTTACCCATGACATAATGTTTACGCGTTAACTATTTGCAAAGATAGGGCAATCCCATCTTGTTTATTTCCCTCTTATCTCGAAAAAACCAAATCTGATTGGCCTATTTTCTTGCCCCCCTCATAGATGGTGATTTTGTAGGTTCCTTTAGTTAGCCCAGAGGCCATGCAATACATGCAAACGTCTGTATCTTGGTTTTGATAATCTATTTCTCGCATCGCGCTGTAAGGTAAATTTTGTCCATCCAAATTGGCACTGCCGGCGTTTCCTATCAACTGGCCGGATGGTGATTCCACCCGCATATAGATTTTTTTTGTTCCCGATTTCACGATATTGTTTTGGCGAATGGTAAAGCAAGATTTAATCTGTGAGGCCTGTGAAGCACGCTCAACATCTTTCTCTCCTCCTCTTGTCTTTTCCTTTATTCCCTTGTTGCTAAACCCTGCTGCAGCCAATACAGATCCTTTGGTCACCACTTCCTGTGTTGTCGTCAATTCATTGGCCAATTGTTTGGAATGCGTTTCTGCTCGATTGGCCCTATCACTCTCATTTTGCTTCTCCACAATCAATCGATCATTCATTCTTTGCAATGAGTCAATATCATGAATATAGCCTTTCATGATGCGCCGCAAAGTTGCGGTTTCATCTCTCAGTTTCTTAATGTCAAAATCTTTGTTTCTAGAAGAGGCTATCAGCTTAGCAATTCTATCTGTTTGCCATTGAATGCTATCTTGCAGTTGCTTGTTATCTGTCTCCATTTCGGAAAAAGTACCTTGCATTTGTTCCAGTTCCATCTGCAGTCCATCGCGCTCATCTATTAACGTTCCATTCTCCTTGTCCACATAGATGATACGCTCAGTCAATTCTTTCTTGGTAGAATATAGCATATAACCCAAGAACAATGAGAGCACGGACAAAATAGATATAAGGATGATGTAAACCCGGTTGGTCATAAATTTATTTTTTTGCGAAATTAAGTTGTTTGTTCCAAAGATGATACTTTGTATATTTGCGCCTCATTGGTCCTGTGGCCGAGCGGCTAGGCAGAGCTCTGCAAAAGCTTGTACAGCGGTTCGAATCCGCTCGGGACCTCCAAAATCCTCCTTCGGGAGGATTTTTTTTAATACTTCTCCTTTATTTTATTGGTCCCCTCTTCCCATTCCTCCTTGGCCTTGCGCACCCCATTGTGGTACAAGGCGCTCTCTTCTATGGCGGGCAACAACATAAAAGAAAACCGGTACAACGGATCATAAGTCCAAGACATTTCCCTTTGTTCTCTCGGCATCCATTTTACCTTTCCATTGATTTTTTCTCCTGCCACCAATAAGACACTCAAAACCAACAATGTTTTAAATACCGCAAAGAAAGATCCTGCAAAAGCATTGACATTACTGCCTCCACCTGACTTGATGGCAACGCTTACCAATTTTGCTATAAAAAACAACACCACAGCAAACAACAATCCGCATATAAGAAATGCTTTCAAACCAGACCCGTTTGGGGGTGGCCCTCCCCATTTATTGGCAAACCAATCAGAAAAATGGAGCGACAGATAAATGGCTACGAATATGAACAAGAGATAAAAGATCTCCATGATGAATCCGTTGCGCCAACCTTTCCATGCAGCATATCCCAGCATCAGAAAAATGGCAATATCAAAAATCATAATCATAGATGAAAATTACTCCTTTTTGCGTACTTCTTCAGATAAATCATGACTTGTTTCTCCAATCTCCTTTGTTAATTACTTGATGATATTCCTACTTTTGTAAAAAATGAATAGCATGAGTCAGTTTGATGTGATTGTGATCGGTTCTGGTCCTGGTGGTTATGTAAGCGCCATTCGTTGTGCGCAATTGGGAATGTCTGTGGCGCTAGTCGAAAAATACAATAGTCTAGGAGGCACTTGTCTCAACGTAGGTTGTATTCCTTCTAAAGCGTTGTTGGATTCCTCAGAGCATTATCATCAAGCTGTTCACCAGTTCAATGAGCACGGTATTGAATTGTCGGCAGCGCCCAAGATCAATCTGAAGCAAATGATTACCCGAAAGGCTGGTGTGGTATCAGATACGGTGAAAGGGATTCAGTTTCTGATGAAGAAAAACAAAATCACCGTACTTCATGGCATGGGAAGCTTTGTTGATGCGCACACCATCGCTGTTGCCGGAGAGAAGGAGACGCAGAACATCACTGGTAAAAACATCATCATTGCCACAGGTTCCAAGCCTGCTTCATTGCCTTTCATCAACATTGATAAAAAAAGAATCATCACTAGCACGGAAGCGTTGGAGATGACTGAAATTCCAAAACATTTGGTCATCATCGGTGGTGGGGTAATTGGTTTGGAGTTGGGAAGTGTATATGGGCGGTTGGGTGCCAAGGTAAGCGTTGTTGAATTCATGGACGGCATCATTCCCACGATGGACAAGGCTTTGGGCAAGGATTTGCAAAAGTCATTGACCAAACTGGGCTTTGAGTTTTATTTATCACACAAAGTGAAATCAGTTGAGAACACAGGCAAAAAAGTGGTTGTCAAAGCAGACAACGCCAAAGGAGAGGAGTTGGTTTTGGAAGGGGATTACACTTTGGTTTCAGTAGGTCGCCGACCTTATACGGATGGACTTAACGCAGACAAAGCGGGCGTTGCTTTGGATGAGAGGGGACGTGTCATCACCAATGATCATTTGCAAACCGCACAGCCGCACATTTACGCCATTGGCGATGTGGTTAAAGGAGCGATGTTGGCGCATAAAGCAGAGGAGGAAGGTGTTTTTGTGGCCGAATTAATAGCGGGACAAAAACCCCACATCAACCACCACTTGATTCCCGGAGTAGTTTATACATGGCCTGAAGTAGCCGCTGTAGGTTACACAGAAGAGGAATTAAAAACCAAAGGTATTGCGTACAAGGCAGGAAACTTTCCTTTCAAAGCCAGCGGAAGAGCGCGTGCCAGCATGGATACGGATGGATTCATCAAGGTATTGGCTGATGCAACCACAGATGAGGTATTGGGTGTACACATGATTGGTCCACGTTGTGCGGATTTGATTGCAGAGGCAGTAATGGCCATGGAGTTCAAGGCAACAGCAGAAGATATTGCGCGCATATGTCATGCGCATCCAACTTTCACGGAAAGCTTGAAGGAAGCGGCATTGGCGGCTACCGCAAACAGAGCCATTCACATGTAAAACTGGATTTTAAGTAAATGAAAAGAAGGCGCTCGCCTTCTTTTTTTTATGCCATTATACTGAAGCGATTCACCGTCACACCGTTCAGCGTGCAGGGCTCATGCCACATGGATAGGGGTCGGGCATAAACGCTGCCAAAAGGAACGCTCTTGTAAATGACCAACGGCTCTTTGGTTTCACTGTGATTGGCCAAGGTGATGACTTCATACACACCACCTTTGTAGTGTTTCCAGTGTTCTCCGGGCATGGGGTAATGGATGGGGTAGTTCATTAAAACGACGGATTAATTACATTGGTAAACTTTTTCTTCGGCTCTTTTGTTCTTCCAACATGGAAAACATATCCCACCTGAACGCCCCGTTCAAAGTAGTGAATGTTCTGTGAAGCTTTTGCGCCAGCATCATCTGGCGCAACACCTGTTTCCTCATTTTTTTCCAATTGAATATCAAACAAAAAATTGATTCCATTTTGAAACCCGTGTTGGACAAAGAATCGATCATTGAAGACCCATCGAGCGCCATATACCGCACTGATTCCAATGCCACTGAAATGCAAATTGTTCAAATAGCGTTGGCGCAAAAAGGTAAAATCCGTCCAACAAATCACTGCTCCTGCCCCCACTCCGCCGTACAAATCCAAGCGCGATTTCAATTTTGGAAATTGAAACACCGTTCCGCGCTTTTCCAATTGTACGCGGATATAATTCATCCCGTTACTATGGTGAAAATCCATGAATTGTCGCTTATACAACAATGAATCTCCATTGAAAATGCCTGTGTACTGGGCTATTTCCTCTGGGTCCGTCATGCGGTAATAATCTGATGCGGAAGATGGGTCAATGCTTCCGGTAATGGTCACATTCTGCGTTCCCGTAAACCGGTACTTGTGGTGATCATATCCCAAAGACAAAAACCAATTGTTCTTCAGCTCCTGCCCCATTCTAAAATTAAACTGTGGCACAGAAAAATCATGAAGTCTAAAATACTGCTCTGTCTTGGCAGGCATGTCATTGGCTTTTACATCAAACAGGGTAAAATCATAGCGGCTGCTTTGAAAATGAATGTCAGATGGTGCGTAAAAATTCCTATGGTATCCCCAATAAATATAGGACTCCCGGCCTTCCCTCCCTGTCTGCTCAGGGGTTTGAGCAAGAACATAAAATGGCATAAAAAACAACAAATATGGAATAAGCTTTTGCATGTGTGAAAAATAGTTTTGTGCAAATTAAAACAACCATGGAACTGAATACGGTAGAAATTGGAAAAAACGGCGAATATCAGGCCGTTGAATTCTTAAAAGAAAATGGCTTTCGCATTCGAGAGCAAAATTGGCGCTTAGGAAAATTTGAAATTGATATCATTGCGGAGAAAGAAAACGACATTGTTTTCTTTGAAGTAAAAACGCGCAATGGGTTTGAAGTGCCCGCAGACCGTATTGTTCAGGGACAACAAAAAACCAGGATCATGAAGAGTGCGCACGCCTACATTCAGCGGTATAAAATTGTCAAGGAGCCGCGATTTGACCTCATCACCATCTTTGGAAGTGGGCCCAAAATGCGCATCTCTCACATTGAATCTTACTTTTATCCGCTATTGATTTCGGCTCGCTCGCTCTAGATTGACTAATTTTGCCAAAATTATTTTTCATGGCAAGAATTACATCTCGTTCATCCAGTGGAGGTCAAGCGCCCAAAGGTCGCAGAAGCCGCGGTGACCAAAAACCAAAATTTAACGCAGACAAGCCTGAAAAAGACTTTGTTAAAAAAGACAACAAAAAACCTGGAGATGGTCCACGTGACAGAAAACGTCCTTCGGGTGATCGCCCTGTAAAAAGTGGTCCTGGTTTCAAAAAGCCCTTTGACAAGTCTCGCCCTCCCCGCGATGGAGAAGCGCCTCGTCGCAGACCAGAGGGGGAGCGCACTTCAACGGATCGTCCAAAAAGAGGTGGCGCTGCGTTCACGCCCCGCGATGGGCGTTCAGGATCAGATAGGCCTTTCAAAAAATTTAAATCCAATGGCCCAACGCGCAGAAAACGTTTTGATAAACAAGAGGAAACAGAACAGAAGCCGCGCTTTAGAAAAAGCACCAAAGAATTGGATACTGATTTCACACCCAAAAAAGCATTCATCTCCCGAGCGGAACGCGATGGGCAAATCAGATTGAACAAATACTTATCCATGGCAGGGGTAGCATCTAGACGTGACGCTGACGAGCTGATTGGTTTGGGTTTGATTACCGTCAATGGAAAAGTAGTAACCGAATTGGGATTGAAAATCGATCCACAAAAAGATTTGGTGAAATACGATGACCGCGTCATCCGAGCAGAACAATACCGTTATGTATTGTTAAATAAACCAAAAGGATTTATTTGCACCATGGATGACCCAAAGGGTCGTGAGACAGTGATGGATTTGGTGAGATCCGCTTGTGCTGAGCGCATCTATCCCGTTGGAAATCTTGACAAAGACACTACGGGTTTGTTGCTTTTTACCAATGATGGCGAAATGGCCAAACGATTGACCGCTCCCAAAAATGATTACGCCAAATTGTACCATGTTGAATTAACGGAAAAAATTTCCCAAAAAGATTTGGCGCAATTGCTGGATGGTGTGTCATTAGAAGATGGATTTATCAAAGCAGAGCAAGTCGCATTTGTAGATGCGGATACGGACAAAAAACAAGTTGGGATACGCATCCATAGTGCCAAAAATCGTGTTGTTCAGCGCATGTTTGAAAAATTGGGATACCGTGTCAAGAAACTAGACCGCGTGATGTTTGCTGGCTTAACCAAGAAAGATCTTACCAGAGGCCGATATAGACACTTAACCCCAGCAGAAGTAGGATTCTTGAAAATGATTCGATAAGATGTTTGCATTGGTAGCCCCAACCATACGCCCTGTCATTCATTTCTTTGAGGATTGGATGGTGATTGTACTGTTGGTGCTATTGTCCATGTCTGCCTATTTCAATGTGGTGTATCCTACCAAAATGAAAAATGTTTTCAAGGCTTTTCGTAGCGATATTGCCATGAGACAATTTATGCGTGAAGAAACCAATGTACCTCGACCGTATCTCTTCTTAACGTTCCAACACGCCCTTTTGATGGGGTTAATGTGGGTATTGTTTTATCAATCCTTTATTCACTCTGTTGTTTTACCCTGGTGGGTTTCATTGACTAGCGCGTTGTGCATACTTGCGATCTATGGATTAAAGTGGATCTCTTTTCAATTGGTCAAATGGTTCAGTGAAGGGGATTACACTCTTTCAGAATACCAATACCGAACATTTGCCACCAACCGGCTATTAGCGATACTACTCTATCCGCTCATCATTTTAGCGGCCTTGAGCAGCATTCAGCAAGCTCATTTTTATGTTGGGGGCATCGCGATTGTTATCGGACTATTAATTGCCTGGCGCATTTTAAAGGGGGCTTGGGTGGCTTTCACGAATAACGTTCCGATATTCTACATCTTTTTTTACATTTGCACTCTTGAAATATTGCCTGTGCTGATTGGAGTGAAGTTGATACAGTTGATATCCAATCCGTAAGGTGTATTCATTGGAAGATTAAAATGGCAGAAAAAGTAAAATCCATCCTGATTACAATTCAAGATCCGGGAAATGAAAAGAACCCGTATTTTGACATTGCTAAAAAGTACAAAATCAAGATTGATTACCGTACTTTCATCCATGTAGAGGGGATTCCGGCCATTGACTTCAGACAACAGCGCATTGACATTTTGGATCATCCTGGGGTAATTTTCACCAGTAGAAATGCTGTGGACCATTACTTTAGAATGGCCAAAGAAATGCGTCTCACCATTCCCAATGAAATGAAGTACTTCTGTACTTCAGAAGCCATTGCTTTTTATTTGCAGAAATACATCCTCTTCCGCAAAAGAAAAATATTTTACGGAAGCGGAACTTTCTCTTCTTTGATAGAGGTTATCCTCAAACAAAAAGGAGAAAAACTGTTGCTTCCTTGTTCAGACTTGCTCAATCAGACAATTCCTGCTGAATTGGAAAAAAATGGAATTTCTCATTCCAAAGCCAACATGTTTAAAACCGTGTGCAGTGACCTATCAGACTTGGCCGATGTGAAGTACGATATGCTCGTATTCTTCTCCCCTTCTGACATAGAATCGCTTTACAAAAACTTTCCAAAGTTCAAGCAAAATACCACGCGCATCGCTGTATTTGGAAAAACCACCGCTGATGCAGCAGCAGAAAATAAACTCCGCATTGATATTATGGCGCCCAATCCTAAATCGCCAAGTATGAGCGCTGCCATTGAGCAATACATCATCGAGAACAAATAATTTATAGGTTTTTCCTATTACTTATGCGGGAACAGCTGTTGTTTTCTACAGCAACTTTGCCTGCTAATGAATGAGCAGTTTCTTTTACAACAAGTTGGTTTATCCTTAATACCGGGCCTTGGTCCAAAAAGGACAAGGGAGGTACTTCACCTTTTCAAAGATCCCATGGATATATTCCGAGCGCCCTTCAAGGACTTTCAGTCATTGGGATATTTCAGCAAGGAGTGGTATCAATACCTACACAGCAGTGCTTTTGTTAAGAATGCTCAAAAGGTCATTCAAGACTGCATTCGATTAAAAGTGGACATTACTTTTATTCAAGATAGTCAATATCCTCATCGGCTCAAGAACTGTGAAGACGCCCCCATTGTGTTATATACACAAGGAAAAGGAGCCCTTCAAACAACACCTTTTATGATTGCCATCGTAGGGTCAAGAAGTACCACTCCTTACGGAATCGATTTTGTCAATCAGTTCATCAGCGCCATCGCCAAGCATCCAGTGACCATTGTTTCCGGATTGGCTTATGGCATAGATCAGGCTGCACACTCACAGTGCAACGCTCTTGGAGTGGCCAACGTCGCTTGTCTTGCTCATGGATTGCACACCATTTATCCAGCAAGCCATCGACCGTTGGCGCATCAAATCAAAAACAACGGCGGAATCATCACAGAATATTGTCCCGGAATCTTTGCAGATCGGGAGCGATTTCCCATGCGCAATAGAATCATTGCGGGATTGTGCGACGCCACATTGGTGATTGAATCAGAAAAAAGTGGTGGCAGCCTCATCACGGCTCAGTTTGCCCAACAATACAACCGTGATATTTTTGCTCTGCCCGGAAGGATTCACGATATGAAAAGTCAAGGATGCAACCAGCTGATCTATCAAAACGTAGCTGCTGCCATAACAGACATAGGACAATTACTCAAAGATTTGGGCATCAAAGAACAACCTGAATTGCCCTTTGAAACAGCCCCATTGAGTGAAAACGCGCAGATAACCTTTCAAACCCTCCGATCTTTCAGAGAGCTCCATTTGGATGAGCTTCAAATAAAAACACAATTATCGGCCTCTCATTTCGCCAGTGCCATTTTTGAACTGGAAATGTGTGGAATTATTCACAAACTTCCTGGTTCTCGCGTAGCTACGTCAAGATAAGATATTACTACATTTGTTGCCGCATGAACTCCGCTATTGCATTGCAACACATACAAGCTCCCATTGCGCAAGAAATGCGCGATTTTGAGCCCTTTTTTGCCAATAGCTTAAAAAGTGAAAACGGACTTTTAGATAAAATTTCGCACTACATCATCAAAAGAAAGGGGAAACAGATGCGGCCTATGCTCGTTTTCCTGAGTGCTAAGTTGTTTCAGAAGCCAACAGAAAAAACTTTTGTTGCTGCATCATTGATTGAGCTGTTGCACACCGCAACATTGGTTCATGATGATGTCGTGGATGAAGCCATGACAAGACGTGGTTTTTTCTCTATCAATGCGCTTTGGAAAAATAAAATTGCCGTTCTCGTAGGGGATTACCTTCTTTCCAAAGGACTATTGATTAGCGTTAACAACAACGCTTTTGATCTTCTCAAAATTGTTGCTACCGCTGTTCAAAAAATGAGTGAGGGAGAATTGTTACAGCAAGAAAAGTCTAGAAGAATGAAGGTGACAGAGGAAATCTACTACCAAATCATTCGACAAAAAACAGCATCATTGATTGGGGCGTGCTGCCAAATGGGGGGCGCTTCTTCCAACGTTGATGAAACAACACAAAAAGCATTGTACAGTATGGGGATCAATATTGGCATTGCCTTTCAAATCAAAGATGATTTATTAGATCTTGGATTTGGTGCCAATATCGGGAAACCCACGGGCGGGGACATACAAGAAAATAAACTCACTCTTCCCATCCTTCACGCTCTGGAAAATGGGAATGCTGAAACTGTTTCCTTTATTAAGCGCTTATTGAAAAACAAAAACGTCGGTCAAAAGGAGTTGATTGATTTGCAACAAAAACTCATGGCTTGTGGGTCTATTGCTTATGCAACTGAAGCCATGCAACAATATGCCAAAAACGCACAAGATATTTTGGCACAATTTCCACAATCCGACGTCAGTGCATCCATGAACAAACTCATCCAATTCACTATAGAAAGAGACAAATGAGAAACCTTTTTTTTGCCATCTGTTGTTCGTTTATCCTTGCCTGTCAATCAGGGCCAAAGGAAAATGTCATGGCCACTTACGGCAATGGCAATCCCATGAATGTGGTCATTACAGATCCTGAAACCGGAGAAAAAATTGGAGAAAAAACATTTTATGACAACAATCAAATTCACACCGATGTTATCATCAAAGACAACAAGCGCAATGGTACTTGCCGCTCTTTTTACAAAGATGGAAAGCCCTTTAGTTTACACACCTATGAATTGGGTGTAAAGAATGGTCCCTATCAACTTTGGTATGAAAACGGACAAATGAGGATAGACGGTTTTTACAAGGACAACAGGCCCTCGGGAATTTGGAAAACTTATCAGCAAGATGGAAAACTTATCAAAAGTCAAAACATGGATTCAAAAGATTCTACTATCCTTGTTCCATGATTCGTTTTGTTTTTGTATTCCTTCTTCTACCCCTTTCTCTTTTGTCACAAAAGACAACTGAAGTATACATTCAAAATTGGAAAAATGAATGTATGGAGCAAATGGAAAAACATGGTATCCCGGCCAGTATTACCATGGCACAAGGCATATTGGAGTCTGCCTCCGGAACATCTGATTTAGCCTTAAAAGCCAACAATCACTTTGGAATCAAATGTCACAAGGATTGGGCAGGTAAAAAATTCTACAAAGACGACGATAAGAAAAATGAATGTTTTAGGGTTTACGACAATGCTGAGGCCTCTTTTGATGACCACAGCGTTTTTCTAAAAAGAGATCGTTACGCCTCCCTTTTCCAACTTGACATCACGGACTACAAGGGTTGGGCAAAAGGCTTAAAAGAGTGTGGATATGCAACCAACCCTCAATATCCGCAACTTTTAATTGCACTGATAGAAAAACATCGGTTGTATGAACTAGACCAAGGAATTGAAGCCGTCTCACAACTAGACGATCTAAAAAAAAAACTAGCAGAACTATACTAGTTGTCCATAAAAACAATCGATATATCTTAGCTGCTAAAGGAGATACCGAGGAATCCCTTACCAAAGAACTACAATTGGGCAGTTGGCAATTGAGAAAATACAATGATTTAGACGTACAAATGTTTCAGCCTGGAGATAAAATTTACCTTCAGAAAAAAAGGATTTGGGTCAAAGAAAAAGGTATCACCGCTGATCAAAACACCACCCTCTGGCGCATTTCTCAAGACCAATGCATCTCATTAAAAAAAATAGCCAAACTCAACGGATTAAAACGGCAAAGCGCGGTAAATAAGGGAGATTTCATCAAATTCAAGAAATAAAAAAGGCCATCCGTAGATGACCTTTTACAAGTTGCCCGAACAGGATTCGAACCTATACAAGCAGAATCAAAATCTGCTGTCCTGCCATTAGACGATCGGGCAAAAGCGAGGCAAAAATAATGCTATTTTGATAAACAATGCAAGACTTTTCTGAATTAGATACATTTGTAGTAAAATTTTTTTTGTGATCACAATACTCAATTATATCGATGGCGCCCTAACTCCCGCTAAATCAGGGAATACCATCAACAACATCAGCCCAAGAGATGGAAAAGTTTTTTCGACGATTCCCGATAGCCAATCAGAAGATGTTGAATGGGCAGTAGCCGCAGCACAATCCGCTTTTCCTTTTTGGAAGACAACTCCTGCTGAAGAACGTTGTAAAATACTCACCCGCATCGCTGATTTAATTGCGGAAAGACACGATGCGTTAAGCCATGCTGAATCCCTGGACAATGGAAAACCCATTGCTTTAGCTGGTCATGTTGATATACCAAGAGCGGAAAGCAATATGCGCTTTTTTGCTTCTGGCGCGCAACACTTTGCCAGTGAAAGCCATGTTATGGAAAATGGAGTGGTCAATTACACCTACAGAAAACCACTTGGCGTCGTGGGCTGTATATCACCTTGGAATCTTCCGCTTTATCTTTTCACGTGGAAGATTGCGCCAGCTTTGGCTTCCGGAAATTGCGTGGTAGCCAAGCCTTCCGAGTTAACTCCTTATACCGCCTTCTTATTTTCACAAATCTGCATAGATGCCGGTCTTCCCAAGGGGGTGTTAAATATTCTTCACGGCACTGGCCCCAATGTAGGAGAGGCCATTGTGAACAATAACAACATCAAGGCCATCAGCTTCACAGGAGGCACAGCGACAGGAAAACGCATCGCTTCCATTTTGGCCCCACAATTCAAAAAAATGTCATTGGAATTGGGTGGTAAAAATGCCACATTGGTTTTTGAAGATGTGGATATTGAGAAAACCGCTTCCAATGTAATGCGCGCTGCATTTGCCAATCAAGGACAAATTTGCTTGTGTGGTTCTAGAATTTTTGTTCAACGCTCCATTTACGACGCGTTTAAAAATGCACTCGTAAACAAGGTTTCTAAAATGTCCGTATCCGACCCCTTGGACCCCAATTCCAAATTTGGGGCATTGGTCTCTGAAGGTCATCTCTCTAAGGTCATGTCTTACATCCAACTGGCCAAAAAAGAAGGTGGCTCTATCCTTTGTGGCGGCTTTTCGCCAGAAATGCCGGAGGAACTAAAAGGAGGATACTACCTCCAACCCACGTTAATAGAAGGATTAGACGCCCAATGTAGAACCAACCAAGAGGAAATTTTTGGACCTGTTGCTACGCTAATTCCATTTGATACTGAAGAAGAAGCCGTTCAATGGGCCAATTGCACACCCTATGGTTTAGCGGCATCCATTTGGACTCAAAATATTGGCCGTGCTCACCGCGTTGCCCAACAATTAGAAACAGGTATCAGCTGGGTCAATACTTGGTTGATGCGCGATTTAAGAACCCCCTTTGGTGGCGTAAAACAATCAGGGATGGGGCGTGAAGGGGGATGGGAAGCTTTCCGTTTTTTCACTGAACCACAAAACATTTGCATCGACCCTCACACAACTTAACCGCATGGCCAAACAAATT
The DNA here is from genome assembly GCA_964420985.1 of uncultured Chryseobacterium sp. Classification (GTDB taxonomy): domain Bacteria; phylum Bacteroidota; class Bacteroidia; order Flavobacteriales_D; family Sanyastnellaceae; genus CAMCTV01. The sequence continues at coordinate 19,947 of CAYQUT010000020.1, forward strand.
GATGGTACTACCTTCCTCAATAAAACAGAGGCACTTAATGAAGTAGAGGCTTTGAGAAAAAACAAAACACCCCTAAGGGGCATTGAAATTGTTGACTTGACAGACGGACAAATTGTTTCTCATTATGAAAAATCAGTTTGGTTTAAAACACAACGCCTTTGTTATTCGCAAGCCAAACAATTTATTCAGAAACAAATGATTGGTCAATGGCAATGGGTAGAATTCAAATTGTGAATTTCTGTTAGAATTTTGTTGTAACAGCCGCGGCTTTCGTACCTTAGAGGTCGTTCGTTATGGCCAGTGCAGAAAGTAAAATATTGGTAGAAAAGTTAGATCTTTTCATTCGGAAATATTACACAAACCGAATGATCAAAGGTCTTTTGTACAGCCTTGGTCTTGGGATTTCTCTCTTTTTATTCATTATTTTTTTAGAATACCTTGGGCGATTTAGCTCTTCTGTTCGAGCATTTTTGTTTTTTGGATTTACCGCTGCTCTCATCGGTATTTTGGGATTTTACGTTGTAATCCCTTTGTTGAAATTTTTCAAGTTGGGAAAGACCATTTCCAGCGAAGAAGCCGCTTTGATCATTGGGCAGCACTTCAGCGGAATTCAAGACAAGCTCCTCAACACCTTGCAACTTCAACAAACAGCAAGAAAAGAAAACCAGGAATTGTTGTATGCCGCAATAGAACAAAAGCAACGTGAATTACATCCCGTGCCATTTCAAAACGCAGTCAATTACAGGGACAATGTCAAGTATCTTAAGTATGCGCTACCTCCTTTGGTTTTGTTGAGTGTTTTGCTATTTGCCACACCGTCTACCATTACCAGGCCTACCAAAAGAATTGTACAATATGACAAAGCGGAAGAGGATGCTCCTTTTCAATTCATCCTAGAATCGCCCACAAAAATTCTTGAAAATCAAGACGCTGAAATTGCATTGAAACTTACCGGGCAAGAAATTCCTGAGAGGGTGTATCTTATCAAAGATGGGCAAAAATTATTGCTGGAGAAAAAGGACTTGCTCCATCATACCCTGATCATTCCTCATGTCAATGAATCATTTGATTTTTATTTTGTCGCCGCCGATTATTCGAGTCAACCTTTTAGCTTATCCGTCATTCCTCAACCCAAAATGACCGGTGTCCAGGCCGTTTTACAATACCCGGCCTATCTCAAGAGAGCACCCGAAAGCCTCACTCAAGCGGGGGACTTAACCCTACCTGAAGGCACTCAAATTACTTGGACATTCAATTGCCTCAATGCTGAATATTTGCATGCTGTGATCAATGGTCAAAAACAACAAGTTGGCATTGAAGACAACCAAGCTCAATTGAGCTGGACGGCAATGCAATCATTCCCTTATCAAATATTTCCAGCATCCGCCTTGGCAAAAAGTTTGGATTCTCTAACCTATTTTGTTAATGTAGTTCCTGATCAATATCCCCAAATTTCCCTGATAGATAAGATTGATTCCAACAGCCAAACATTGCATATTTTGACAGGAGAGATACAAGACGACTATGGAATCTCTAAACTTCAATTCAATCTGAAAACCCCCGGATCCAAGTGGTCATCCACGCCCATGAACATCAACAGTGGAGCCTCTTCAGATATTTATTACCACCCCTTGGATTTAAGTCCCTACGCATTAAGCCCAGGAGATACCATCCAATATTATTTTGAAGTATGGGACAATGATGGTGTGCATGGCGCAAAATCCTCCAAAACACAAATTCAAAAATTTGTCATGCCGTCCTTGGAAGAGCTTGAAAAAAAATCAGATGAAGAACGCTCTGAACTGATTCAAGACCTCAGTCAAGCTCAAAAAGAAGCCGAAAGAATTCAACAAGGTTTGAAAGATCTTGAGAAAAAATTATTGGAGAAAAAAGAAGCAGATTGGCAAGACAAAAAGAAGCTTGAAGAATTATTGAAACGACAAGAAAATCTTCAAAAGAAATTGGAGCATTTAAAAGAAGAAAATCAAAAGCACCAAGAAAACCAAGAAAAGCAGATGGAACTCAATGAAGAGCTCCAACAAAAACAAGAAAAATTAGAACAGCTCATGGAGCAGCTCATTGATCCGGAAACCAAAAAGATGATGGAAGAGCTGAAGAAAATGATGGACCAATTGGACAAAAATGAATTGCAAAAGGAGATGGAAAAACTTCGTGAAAACGAAGAGGATTTGGGAAAGGAGTTGGACCGTGCATTAGAACAATTCAAAGAGCTCGAGGTAGAGCAAAAGATGGAAAAAACCATCCAAGAGTTAAAAGAACTTTCTGAAAAACAAGAGCAATTGTCCAAAGATGCAGAAGAGGGAAAGAAAGATTTAGAGCAATTGAAAAAAGAACAGAATGAACTGAATGAGCAATTCAAAGACGTCAAAGATGATTTGAAAAAATTGGAGGAATTAAACCAACAATTGGAAGAACCCAAGGATATGCCCAATACAGAAGAGATGCAGAAAAACATTTCTGAAGAACAGCAAAAAAGCTCAGACGAGTTGAATAAAGGCAAAAAATCCAACGCTGGAAAAAGTCAAAAAAATGCCGCTCAAAAGATGAAGGAGATGGCGGAGCAAATGGAAAAATCTGCTGAGGAGGAACAAGAAGAGGAACAAGAAGAGGATGCTGCCGCTTTGAGACAATTGCTAGAAAACCTGGTTCATCTAAGTTTTGATCAAGAGAAATTAATGGGCGATTTTTCAAAACTCAACGTCAATGATCCCAATTATGACAGATACGGCCAACGTCAACGGAAAATCAATGACGACATGGAGATGGTCAAAGATTCTCTTTTTGCACTCAGTAAAAGAGTTACACAACTTTCAGCCTTCATCAATAAAGAAGTAGACGATGTACAAGATCACATGGACGCTGCTTTAGAGTGGATTCCTGAAAGACAAATCCCTGCAGCCCGCGCAGAACAGCAGTTTGTAATGACGGGGCTCAATAACTTGGCCTTAATGCTGAACGAATCATTGCAGCAAATGCAGCAACAACAGCAGCAGCAACAGCAACAAAAATCAGGAAAAGGAAAATGCAGCAAGCCCGGTTCCAGTGGAAAAGGCAAAGGCAAACCCAAACCTTCTGCTGGTCAAATTAAAAAAATGCAAGAGGCGCTTTCCAAGCAATTGGAAGAGTTAAAGAAGCAAGGACAAAACCAAGGAAAAGGTCAATCAGGAAACAATCCTCAATTGAGCAAAGAATTGGCGGGGGCGGCTGCCAAACAAGCTGCATTGCGAAAGATGATGGAGGACAAAGCAGGAGAGCTCAATCAAGATGGAAGCGGAAAGGGCAATGAGATGAAACAAATTGCCAAAGAAATGGAGCAAATCCAAAAGGATATTGTCAACAACAACATTACTGAGGAAACATTACGCAGACAAAGAGATATACTTACTCGTTTGTTGCGTGCGGAAAATGCTGAACGTACCCAAGGGGAGCAAGAAGAACGAGAAAGCAAAGAAGGGCAAATGCTCAACAATACCCCACCTCCAGGGTTGGAAGAATACATGAAAAAGAAAACCAAAGAAGCTGAATTGTTGCAAACTTTACCCCCTCAATTAAAGCCGTATTACAAGGAAAAGGCAAACCAATATTTATTGAGCCCTCAACCGTAAAACGATTTTTTTGTAATTTTTTTTTGATTTGCAACCTGAATAAACTTTTTTCGTTTCATATTTGAATAACAAAATAAAACATGGCCTCAGAACAAGTCCTCACATTTGCCTCAGAAATTGAGAATATACATTTGGTAGAGCAAATGATTGACGACGTTTGTACTAATCACAACGTCAAAGAAGATTTCTTTGGGGAGATTTTAATTTCATTGACAGAGGCGGTTAATAACGCTATTGTTCATGGAAATCGATTGGATTCAAATAAACAAGTCTCTGTCACCTTCCATGAAGATGGTCGTCACATGTATTTTGATATCGAGGATGAGGGACCTGGATTTGATTACGATAATTTACCCGATCCAACCGCCCCCGAAAATCTTGAAAAACCGCATGGACGAGGTGTTTTCTTAATGCGCCAGTTGGCAGACACCTGTTCTTTTGAAGACGGGGGACGCATTGTCAAATTGTCCTTTGATGTCATTGGAAAAGAAGTGGTTGCTTAGTCTTTCAAGCAACGAACACTGGAACCAATTTTCTTATCGTAAGTAGAATTAATGACACCTTCGTTCTGGTAATACAACCTGGATGCATGGGCTATTGTGGTATTGGCATTGGTTGAGGTCCACCATTGTGCGATCTGCAAGTTGTACCAATATGTGCCATCAGTAAACCGATATCCTCCCGGTAATCCGGTAAAACCACTTTCGTTGGTTGCGCCAAGATTAGGGGTATTCCAACCATCAACCGTTTTTAATTTTCCCGCGGCAACCGATGTACCTCCCAAATAATTTTCCAGAGTGGCCCATTCGATGGTTGTTGGCACATGCCAACCCGTAGGACAAAGCCCCCTGCTGTCATTCACCGCATACCAATTGTACAGTTTGCCATAATTGGTATTGTTGACGTTGCTGCCGCCATAGATTCCATAAGCTCCATTGGTGGTATTCCAAGACGAGTTGGTAACAGCATTTATCAAGGCCTGGCCGTTTCTGTATTTGGTTACTTGCAAATTCTGTTGCATCCACTCTTGGGTTCCTAGAATAATCGAAGGGTAAAAGTTGCCATCAATATCCGTAACTCCATTGCCCTGAACAAAAAGGGAAGGTGTTCCAGCGCAAACACAATCCGCTGTGATGACATCGTTGATGGTGTTGGCGTTATTGTCATTGCAGACCTCAGCTACTATCAAACAACTGCCATCATCAGTGGTGGCTTGAGGATTGTAATTGCACGCAGCATTGTCCAAACAACCTGCAATACTAAGAGCATAGTTAGCCGCACTAATTCCAGGTACAATCACCGCTTCGTTACCCACAAACAAAGAATCTCCCGTTTCACTTACGCGCACCCCTACATTTTTGCTGTACAAGGCGTAAGGAACGCTCATCAACTGCTGTGTCCCCAAATCAACTCCATTCATCAAAACGTGTAAAAACTTAGCCCCATTGCCCCAATCAATGCTGGCAAAAGATCCTTGAACCGGAGATCCCATTCCTACCACACAACTCACCAACCCTTGATCATTGCTTATTAAGGCATGATTTTCCTCGTAAACCACCGGGCCATTGAAAGTGCCATCCTGAATTGTCAGGGTTAAATTTACAGGTGATTGCGTCATTATACTTCCGTCAGCATTTCTCGCCACCGCTTGGTAGGGAATCCCTTGAGGGGATTGGGATTGAAGTGATGACGTGATAAGGAAAAATGTCATCAATAACATGGCACTTTGAAAGATGGTCTTTTTCATTTTTTAAGGTATGTGAGACAAATATAAACTTTTCCTCTCACTCCATCTCGATGTCGAATTCAGTAACCTTTAAAATATCATTTTTTCATTTCAAAAATTTAGAATGAATTGAATTAAAATACAACAGATAAGTATGAGTATATCTGCTACACGATGGATCAGTGCACGGTAAATCAGTGGATCGGTGGATCGGTGGATCGGTAAATCAGTGTATCAGTAGATCAGTAGATCAGTGGATCGGTGGATCGGTAAATCAGTGTATCAGTAGATCAGTGGATCGGTAGATCAGTGGATCGGTAAATCAGTGAATCGGTAAATCAGTGGATCGGTGGATCGGTAAATCAGTGTATCAGTAGATCAGTGGATCGGTA
>CAYQUT010000020.1:25790-52406 GCA_964420985.1 uncultured Chryseobacterium sp.
ATCAGTGGATCGGTGGATCGGTAAATCAGTGTATCAGTAGATCAGTGGATCGGTAGATCAGTGTATTGGTAAATCTGTAAATCAGAGAAAGAAATAGAAACAGAGCATACCCAGAGAAATCAACGTCCAAACTTCACCAATAAAACCGCAATATCAGACGGATTGACTCCTGAAATTCTGCTGGCTTGGCCAATGGTTTCTGGACGAACCGCACTCAACTTTTGCCTGGCCTCGGTGCTCAAACTTTGCATTTGGTGGTAATCAAAATCAATAGGAATTTTGACATAATCCAATCGGGTTAATTTATCAGCCAACAATTTTTCCTTTTCAATATAACCTGAATATTTCACTTGAATCTCAGCTTGCTCCAAAGACTCTTGTTTATATCCATTTAAAGCCACTTTCTTACTAACATGGTCACTTACCCCTATCAAACCATTTAAACTCGTTTGCGGGCGAGATAATAAGCTTAAAACAGATGTTTTGTTGGCGATTTCCGAAGACCCGTTTGCGTTAAGATAGGCGTTAACCTCTTCGGGTTTTATGCTCGTCTCTTTCAACATCTCCATGATTTCTTCCGTTTCTTGGCGCTTGGCTTCCAATTCCCGCATGCGTTCATCAGAGGCTAAACCAATTGCGTGACTCATTGGTGTCAATCGTTCATCCGCATTGTCTTGGCGCAACAACGTTCTGTACTCAGCACGGCTGGTGAACATACGGTAAGGCTCATCCGTACTTTTGGTAATCAAATCATCTATCAAAACACCTATGTAAGCTTGATCACGATTTAAAATCAATGGATCTTTTTCCTTAACCGCCAACGCCGCGTTGATACCCGCCATCAAACCTTGACAAGCAGCCTCTTCATATCCGGTAGTTCCATTGATTTGGCCTGCGAAATATAATCCTGGAACATCTTTGGATTCTAATGTATGCAGCAGTTGGTTGGGTGGAAAATAATCATATTCGATTGCGTAACCAGGTCTAAAAATTCTTGCGTTTTCAAAGCCCTCAATTTGACGCAAAGCCTTCACCTGGACTTCTTCCGGCAAGCTCGTTGAAAAACCATTGACATAAATTTCTATGGTTCTCCAACCCTCAGGCTCCACAAACAATTGGTGATGGTCCTTGTCTGCAAATCTTGTTATTTTATCTTCAATGGATGGACAATAGCGAGGGCCCGAACCTATAATTCGACCAGTAAACATGGGTGATTTTTCAAAACCCTCCGCTAGAATATCATGAACAGTTTGATTGGTATTGGTAATCCAACAAGAACGCTGTTTTTGCAAAGGTTGTGTTGTGGTGCTGTAAGAAAATTTAGAAGGATTTTTATCTCCCTCCTGCTCTACCATTTTATCATAATTCAAACTGCGACCATCCACCCTTGGGGGTGTCCCTGTTTTCATACGTCCGGATTGAAAACCCAATGAAACCAGCTGTTCCGTAATTCCTTCCGATCTTTTTTCTCCCATTCTTCCACCCGACAATTGCTGCTCACCTATATGGATTACCCCATTCAAAAAAGTTCCACTCGTAATGATCACTTTTTTGGCATAAAAAACAACACCAATCGAGGTAAGAACGCCGGCTACTTTTCCGTTCTCAAATAAAATTTCCTTTACAGAATCTTGCCAAAAAAAGACATTCGGAATAGACTCGAGTTGAAGCCGCCATTCATCAGCAAACATCATACGATCACTTTGGCATCGCGGGCTCCACATCGCTGGACCCTTTGATATATTCAGCATACGAAACTGAATAGCGCTTTTGTCTGATACAATTCCACTGTACCCACCCAAAGCATCGATCTCTCTTACGATTTGACCTTTTGCAATTCCTCCCATGGCTGGATTACAACTCATTTGACCTATCTTATTCATATCCATGGTAATTAAAAGTGTTTTTACACCTAAATTACCTGATGCTGCAGCGGCTTCATTTCCTGCATGTCCTGCTCCGATGACTATAACTTCAAAAGTATTTTCCATATTTGTTCCACGTGAAACAATTTCTATAAATTATGATATTCCTCTCTGTTTGTTTCTCTTTATTTTGTTTCATTCAAAGACAAATATAACTCTATTGAATGACTTTCACAAGCTCTCATTTCAACAATTTGTTCACTTTTTTTATCTTGATAACCAATAAGATGAAGCAATCCATGTGCTATCACTCGAACAAATTCTAATTGATATTTTTGATTAAATTGCCTAGCATTATCTTTTACCCTATCCAAGCTAATATACAATTCACCCATTACTAATCTTTCAGAAGTTCCTAGATCAAACGTGATGATATCTGTGTAATAATCATGTTGAAGAAATTGCCTGTTCATAGCCAACAATTCCTCGTCTGTCACGAATATGATGTTTAAATCTGCGATGGAATAACCGTGATGAGCCGCTAACTTGTCCAGCCAAGTATAAATAAGGTGATTAGAGGCGAAATAAGGCCTCCTTACGTCCTGGAAATAAATCGATACTGCCATGTAAACAAAAGTCGAATCTTGGGGATTCTACGTGGCGAGAAATATGAAATATGATAAACAGCCCAGTGTTTATTGTTAATGGTCAATAGAATACTGTATAAAGGAAAACCTTTAGAAAAAACAAATGGACAATACCAGAACAGTCAAAGCCATTGTTTCACATGAAATCAATTGTCTGATGAATCAATAGACAAATCCTTTGGGAGAATTCTAACTCCATCTATTTTAAAAATATCACCGTCCTTGTAGGTTACGGTCATTTTTAGCAAACCCGTTTCCGAATAATACGACCAATCACCTGATCGCAATCCACCTTCATACTGACCCTTTTCCATAATCATTCCATTTGCATACCACATCTTATGCTTACCAACAGGAACACCAAGGTTGAATTCTCCTTCAAATGCAGGCTGTTCCGTATTGTAATAATACCATTTCCAAACCCCGTTTTTTTCACCATCCAAATATTCACCAAATTCCAAATGGTCATTCATTTGAAATTTCCAAAGCCCATTTTTTACGTTCTCACTGTATACTCCCTCTAGGAATACCATACCAGATGTATCCCATTCTATATATTCACCCTCCAACTTTCCACGTGAAAAATGTTCCCTGCGGTGCAATTTATCCTTTTCATAATACCACAACCATTCCCCGTCTGGCTTGCCTTGCCAATATGAACCCAACAACTCTGATTCACCTTCCTTTGAAAAGTAGACCCAAGGACCCACACGCTCATTGTCTTTATATTCCCCTTGCGCTTTTAACTCACCTGAGAGATAATACTCTTTCCAAATACCCTGACGCATTCCTTCAGCATCCAATAATCCTTCCGCAACCTTAATACCTTGCTGATATACTTGATTAACGATTCGCTCTCCCGAACTACGTTCCACATGAAAAATACCCTGTTTTAAAGCTCCTGCATATCCACCTCTAATTACATTCCCATCCTCCAGCGTATCAACTTTAAAATTCAAATTACCTACACCACCATTGTCCGTCACTAAAACATCGTTCTCATACAACTCCGTTCTGATCACAATACCCTTCTTGTCATAGAACTGAAATAAACCATTCCGTTTACCATTGGACCAAATACCATCCTTTAAGACAAAATCAGATTCTGGAAAAAACTCTTTCCATAAACCCTCCTTTTGACCATTCTTATTAAAACGATTGAATCGCTCTACACTATTCACAAAACCCAGCGTATACTTCGTTATTCCTATCAATGTTCCATCCTCAGCAAATTCTTTTGCTTTACCCTGTTCTTTATTGGCTTCAAAAGGAATACGCCAATGTAATTTTCCATTGGGATAAAATTCTTCCCTAATCCCCTGCTTTACATTATCCAAAAATTGCATAGCAGAGAGCTTAACACCCAGCGTATCATACTCAATCTCCCATCCATTCTTTTTACCTGCTCTGTATCCTATTTCCCTTTCAATCCTTCCCTTCTCGTCAAAAAACTTCCACGTGGAATCCAATAACCCACCTTTACGGTTTCCAGAGGCGATAAGGATACCATCTGCATTATATGTCTTCCAGTAACCCTCCGGTTGATTGTTAGCCCAATAACCTTCACTGGATACCTTACCATTGGGGTGATAAAACGTCTTGAATTCCAATTGAGCAAAAAGCCCAAATGAAAAGAGGTAGAAAAACATCAAAAAGAAAATTGATTTTATTTTTTCCCCATTGGTATTCATTATAAGACTAAAATATTTTTTTAAATAAAAAGAGATGATGTCCTTATTAAGCTGTTAGTAGCGTTGGTAAAATTCGTCTAAAACATTTGTTTTTCATGTAATTCACAAATTAATCATGGTTATGAACATGTTATTTTATTGTAAAATACTGGTTTTGAGAATGACAAAGGAGTTATGAAAAATTGAGAGTTATGGTTTAGTGTGGATAAAAACAGAAGCGTTAAAGCTGTTGATATTGGTGATGATAATTTCATATCGTTGTTTAGAAAATACAAAAACAAATTTTGGTCATGGTTGAAAGAAGGATTAAGCGAAAAGGGAATTAGAAAAGTCAACATTAGTTTTTCAACGTTATCAACATGAATTAACAAGATCCAAATCCAAAATGTAGATAAAAGAAATTGTATTTTTGTCAAATGAAAATTATCATCGGAAGTGATCATGCTGGATTTTCTATGAAAGAAGATTTGAAAGCATGGTTGAGCACACAAGGACATACTTGTGAAGACAAAGGTTGCCATTCGGCAGAGAGTGTTGATTATCCTGACTATGCCCATTTGGTAGCTCAAACAGTTGAGAGCGAAGATAGTTTAGGAATTTTATTGTGTGGTTCTGCCAATGGAGTTTGTATCACTGCTAATAAACATGCAGGTATTCGAGCAGCACTATGTTGGACAAAGGAAATATCATCTTTGGCAAGGCAACACAACGATGCCAATATTGTTTGCATTCCTGCGAGATTTATTTCTTTGGAAGAAGCGAAAGAAATTGTCATTGCATTCATCACAACTGCCTTTGAAGGCGGAAGACATCAAAATCGTGTCAACAAAATTTGCATGTAATGAAGCATATATTTCTTTTTGTATTTATGACTTTGTCCATCTTGGGAGTTGGACAAAAGGATTGGTCAGCACATTTTGGTGGTCAGATCTCTCAGGAGGAGTTAAAGAAACATCTCTATATCATCGCATCAGATGCTTATGAGGGACGTGAAACAGGTATGGAGGGGCAACGCAAGGCCGCACAATATTTGGATGAGTATTACGCCTCTATTGGCATCAAAACACAAAGGCAAATTTTTCCATTGAAACGTTTGTCTTTTTTAGCATCAACCTGCCAATTGCAAACTGAAGGTGCATCCATTAAAAAGGAATTTAAGTTTATTGAAGATTTCTATTTTTTTAGTGCTGATAAGACGCAATCCATTGAGGTCAAAGATTTGGTTTTTGTTGGATACGGAATAGCAGATGACAAATGGAACGATTATAAGAACCTTGACGTTCAAGGAAAGACTGTGATTTGTTTATCAGGTGAACCCATTAAGAAAGGAAAAAGCTTGATTACGGGAGTTAAAGAATACTCAGAGTGGACTACTGATCGCGAAGCGAAAAGAAAGGTTGCTATTGAAAAAGGGGCTAAGATGTTCATTCAAATTGATCAAAATTTTGATCAGTACATGAGCCGGGTGAAGTATTATTTACAGACCCCACGTATGACATTGGATAAAAGAGGAACGGCTGAGGAGGAGGAGGATTTGCGTATTCCGTATTTGCATTGTTCTGTGCGAATGGCGGAAGAAATACTCGCTACGTACGGCATGCCCAATTATTCAACCTTGCAAAAGAGGGCCATGGGAAAAAAGAAAATCAAGACCAAGACGTCTGGTGGTGAGTTAAAAGTCAACTTTCACGTGAAAAGAGAGGATTTGGTTTCTGATAATGTGTTGGCATTTTTGGAAGGAGAAGATCCTGAATTGAAGTCAGAGATTGTGGTTATTAGTGCGCATTATGATCACGTGGGTATTATTAATGGAGAGATTCATAACGGTGCGGATGATGACGGTTCAGGTACAGTGAGTGTAATGGAAATGGCCAGGGCATTTGTTCAAGCAAAAAAGGAAGGACATGGCAGTAAGCGTAGTATTTTGTTTTTGCATGTCAGTGGAGAGGAGAAAGGTTTATTGGGCAGTGAGTGGTATTCAGATCATCCTGTATATCCATTGGCCAACACCGTTTGTGATTTGAATGTGGATATGGTGGGAAGGAAGGATGCGGATCACCAAGATGGTAGATATGTGTATTTGATTGGTTCCGATAAGTTGAGTACAGAGCTCCATCAAATCTCTGAAGATGCCAATAAGAAATACACGCAATTGCAATTGGATTACACATACAATGATCCCAATGACCCCAACCAATTTTATTACAGATCTGATCATTACAATTTCGCGAAGCACAATATACCCGTGATATTTTACTTCAGTGGAGTACATGAAGATTACCACAAACCAGGAGATGATCCAGAGAAAATCATGTATGATAAGATGGCAGAAATTGGAAAATTGGTTTTTCATACCGCTTGGGAAGTAGCCAACAGACCGGAGAAATTAAAGGTTGATGTAGCCAATGATTTCAAAGAAAAATAAACGATGAAATAGAAGATTAAAAAACAAATAAAATGCAAGAGATATTAAAGACATTAGGGTTGGCCGCAGTGAATGACGGAACTTCTACAGGATTGAACTTTATGGGATCGGGTGAAATCATTTCATCCTATTCACCTGTAGATGGAAAACATATAGCAGATGTGAAGTCAACGACAAAAGAAGAGTATGAGCAAGTGATTTTAACAGCCCAAAAAGCATACAATGAGTGGCGTTTGATACCAGCACCTAAGCGAGGTGAAATAGTGCGTCAGTTTGGAGAAAAACTACGAGCAAAGAAGGATGCATTGGGCAGATTGGTGAGTTATGAAATGGGAAAATCTCTTCAAGAAGGCTGGGGAGAGGTTCAAGAGATGATTGACATCTGCGATTTTGCAGTAGGATTGAGTCGTCAATTGTACGGTTTGACCATGCACAGTGAGCGTCCGGGACATAGAATGTATGAGCAATGGCATCCACTGGGAGTTGTAGGAATTATTTCCGCATTCAACTTCCCGGTAGCGGTTTGGAGTTGGAACTCAGCATTGGCTTGGATTTGCGGTGATACCTGTGTTTGGAAGGCATCAGAAAAAGCGCCATTGTGTGCGGTGGCTTGTCAGAATATTTGGAATGAAGTTGCTAAAGAAAACAATTTACCAGAAGGAATTTCTTGCATTATCACCGGAAAAGTTCAAGAAGGAGAGTGGTTGGTAACCGACACCCGTGTACCGTTGATTTCAGCTACTGGATCTACTCGTATGGGAAGAATAGTAGGGGCAAAAGTCGCAGAGCGTTTTGGAAAAAGCTTATTGGAATTGGGTGGAAACAATGCGATTATTGTAACAGATAGTGCGGATTTAAAAATGTGCATTCCTGCTATGGTCTTTGGTGCTGTAGGAACTGCAGGACAGCGTTGTACAACGACTCGTCGATTGATTATTCATGAGAGTTTGTATGAGGCAACCAAAGAGAGTTTGGTCAAAGCTTACAGTCAATTGCGCATCGGTGATCCATTGGACGCCAACAACCACGTAGGTCCGCTTATCGATCAGGATGCAGTGAATAATTACTTGAGTGCCATTGAACAAGCCAAGGCGCAAGGTGGAAAGGTGTTGGTAGAAGGTGGGGTTTTAGAGGGAGAACAATATACTTCAGGATGTTATGTGAAGCCATGTATCATTGAAGCCAGTAACGATATGGCCATCGTACAGCATGAGACTTTTGCGCCCATTTTATATGTGATGTCTTACAAGACATTGGATGAAGCTATTGCCATGCAAAATGGAGTAGTGCAAGGATTGAGTTCATCCATCATGACTTTGAATATGAGAGAAGCTGAACGTTTCTTGAGTTGCGAGGGATCTGATTGTGGAATTGCCAATGTTAACATTGGAACCAGCGGTGCTGAGATTGGTGGCGCGTTTGGTGGAGAAAAGGAGACCGGTGGTGGACGCGAAAGCGGATCCGATGCTTGGAGAAACTATATGCGTCGTCAGACCAATACCATCAATTATTCAACCTCACTGCCATTGGCACAAGGAATTAAATTTGACTTATAATGAAACCGAGAATTTTCCTTTTTCTTTCTTTATTCATCACCATCATGGGACAATCACAGACAGAATCATGGAAAATGAAGTTTCACTTGAATGACAGTGTGGATGCGGTTTTTGATGTGTTGGTGGAGCGCGGTGAAAGCACCATGGGCATGACCATTGAGAACGGAGGAGAATCCATTTATTTGCACAGCATAGAAGGCCAGGAATATCCTGGCTTTCTTTTTCCCTATTTTGAATCCAAGTTAGAATGGAAGCCAGCGGATAAAGGCGATATGGCTTGGAAAGGGTGGTTCGTGAAGAAAGGAGGAAAGCCGGTTTATTTTGACGCTCAAAGACAGCCATACACGAGCGCAGAGGAAGAACCCATGCCTAATCAATTGAAGCAAGATTTGGTCATCGAAAAGCGACAGAAAGTGGTGTTTGAGCCAGGCACTCCTGACGCTTACAATGCTGTTGGTTTATTTGATTTGTATTCCAATGGAATGTGCACAGGAACGTTTTTAACAGAGACAGGGGATTATCGATTTTTAAAGGGTACATGGGATTTTCATCACATTCAAATGCAATGTTTGGACGGAGCACATTTGTTTTGTTTTACAGCTGAGGTGGCTCACGAGGAGGGAAACTTTTACAATGGAAGATTTTACAGTGGCAATACCTATTCAGAGAAATGGGAGGGAGAAGATGATCAATCGTTTGAATTGCGGCACGCTGAGGAATTGGTCAGGTTAAGAGCGGGAAGAGAAGGCGAAGTGTTTGCATTTAGCGCAATGGATTTGCAAGGCAATATGAGAACCTTTGGAGCAGAGGATTGGAAGGGGCATTTGAGTATCATCCAACTCATGGGCACATGGTGTCCTAATTGCACGGATGAGGGAAAGGTGATGGCTGCCATGCACAAGAAATACGGTGCAAAGGGGTTGCAGATCATTCCAGTGGCGTTTGAGCGATCCGATGATATTGTAGAAAACAAACGTGTTATCCAAAAGCAGATGGCGCAATTGAATTGCGGTTACGAGGCTTATGTGGGAAGAGCGGAAGGAAAGGGAAAGGAACGCGCGCAAAATGTTTTTCCGCAGCTAGAAAAAGTTATGGCGTTTCCTACGATGATTGTGGTGAATAGTGAAGGAAAGGTGGTGCATATTCACACCGGATTCAATGGCCCCGCAACGGGGAAGTATCACACCAAGGAGGTGTTGCAGTTGGAGAAGATGATTGAGGAGGGGTTAAAGAATCTTCATTGACCATAAGGCGCTAAAAACGGTTTTTCTACATTCCATTTAATGGTTCTGTGATGATCACATCCTCCGTGGATATTGGCAGAGATGAATAAACGTTTATTTGTTTTTTCACATTCAAAAAGCAGGACGCGTGGTTCAAAAGCCAACTCAAGCGTGAGGAAATCCACTTTATTTTTTCTGATTTTGGTTTCTTCATAAAGGGGGAAGAAGTGCTCAGATTTACTGCGCTGCGCGTGCTGTATTAGACGCCATTTTTTGGCAATTTCTTCAGTGAGTTCACAACCACCAGAACAGTATTGACTTTTAAATTCATTGTAATAAGCGCCTTCAAGGGGGTATACGGTTACCGCGATGTCTTCATTTTCAGGATTGTCCAAGTGAAAGGTAAATACACCTCCACCGCAGCGTTGGGCACAACTATTTTGATGGATACTCAACAAGAGCATGAATGAAATGAATAATTTGATGGACATCAAGTGATATCGGTTAGGTAGTTGTTTGACTTTGTATCTTTACAAAGATAGTTGTGAATTCAAACGCAACTTAGAACCAGAATGAATCAATTGTTTTCCATTCAATATGGCTTTCCATTGTTGTTGACAGGGATTTATTTTTTATGTCTGCTTCTTAATGGTTTGGGTAAAGTAAAAATATCGCAGGTTTTTTTCTTGTTTATTTCAGCTCTTTATATCGGCTTGGTTCGGTTTTATGATTATCAATATTTGTGGTCCAATCCAGACGTTGATCAGTGGATTATTTGCGCCCGGAGCTTGGTGGATGATCCATTTTTATGGATGAAAGAATACGCGATTTACGATTTTACACGGCTCCTGACCATTTTACCGTTATCAATGATTTATTGGGTTTTTGGAAGCCTAGGCTATTTTGAAGTTTCTGTTTTCTTTTTAATCTCTCTTTTTGTTTTTATTGTTTTACAGACCCAATTGCTTAGTAGAAAATTTGAGTCAAATGTGGTTTTTTTATCTGTTGGATTATTACTTATTTATATAGTAATGAGTGATCATCACAATATGCGGGCCTTTAATAGTGAGCTTCCTGTGGTGTTGCTTTTATCGGCTGCAATGGTATTGTGGTTTACAAATAAGCCCTCGGCAACTCATTTTTTTTGGATAGGCTGGTTATTGAGTATGATGCCGTTTGCCAAGGAACAAGCCCTTTATATTGCTTTGATGGCCTTTATTGTCATTGGTGTGGACGCATTGCGAAATAA
Organism: uncultured Chryseobacterium sp.; assembly: GCA_964420985.1. GTDB lineage: Bacteria > Bacteroidota > Bacteroidia > Flavobacteriales_D > Sanyastnellaceae > CAMCTV01. The sequence goes on from CAYQUT010000020.1 coordinate 36,447, forward strand.
GCGATGGAGGTGGATGTCTACTATGATTGTTGGATCATTGGCAGGAGGTTTTTTATGGATGATTGTGTTATTATCCGTTGTTGGGATGGATGCTATTATGGCGGTTGTTTCCTCCATTGCGGAGTATGGTCAGATGGGCCTGAGACAGCAGTTGATGGGTACTGCTGAGAAAATTCAAATATTCACCCAGGTGATTTGGTTCAATAAAGAGATGTTGGTTTTGTTTCCAACCGCTTTGGTGGGTATTATAGTTAGTGGGGTTCAATGCAAAAAGAAACATTTTGAGCGTCCTGTATTTTTCTTTTTTGTGCTGGTTTTCTTCGTTGCTTGTTATGTCATTTATCTGCCGCACAATCGGTTTACCCATTATCAAATATTGATGTGGCCTACTCTTCCTTATTTTATTGCCGTGTTCATTGCCTATTGGAAAGTTCGATTGAAGCGTTATGTCTATTATTTGCTTCCGATATTTTTATTTCCTTTTGCTTTGGATGTAGCATTTGTTCGATTGCGATCTTGGTATCCGGAGGAGAAGGATGTAGAAAAGATTGCAGAGTGGAAGCAAGATCCCTATGTTCAGGCCATGCTGAGGCATCATGTTTTTGAAGCAAAGACGATGGTTTGGGGATGGGATAACAGGGCCATGGTATTGAACTATAACAAAAGAGCAAGTGGATTTTTGTATCCGCAATATGCTTATGGTAAGTATTCTGGAACGGCCCGTGTGAGAAGTAACTACTTGCATTTTGTGCAACTGGAGCAGCCCACATTTGTGTTGGAGCTTGTGGGCGAGGGAAGATATTTTTTCAATGACCGGAAACAATACGGGATACAGGAAACCTTTCCTGCGCTTCATGAATTATTGATGGAGCATTATTTTTTGTTGGAAGCAGGAAATAATTTTAAGCTGTATAAACGAATTTAATCATTTGATTAAAATTATTGTTTAATTTTAAATTATTGATATAGCTTTGTCGGTTCATGGCAAAGAAGAATCCATTCAAAGAATTAGAGACGGCTGTTACAACTGAGGAGCGCATCAAAAAGGCCGCAGTAAAGGTTTTCCAAGCCAAGGGTTATGGAGCTGCGCGTACACGTGACATTGCGGAGGAAGCGGGAATCAATCTGGCTTTGTTGAACTACTACTTTAGAAGTAAAGAGAAGTTGTTTGAATCTGTGATGTTGGAGAGCATGGAGGGTTTTATGAAAGTGATGATGACCGTTTTCAATGAAGAAAAAACGACGTTGGAAGAGAAGATTACAGCCATTGTTTTTGCGTATCACGACATGTTATTTGAGCGACCGGATCTCCCTATATTTATTTTGAGTGAATTGCGCAATGGAAATCATGGCATTATTCTCAAGACATCTGGGTTGAAGAAGATCTACCAGCAGTCGCATTTTGCCAAGCAATACCAAGAGGCTGTAGAGAAGGGAAAGCTGGCTGATCGACCTATGATTTGGTTGGTGATGAACATGATGAGTTTATCTATATTCCCCTTTATGGCCGCTCCTATGTTGCAGATGGTGGGGGACATGGATGATAAGCAATACAGAAAATTATTGACCCAAAGAAAGGATGGTATTGCCAAGTGGGTCATCAAAACTTTGAAACCATGAGGAATTTGATTCATATTATTTTGTTGTTTTTTGGAACAACAGCAATAGGACAATCTTCACAACGGTTTTCCACGTGGAAAGCAATAGAGGATTGGGTGCTGAAAAACGCAACCGTAATGCAACTGAATCAAGAGCAATTGCAGATGGCGGAATTGACAGAGCGAGCCTCTTGGGCCAATACCATCAATCCAAGAATTCCAACAACAGCCAGTTGGTTGAATAATACTGACTTGCCCGTGAACTTTATACCAGGACAAATTTTTGGTGGCCCTGAAGGAAGTTTTAGGGAGGTGACATTTGGTCAGCAATACATCACTTCTTTTACGGCGGTTCCGCAATTTGATATAGTCAACGTTGCCAGATGGCAGGAGATTAGATCCGCCAAAGCCAATACCAAGGTGGTGGCGCAAGAGGGATTGGTTAACCGAAAAAAATTGCTGGAGCAGGTCAATGTATTGTTTTGTGGTATAGTACAACTGAAGGGTCAGCGACAGATAGCGCAGCGTTTTGTTTCGTTATCAGATAGTTTATCCCAAATTGTGGGCAAGAAATATCAATTGGGATTGGTTCGATTGCAGGATTGGAATGATGCTCAAGTCAATGTCATTCAGCAGGAGGGTATACTTCGCAACATTGAGCATCAGCTTTCCTATCAAGAAAGGCTTTTGTCTGCCTTGGCGGGTGTAGCCGTGGAGATAGATGCGATTGCACCTACAGATGAATTGGATGCCATGAAACCATTGAGAAATCAATTGGAGTTGAATTTGGCGATGAGCAAGGTAGATTATGCCAAGATGATGTATAGGACGGCACAGGTGGAGCAACTTCCCGTATTGAGTTTTCAGTCTTCATTGGCGTATCAAAATAACAGCAATGCGCAATGGATGGATCCAGCAAGCAAATGGATTTACAGCAGTTTTGTAGGTGCCAAGTTGACGTGGGATTTGCCAACCAATGCTGTTAAAGCCACGAATGTTCGTGCAAAGAAGATCAACTTTAAAATGGCGGAGATTCTATTGGAAGAGGAAAAACGGAATACAAGGGTCAGAAACGAGCAATTGTTGAAAGATTGGGAGAACGCCCGAAAGGAGGTTCAAGAGAAATCACAGATGGCGCTCTTGGAAAAGGATAGCTATCGACAAGCGAGTGATCAATATGAAAAAGAGGTTATTGGTTTGGACAAGCTGATTGTAGCGCAAAACAGATGGTTGGCAGCGCGAATGAATGCTTTGAGTGCTCAAATTAACTTACAGATGTATCAACAAAAAATTCAAATCAATGAAGTCAATTAAAACGTGGATTTTTTCATTTTCCGCACTGGCCATTTGGGGTTGTAAAGGAACACAACAGGAGGTGAGTCCTGTAAGGAATGATGTTACGGAAACTGTTTTTGCTTCGGGTCAATTGGTGGCCAACGATCGGTACAATTTGACAGCGCAATCGGAGGGATATCTTTTGTCCATTTTGGTATCAGAGGGAACAGAAGTTGCTTCTGGTCAGTTGGTGGCAGAAATTGATAATTCAGGTATAGATGCCGCGGCCTCTGCCTCGCAGGCGCAATTGCGCATCGCGCAGCAAAATGCTACAGAGCAATCACCTGCTTGGCAAGAAGCCAAATTGCAATTGGAGACAACGGACCAGAAAATGCAGCAAGAGAAGCGACAAAAGGAGCGATATGAGTCGCTTTATCAAGCGCAAAGCGCATCGCGTTTGGAGATGGAGAATGCCCAATTGGCTTATGAAACGGCCAAAAACAATTGGTTGGCCGCTAAGAAGCGTTTGCAGCAGATAGAGCAACAAGCGGATTGGACTTTGGCGCAGCAGCAGGCGCAAGCAGTGCAGCAAGGAAAGGCTTCTCAGTATAATCAAGTGAAAGCTTTGTCTGTGGGAACGGTTTTGCGTTTAATGAAGCGCGTGGGCGATTTTGTGCGCAAAGGAGATGTAATAGCCGTAATGGCCAGCGGTCAGCAATTGGTGGCACAGTTGAATGTAGATGAAAACAGTATCAAGAAGATTAAAACGGGACAACGCGCACATGTTCAGTTGAATGTGGACAAGGGAAAGATTTTGGATGGAGTGGTAACCACCATTTATCCGTTGTATGATGAGACAACCCAATCTTTTTTGTGTGATGTAACTTTTGATGCTTCATTGGATTTTCAGGTGATAGGAACCCGATTGGAAGCCAACATTGACATTACTCAACGCAAACAAGTGCTGTTGATACCCAGGAGTTATTTGAGTTATAGCAATACGGTTCAGGTCAAGGGGGAAGAGGAAGCCAGAGCGGTTCAAGTAGGGGTGAGGAGTACAGAATGGGTGGAGATTATCAGTGGATTGACAGAGCAGGACATTTTGATTCCATTAAAGAAGTGAAGTCATGAAGATCAATCGGCACATAGCAACCACGTATTTCATAGCCTCAAAGCGGATGACAACAGTGGCCATTGTGGGTGTGTTGTTGGGGATGTCTATATTCATGTTCATGAACTCCATGGCTGAGGGTTTTGACCGAGCGTCAAGTGAATCTTTTTTTAAATCCACGCCTCATATCAGGGTTTACAAGGATGATGTATTAAGTGCACCACTGAAAGATGATGGATCAACACTGATTGTGAATCCCAAAGTGGTGCCTACTAAAAACACCATTGAGAACCCCATGGACTGGGTGAGGATGATTAGAAAGCAAAAGGATGTTGTGGTGGCGTTTCCTCAGGTTTCTTGTCCGGTGTTTTACAACAACGGAAAGTCTCAAATTATTGGAACAACCATTGGGTTTGATCCATTGGAGGCGGATAAGATGTTTAAGATTTCTTCCTTTACCGTTCAAGGAAGTTTACAAGCCTTGGCAACACACCAAGATGGAATAGTTGTGGGAAGTGGCATTGCAGATAAAATGAACATCATTACTGGGGATAAGATGAATATCACCTCCTCCAAGGGTGTGAATTTGACCTTGACCGTAGTGGGTATTTTTAAGACCAATAATTCAAAGGAGGACAAGACAAAATCTTATGTGAGTTTGGTAACGGGCCAGCAATTATTGAAAGAGAACAATGTGTATGTCACAGACATCAATGTGAATGTTAAAGACCCCAATAAGGCACCACAAATTGCAGCTGAGTTAACGACATTGACGGGATACAAGGCAGAAGATTGGAAGGCAGCCAATGAGGCCTATATGGCGGCATCGCGCATGCGAAAAATCATCATCACCTTCATCAGCTTCACATTATTGATTGTTTCCAGTTTTGGGATTTACAACATTCTCAATATGACTGTAAGTCAAAAGATCAATGACATTGCCATATTGAAAGCAATGGGTTTTAATGGGGGAGATGTGGTAAGGATATTTGTGTATCAGGCCATGACGATTGGAGCCATTGGAGTGGCCTTGGGCGTGGTGTTTGCGTTGATTTTGGTACAAGCTTTACAACATGTTTACGTAGGGGGAGACATTGGCTATTTTCCTATTCGATTTGAGCCTTGGGTATTTTTTAGGGGGGTGTGGATTGGTTTGTTTATTACGTTTTTGGCGGGATATGTTCCGGCTAAAAAGGCGGCTAAAGTGGATCCTGTAAGCATATTTAGAAAATGATATTGAGTGTAAAAAACATAGAGAAAAGCTTTCATGATCCGGTAACGTTTAAGGTATTGGACAATATTGGATTTGATGTTGATCGTGGGGAGTTTTTGACATTGGTGGGGAAGTCGGGTTCGGGTAAGTCGACACTGTTGTATATTTTATCTACCATGGATACGGATTATACGGGACAGTTGGTGATAGATGGAGAGGATGTTAGCGGGTATGATCAGAACAGATTGGCGGCCATTAGGAATGAGAAGATTGGATTTGTATTTCAGTTTCATTATTTATTGACTGATTTTACCTGTTTGCAGAATGTGATGATTCCTGCTTTGCGTTTGGGTAAATTGTCGGAGAAGGAAATTGAATACCGCGCGATGGAGAAGTTGCGGAGACTGGGACTGGAAGACCAAGCGCTGAAACAAGCGTCTAAATTGTCCGGAGGTCAACAGCAGCGTGTAGCCATTGCAAGGGCATTGATCAATGACCCCTTGATTATCATGGGGGATGAGCCCACAGGAAATTTAGATTCCAAAAATACCCAGATTGTTTTTGATATTTTGCAAGAGCTAGCTCATCAGAACAAACAAACCATTATTGCTGTTACGCACGACAATGACTTTGCTAAGGCCAGTGACCGAACCATTGAAATGATGGATGGAAGGATAATATAAATAAAATATATAATATGAATAATAATCCGCCTAAAAAGTGGAAAATGATGTTGTTGACATGGTTGTTTGTGTACCCTGTGATCAACATTCTCTTTGCCCTTCTTTTTCCGTTGATACAGGAATTTAATCAGTTCATTAAGACACTGATACTGACTCTTATTTTGGTCCCTTTAATGGGTGTAGTATTGCCCAAATTGCATAACCATTTTGGAGGGTGGTTGAGACGCTGAATAAAATCTATATAAGAATTACATTTAACATTTTGGATTTTGGTGAGCCCATATCTTGCAACAAACTAAAACAATGAAAAAACATTTATTGACTTTGAGCGCGTTGATTTGCGCTACCATTGTAAGCGCGCAGTTTGCAGTGAAGGTTACTCCTTTTACTTTTTTGAAAAATCAGTATTTTATGCTTCATGGGGAGTATATTATTCCAGGAACAGAGAAATTGTCCATTGGTTTGGGCGTGGCTCCAAACATGGTCCCAAAGACTAGTTTTTTGGATGATCTGGGAGATTTAGCAAATGCCGATTTTACATACTCTTACGATGAAAATCTTTGGTTGGAAAACGCCAAAGCTGGAATGTCATTTGACCCAGAGTTGCGTTGGTATTTCAAAGAAGCGTATGAAGGCTTTTTCATGGGATTATATTCTTCTCAACGTTTTTCAAGTGGGGTAAGATTGGAAGAGAGCTATTGGGGTTTGGAAGATCCAACGGATCCGTTTTCAGCCTACACTTACATTGATTCACCAGGATACATCACTTCAAAATCTCATATTTCCATCTACGGCGTTCAAGCGGGTTTCTGCAAGACTTACGGCGGGGATGACAATATTTTATTGGATGTTTATTTTGGGGCAGGAACAAAGAATACCAATATTAAGTGGACTGGAAAAGACTTAATCGGTCCGGGTCGTCCTGAATACGACAATACAGGTATCGCTTTGCGTGCCAACGTAGCTGTGGGTTATATTTTCAAATAAACACCCTCACAAAAGAAAAGGAAGGGGAGGCAATGGCCTCCCTTTTTTATTGTTTTCTCAAAAACAGGTTCTTCACAGGGGTTTCAATCCATCGGTGTAATAGTAACCCAATGAATATGGATAATAAGATAACGATGAAATACAAAGTCAGATTTTCAAAAGAACCGATGATTCTTTGTTTTTGCTGATAGAACAGGACATTGATTACCGCCAATACAATGGGAAAGTGCGCAATGTATATGGCATAGCTGGCATTTCCCAAGTGGTTGATCCATCTGTGATTCAACCAATGGCTCAGGTGGGTTTGTGAAACTTTAAAAATGAGCAGACCAGATAAGGACGCAACAAAAAGGTAATTGAAATTGGCCCATTGTTCGGGAAGGCAATAGGCAGTAAATACATACAACAGGATATTTCCCAACAACAAACCGTTGACGCGATTGAAAATAAAATTTTTGATTTTTGATGAGTTGTCATGAAATACAAAGGCTAAGTATCCACCCAGCGCCATGCATTCAAACTTATTGAACACCAGGTAAAGGCCGAGTGTTTGAAGCGGAAGATGAAATTTCATGACCAGCAGCTTGATGACAATTTTGCCCATCATCCAACAGGCTCCAAACATTAAAATGCCCGTTTTATTTTGTTTGATTTTTCGCAGTAGCCAGGGCCAAAACAGATAGAAATGCTCTTCCACTCCGATGGACCAAAGATGTCCCAACATCCCGACAGAGGGGATAAAGAGAAGGGCGACATTGGGTGAGAAAAGCAAATGGGAGGCCATGAAGAAACCTTGGTGCTCATGCCAATTGTATGAGGTGGGATAGTTGAAAATGGGCCAATCAACAGCCCCTATCGAGAAAGCAAATAGGACGATAAATAAGTACAAAGGCCAAATGCGAATGATGCGGCGCCAATAAAATTGTTGAATAGAAAATGAACCCGACTTTCTGGTTTCTTGTATTAATACATGTGTGATTAAAAATCCACTCAGAACAAAGAAAAAAACAACGGCATTAAAACCAAGATGTGAAACCAAAGGAGCGGACCAATGCATTTTTCCTTGCCACATATAATCCAAAGGAGCTGCTGTGTAGATGTTGTTCAAATCATACCAAAGGGTTGGAAGATTGAATACTTTTTTCATCATTTCAATGTGCCCAACGATAACAGCCAAAGCGGCAAATAGCCGTAAGGCAGTGATTCCCGGAATTTGAAAGGGCTTTGTCATTCCTTTCAAAAGTAGGAATTTCTTTAAACGGTTTGCGAGAAAAGGGGCTGCTTGGATTCTTGTAGCAAAGGATCAATGGCCATACAGATGTTGCGAACAAAGCTTTTTCCTTGCTCCGTAACTTCTAATTTATTTTTTGTTAAGATTAATAGACCATCGTTTTCCATATCGCGTATGCTTTCCTTATTTGTGGCCACCATTTTTTCTATTTGATCTCCCGACTTCCATTGGGTTTGGAAGTGACACATGAGTTGTCTGATATGCCAACGGGTATTTTTTTCTTCTTCATTCAGCACATGTCCTTTGAAGTGAGCCCACTCATTGGAATGGATGATACGCAAGTAATCTTCAACTGTTTTTTGATTTTGCGCAAAGGCACTAAACGTGTCACTAATGGCAGAGACCCCAAGCCCAATTAGCAATTGCGCATTGGTGGTGGTGTATCCCATGAAGTTTCTGTTGAGGGCTTTGTTTTTATACGCGGTAAAAAGATTGTCAGTGGGAAGAGAAAAATGGTCCATGCCAATTTCGTAATACCCATTAGTGTCAAGGAAATCACGGCCCGTTTGGTAAAGTTTTCTTTTTGTTTCTGCATTGGGGAGATCGTATTCATTGAATTTTCGCATTCCTGGTTTGACCCAAGGAACATGGGCATAGCTGTAAAAGGCTATGCGGTCTGGTTTCCAAATTAGTACATGATCAAAAGTCATCGTTATGCTTTCCACGGTTTGTTTGGGTAACCCGTAAACAAGATCAAGATTGACGCTTGTATATCCTAATGATCGCGCCCAACCCATGACGCGTGTAACATTCTCTGCCGGTTGAATGCGGTGAATGGTTTCTTGCACAAGAGGGTCTACATCTTGAACACCAAAGCTAACTCGTCTAAAACCCAGATCATACAATGTCGCAAGATGCTCATACGAGGTGTTATTGGGATGTCCTTCAAAACTGAATTCATGCTGGGAATGAATGATTGCACGGTCCTTGATGTATAGAATAAGTCGTTCTAAGTTTTTAGGGCTAAAGAAAGTAGGGGTGCCACCGCCCAAATGAATTTCACTGATTACCGGATGGTCTGGAAGTAAAGTGAGGTACATGTCCCATTCTTTGCACAGCGCATCAATATAAGGTTCCTCCACATGATGGTTGACGGTAATGCGTGTATTGCAACCACAATAGGTGCATAGACTTTCACAAAAAGGAAGATGAATGTACAAGCTGATGCCATTCTCGATTGCATCAATCTGATAGGCTTCTTTTACATGGTTTTTCCATTCCAGTGAAGAAGGAAAATGGTTCCAATGAGGAACTGCTGGATAGCTTGTGTAGCGCGGACCCGCAATGTTGTATTTGTTAATAATATGAAGTGGCTTCAATTTTTTTTTTGCAAAGTTGCGTAATGGATTGGAAATAAAAATTGACATCGGTCAAGTAGGCATCTAGGAAGAAAGGGCTCCAAAGGTGATGGTTGTATTTGCTTATATTTGTTTTCAAACCCCCAACAATGCTGTTCAATAGTTTTCAATACCTTGTTTTCTTTGTTACGGTTTGGTTGGTTTTTTGGTTTGTATTGAAGGAAAGGACCAAGCTTCAACAATTGTTTCTTCTTATCGTCAGTTGTTATTTCTACATGTTTTTTATTCCAAAATACATTCTCATTTTGGGATTGACCATTGCCGTGGATTATTGGGCGGGGATTGAGTTAGAGCGACAACAGGATCCAAGGCGGCGAAAGTTTGTTTTGTATTTGAGCGTAGCGGTCACTTGCGCGATACTTTTTGTCTTTAAATACTACAACTTTTTTTCTGACAATATTTTAGCGCTTTCACATTGGTTGGGGGGAGAGTGGTCGATTGGTATTCTCACATGGGCATTGCCCATTGGACTTTCATTTCACACGTTTCAAAGTTTGAGTTATGTATTTGAGGTGTATTACAGGAGACAGTCGGCAGAGAGAAATTTTTTGACCTATTCCTTGTATGTGATGTACTTCCCTCAATTGGTTGCTGGCCCCATAGAGCGCCCCGGCAACTTGCTCCAACAACTGAATAAGCCTTTTTCTTTTGATATTGCTTTGGCAACAGATGGGTTGAGAATGATTTTGTGGGGATTGTTTAAAAAGGCGGTTATTGCAGACACTTGCGCCATGGTGGTGAACGCTACGTACCTCAATTTGGAGGGCGCAACAACGTTGGATTTGTGGTATGCCGCCATATTGTTTTCGATACAGATTTATGGTGATTTTTCTGGGTATTCTGACATTGCTCGCGGGAGCTCACAGTTATTGGGAATCCGGTTGATTACCAATTTTAATTTTCCTTATTTTTCGCGCAGTATCACTGAATTTTGGAGCCGATGGCACACCAGTTTATCATCATGGTTTAGGGATTATGTGTATATTCCTTTGGGTGGAAACAGGGTAAATGTTTGGCGCCAATCTGTTAATGTATTGGTGGTTTTTGTGTTGAGTGGTTTTTGGCATGGCGCGCAGTGGACGTTTATTGTATGGGGATTGGTGAATGCAGGTTTTGTTCTTTTGGAAAAGATAACCCCATGGAGTAAAAAAGCACCATCTGTTTTTTTGATTCCGTTGACTTTTTTGACAACTACATGTATATGGGTTTTTTTTAGAGCAGAGAACTTCCACAGCGCTGTTTTCCAATTGCAACGCATGTTGTTTGATTTCGTTGGGGGATCAAATATTGTTTTGGACAAGAAGCTTTGGTTGATGATTGTCTTTTTCTTTGTTTTTGAATGGATTCAGCGAAACAAGGTGCATGGAATGGATATCGCGCATTGGCGACCGGTTTACCGTTATGGTGCCTATACTGCAGTTTATTTATTGATATTTTTCATGGCCGTTTATCCCGCTAATCAATTTATTTATTTTCAATTTTGATGAATAGGTTTGCCATTAAGTTATTGGTATTTGTTGTTTTTGCAGGGTTAACCCACTTGATTGCAGGTTACCATATGAATGGCCACACAGACACCAATTATTTGCGTTTTACACCCAGCGGTAATAAGGGATTGATTATGGGCAACTCTCGGGCGGCACAGGCCATTTGTCCGGATGATCTTTCAGCCCATAAGGGTTTGTTTAACGCGGCTTTCGCGCTCAATACTTCCCCTTACGGAGAGGCTTACAGCGCGTATCTCATGAAGCAATTGAATCAGCAGGACAAGGATCAATTTTTTGTTTTTTGTGTCGATCCTTGGTCATTGTCAAGCGCAATGAATCCAGAGACAGGAGAGGATATTTGGGTTGAGCAGAGCAAGTTCATGGCCACTACTTCAACCATTGCAGACCCCAATTGGGAGTTTATTTTGGAACAATATTCCTATGGATGGGGAAACATTATACGTGAGCATTATCGACCTACTTCAGGAATGTATTTGCACAAGAATGGTTGGTTAGAAGTCATGCGAGAGTATAATCAAGAGCGAGCAACCAAAAGGAGAATAGACAAGTTGGGAGGATATAAAAGAGAAGTGTTCATTCAAAATAAACCTTCCAAGAACCGAAAGGTTTGGTTGCAAAAGCTCATTCGTGAAATGAAGAGTAGAGGTAAAGTTTTGATGGTGAGAATACCGGTGCATCCTGATTTCTTTGAAATGGAACAAACCTTCTGGCCGGGGTTTGAAAAAGAAATGAATGACATGGCCTCAAAGGAGGGTGTTGTTTTCTGGAGTCCTCGAGCGTTGAATGAGGAACTGTATTTCAATGATGGACATCACATGAATTACAAGAGCAGTCACCGATTTAGTCAGTTGCTTAACCAGGAGATTGAAGCGGTAAAGCAAGGGGGAAGACGTTAATCTTTAATACAACGAACTGAATATCCTTGAAAAGTATTGTATGCAGTTCTGCTGATGTTGGAATTGCCAACGTTTAGTTTTCGGCTCCAAGTATTTCCGGTTGAGGCATCAAGGGTAGAAGAGGCCCAATAGCCATATAATAATCTTCCGCTGAATGTTCCATTGGTAAATCGGTATCCACCGGGATACGCAGTAAATCCTGTGCTATTATTGTGAGGGGTATGAGGATCATTCCAGCCGTCTAATGATTTGAGGGCATCACCTTCTGTTGTACCGCGGAACCCTGTTCCAATTTGTTGATCTGCGATGCTCAGACCAAGAGCGCCCTCCATGTACATCCATTCACAATCACTTGGGACATGCCATCCAGTTGGGCATAATTTGTTGGTTTGAATGGTGGCAAAGTTGTAAAGGTTTCCATACAACGTTTGGTAGGTTGTATTGTTTTGATAATAGCAATAGGCTGGGGTTGTGGTGGTGCTCCAGGCCGTGTTGTCGGTGACGTTGGCGATAGGAGTTCCATCATTGAGCGCGATAGCATTTAGGTTGTCACCCAACCAGCATTGTCCGCCAATTTCAATCAAATCATAGGTTGTATTTTGATACACCAAGGAAGTTTGGCCGTTGCAGGAGGAAACGGAGATGGGGCTATCAGTGCACAAGACGTTTCCGGGTAATAAAGTAGAGCCGGTTTCTGGAGTGTTGGGATAATTGGCGGTGCTGATGCCAGGAACAATAACAAATTGATTGCCGACAAACAAAGAGTCACCAGAAGTGCTGATCCGGGTTGAAATTTCGTTGGCATGCAATGCATAAGGAACAGACATCAATTGTTGCGTTCCTAGGTCAACCATACCATTTCCGGCATCCATTTGCACGTGAAGAAATTTATCACCGCTGCCCCAGTCAATGGAGTTGAAGGAGCCGATGGAAGCGGTACCGGAGCCCACGTTGATGTTGATTAAGCCTTGTGCATTGGAAGAAGTGGCGTGAGATTCTTCATACACTACAGTTCCGGATGCAGTTGCATCGTGGATCATCAAGGTGATATTGAGCGGTGTATTGGAAATTACAGATCCATCGACATTGCGCACAACTGCTTGGTAAGGAATGGCAGTAGGAGATTGCGAGGAAGAGAAGAGAGGTAGAAACAGAAATAGAAGTAGAAACGGAAAGAGAACGTTGTTTTTCATGAGTTAAAGATAGGTCTAAAAGCAGCGTATGGTGGATTAAGTTTTTGCGTGGGATGAATTTTTTTTCAGTAGAGATCATAAAAAGAACTACCTTAGTGTAACAAATACACTAAGTATGAATCTTATTGATAACAAGGATGCACAAGGAAAGAATGCGAGTCCACTTTTACCAGAGGGGAAGAAGAATTATTTGATTGATATTGACGGGACCATTTGTGAAGATATCCCCAATGAAGAGGCCGAGCGCATGTGGGATTGTGAAGAATTACCAGGGGCAAAAGAGACCATCAATGCATGGTACAATGAGGGACATGTTATTACATTTTTCACGGCTCGAACAGAAGAGAATAGAGCAGCGACGGAACATTGGTTAAAGCAGCATGGATTTCTGTACCACGCAATTTTGTTTGGCAAACCCAGAGGGGGAAACTATCATTGGATTGATGATCGTTCAGTTAGGGCTACTCAATTTTTGGGAAATTTTACCCAGTTGGTAAAAAAGACAACGGAGATTGAGGTTTTTCCTGAGAAGTAAATACAATTTTGTGCAACAATGACCAACTTCTTCAAGTAGATCGTATTGGTCTAGTGAAAGAACCTCTTGTTGTTAATATTAAGAAATTAAATTATATTGCGTTGGATTCAAAACCATGAAGAGGGTCAAAAAATTTTTTAGCAGTTTTGTGGTCTACATGAAGAATCCTGCGAACAGGGCTCTCCAAGTCCTAATTTTTCTTTTCGGGTTTTTAAGGGTATACGGGCAGAAGAAATATCCCTTTTTAAAACAAGCACTTTTCGAAATTCCACTGGGTGAATTTGATATTGAGTATTCAATAGGGGATACGCTAGAAATGGTTATAATCATAATCATTGTGCAGCAAATCAAGTTTAGAAAATTGAAAATTAACTTTAAAAAAGAGCAAGAGAAGAGTTTGGAGATGGAAAAAAGTTTAATAGAAGAACGCGATGAGAAGGAAGAGTTAATTCAAAGCCTTGAAGCGGCCAAGAGGATTCAAAAAGGGATTTTACCCAATATTCAACAACTGCAGAGAGCATTACTTGAAGTACAATTGTATTATATGCCAAAAGACATTATTGGCGGAGATTTTTATTGGTACAAGGAGGTGGGGGAATATAATTTTATTGCCATAGCCGATTGCACAGGGCACGGAACATCAGGCGCATTACTTTCCGTAATGTGCAGTAATTTTCTGACTAAAACGGTTGAAGAGGATGGCTTGGTTGATACCAATGAAATATTAAATAAATGCAGGGACTCTCTGGTAGGCTCATGGTCGGAATCAACGGAGACCATAAGGGATGGGATGGATATTTCACTACTGCGTGTTCACAGAGCGACAAGGGAAATGCAATGGAGTGGAGCCAACTCTAGTTTGTGGTTGATCACTGGAGATGAAGTAACACAATTCAAGGGAAATAAGCAGGCGATAGCAAGAGCTGAAGATTATCAACTGTTTGATGCGCAGGAGATTTTATGTAGCCCAGGGAGTTTGTTGTTTATGTCTACTGATGGTTTATTTGATCAGTTTGGAGGAGCTGAAGATCGAAAGTTGGGACGTAAAAGGGTTATCCAAGAGCTAACAGCTAAAACCACTCTTCAGGAAAAGAAAGAATCACTGGTACAATTGTTTTCGTCATGGAAATTTCAAACAGAGCAGACAGATGATGTTTGTTTTTTATTGATGTCTGTTGTATAGTTTGGACAAGTAAAAGGTTCTTTTATTTAATGTGATGGGAATGAAACTTCCCCACCTCCGCAATCATACTATGGTAGTATTTGTACCAAGTTAGGCCCAGTTTTTTGGCTTCAATGTGAATGGGATGAGCGGCCCAAACCTGCAAGGATTCCATGTCTTTCCAATAGCTGATAAAAGTGCCGCGGCCCTCATGCTTCATGCTTTCATAACCCAAGTAGCCTGGAATGGTTTTGACCAGGGCTAAGGTTTTTTCATCATACTCGGCATAGCCTTCCAAATGGTCGGAGAGGTAGTAATTGAAGATGGATGCGATGAAAGGCGCAGTGGGCGGGGTGGGGGTGTTCCAGTTGATCATGATTCGAAGATAAGAGGAAATGAGGCAAGGGCGGGAAGAGTAGCACAGTAACTCATTACCCCAAAGGCCGCTTATTCGCTTGTAAGCATTTGATTGAATGTTAAAGCTTTAGAAATCCAAAAATCCAAATCTTCTTCTGCGTCAAATCCTGTCGCTTCAATGAAGAGAAATCCCCTCATGACTTTACCTGTAAAGTCCATGGGAGAACTTCCTTTATGATGCAATAATTTTTCGTAATCTAGTTTTCCCACACGCACCATTAGGCGGTCGGAGTTGTTTTTTTTATCCATGTCTAGGCCAACACACATGGCATTTCTGACCATGAAAATGAGACCTCCCATCATTTTCTTTTCGGTAAAATGAATGCCGTTTAATCGATTTCGAATACGTTCTGCTTGGTGATTAGAGTAGGCCATCTTGATTGCAAGTATATACGTGATTTTACTCGTTGCAGTTTTAGTATTTATATCAATAGCTCAACCCGCTTTCAAAAGATCTTTCACTTCAATCAACAATGCTGAAAGTTTCTAATGTCAGCATTCATAAATCAACACTTTGGACAGGTTGACTTTTTCAATAAAATACGGATTGGATAAGGTTCTTTCAGTAACAATATCAATTTCCCTTTTTAACAGCTCCCTTAATTGGTAATGCAATTCGAAGTAATTATTGGAGTACTCATCAATACTCAATCGATCATCAAAACTTAAAAGAAAGTCGATATCACTTTGCTCATTGAAATCGCCGTTAGCAGCAGAGCCAAAAACATAACAG
>CAYQUT010000021.1:0-52386 GCA_964420985.1 uncultured Chryseobacterium sp.
CGCGGGCCGGCATGATTGATATTCCATCCTATTAATATTTCGCACCTACGGTGCTTAAAAAAGTAATTGCTTCCTTCCTTCCTTCCTTCCTTCCTTCCTTCCTTCATCTCCTCATCCCTTTTTTTTATTATATTTGAGCTATAAACCAAGACCATGAAAAAGCACATTCCCATTCTGTTTCTGTTTCTCGCTCTATTTGTTTCCTCATCCCTTGTTGCCCAATCCCCTCAAGGTATACCCTACCAAGCGGTGATGCGCAATACAGACGGAAGCGTGATGGCCAGCAGTGCGGTGAGCTTGACTTTCATGATCCATGACGGCACCGCCAATGGAACGGTGGTGTATCAAGAGAGTCATTCCTTAACCAGCAACGCCCAAGGTTTGGTGAGTTGTGTGGTGGGCAATGGTGTTGTATCAGAAGGCAACTTTAGTAGTGTCAACTGGGGCGGTGGTGCCAAGTTTTTGCAGGTGGAGATGAATGGAACTGATTTGGGCACGCAGCAGATGTTGAGTGTGCCGTATTCCTTGCACAGCAGCAGTGCGGACAACGCTGTCAATGCAACTAACGCTACCAATGCAACGAATGCCGCCAACGCCCAGACCGCAGCCAATGGATTTTCCAGTGTCTCAACAACGGGAGATACCTTGTACATGGCCAATGGGAATTTTATCATTGTGCCTGGAATTAGCGCGGCCAATTTCCCTCCAGCCGTTTTGGGTTGCATGGACAATGCCGCTTGTAATTACAGCAGCGCAGCAACCCAAAATGACAACTCCTGTTTGTATTTGAATGCAACCTGTGATGATGGGAACGCCAACACCATCAATGATGTGATCAACGGCAGTTGTGCCTGTGTCGGTACACAGATAGTGAATGGCTGCACCAATCAACAAGCATGTAACTATAACGCCGCGGCCAATGTGGACAATGGCTCATGTTTGATACAAGGCGCTGCTTGCAATGACAACAATGCCAACACCACCAATGATATGATCAACGGCAGTTGTGTTTGTGCGGGGACGGGAGTGAACAACAACAATGTGGTGATTGGACAAGATTATCAGGGAGGTAAAGTGGCCTACATTTTCCAACCCGGTGATGCGGGCTACGTGGCAGGAGAGACGCATGGATTGATAGCGGCTGCTCAGGATTTGCCGGGAACATATCAGGGGGATGTTTTGGTACAGCGATTAGCGGAGCGGATGGTCAGGCCATTGGAACGGGTGCGCAAAATACGTTGGACATAGTGAATGCTGGATGTGGGGGAGCTGCACAGGCTTGCGCAGATTTGGTGTTGAATGGTTACAGTGATTGGTTTTTACCTTCGTTAGATGAATTGATGCAGTTGTACAATAATCGTAATTCTATAGGCGGTTTTCCTCTAGACTTTATTTGGTATTGGTCCTCGTCGGAATTCGGTTTCGACGGCGCGTGGGTATTGAACAGCTACTATGGGATGACCACGAGCTACGAAAGGCATTTCAACTACTATGTTAGGGCTGTTCGGGCTTTTTAAACTCAAAGTGATGAAGGGTTGAAGTGATGAGGAGATGAAGCAATGTGGTGATGAAGTAGTGAGAACGATGATTATATCTCTGTCTCGTCCAAAATTGGTTTACAAAAGCAGGAGGGGAGATACCACTCCTTCAGACCTGAAAACCCAATCCCAATTTTCCTCTCTCCTCTCTCCTCTCTCCTCTCTCCTCTTTCCTGTTCAATAAATGACGATATTATTGCATATGATCCCCACGCAATCTACGATAGGACTTGCGGGCTTCGGTGACCAATAAACTGCCGGGCTGCTCGGTTAGAATTTTTTCATACCACTTCATGGCCTCCTCTGTGTTGTTCAAATGATACTCATTCAATTGTCCCATCATCATCATCGCGTCATCGTACTTAAGCTCGGTGAAATGAAAATCGATGATCTCTTTCAGGTATTTTTCACATCCTGTCCAATCCATCTGATCATAAGCAATGGTTGCTTTTAAATACAACGACTCGTCAATCAGTGGATGACCCGGAAACTCTTTGGCAATGGAATCCAATGTGGTAAAGGTGGCGTTGTATTGGTATTGCTTGGCTTGTAACTCAGCACGGGCATATATCTCCAATGGTGTTTCAATGGAGTCGGGTATACTTTCCAAAATCAACACAGAAAGGTCTATGGCATCATTGGAAACGAGTTTTGATGTGGATCCTTTCAATGCGTCCAATTGAGACTGTGCCCAGGCAAAATCACCAGCATAAAAACTAACCTTGGCATTTTTGAACTTGGCCTCATTGCCCAGTACATCTTCTTTGAATTCCAATTCTACCTGAGAATACAACAATGACGCTTCCCAAATTTGGTTTTGTATGATGTTCAAATCACCCAAAATAATTTTCAGTTTGGCCCTGACCTTGGGCGAGAAATTGTATTTGTCCAAATAGTTGCTTACCGTCCTTTGAGCACTATCAGCCATCTGCAATCGGTAACCAATGATTTGGATGAAATTCTCGATGATGGGTAAAGTTTCATCGGTAATTGGGATTTGACTCAGGGTTGATTGGTATTGAGTTCCCAATCCACGCCATTGTTCTTGCGTGGTGGTGGTGCTGTTGTACTCTTTCAATCTCGTCTGTAAAATGCCCATCTTGGCTGAATAGAAATACGGCGAATTGTTTTGACCTTTTGAGATGATGTAATCATAACAATCCGCTGCGGATTTAAACGCGTTGTCCTCCAAACATAAATTGGCCAATTCAATCAAGCGTTGTCCGTCCTCTTTCAATCTTTTGTCAATGGCGGTACATTGTTGCAATGCACAAGAATAGTTTTTGGTTTGTATGCAAAACCATGTCATGATTTCCGCCATGGTGATGTTGTCCGGGTTGGTTTGTAGCTTCTTCAAAATCGCAACGCGGAGCATTTCACTTTGATCAGGATGATCCTCAAATTTGATGAGTCTGGCCAACGACGTTTCAACGGTGGACAAGTAATGCGGCTCCTCCAAGAGCAAGACCAAAAAGGCGTCGATCATTCCGTTCATGTCACCCATTTGCCCTTTGGTGTTGGCTATTTCATAATTGTAGGCGTAGCCATCCTTTCCTTTCTTCTTTCCTTTTTCATAGGCCATGATGACGTAATGATATTGTTGAATTTGAGAAAGTTCGTTGGCCAGGCGCTGAATAAAAGCCCTTGATGGATCTACCTTATCAATGGCGGTTTCGAACTGTTTGGCCGCTTCCTCCTTGCGTTCTTGCATGACATACAAATTCCCGAGCTGAACCAAAGAACTAATCTCAGTGGATTTGTTCTTGATTCTTTTTTTCAAAATTTGCTCAGCCGTTTCAAACTCCTTTAATGCGACAAGGCATTTGAAGTAATTGGGATATACTTGCTCCGGGGTGGTTTCGTACAACTTGTCATAATACAGTTTGGCCTCAGCATATCGACCTTGATTAAAATGGTAATCCGCAATTTCCTTATCAGTAACTTGGGCATTGAGGCAAAGGATTGCTCCAAGTAATAACATACAAAACAAGACCAACTTCTTCATGCTACTGATTGTCTATAGGGGCCATGATTTTTTTATCAATCAAAGGCGCGATCATTCTTGTTTTTTCCAATATCCTAGTTGTGCTGAGATGCAATTGGTGGCAGGCATTCACAAGTGAATCAGTGTGGTTCCTTTCCTGTAATACTAAGGTTTCAATGCCAGCGTCATCCATTGGATGGCCCCCAATATCTGTGGCGCTTCCTGTCCTTATTTGATTGGATAAGTTGGTAAGACGTTGAATGTCTTGTTGTGCTATTTCCAGTAATGCTTTTTCCGATTGCATTAAAAAAGATATTTGGCCATTCAATTGAAAATACTCCGGAGCCATAGAAAAAATATCTTGTTGTACAAGTGTGTCCAAGTTTGTTCTTATGCTCAAGGTTTGGCTGTTCACTTTATTTTGGTAAAACTGTAAACTATCAATGGGGGAGGCCATTAGCAGTTGGTTGTAGGTATGCGTAACCACTTTCAATGAATCGATGGTTTGTACAGCTTTTTCATGCTGTGCATTTTGACAACCAAACAAAACAGCAATCGATATGAAAAGGACCATGAGTCGCATGTCTCAAAGTTATTCAAAAAAAGTAACGGAATTCAGATAAGATTTTATAAAATTGGTCGTTCTTCTATGAAAAATATCCCCATGAAATGTATTCATCAAAAAGTGTCAGTGCTTCTTTTTCTGGTTTTCGTTGCCTTGACATCAACGGCTCAAGATGTGAGGGTAATCACGCATCAATTTTATTTTGATACCAATGTTCACCATCGTTTGGCTAAGGACAGTGAAATTAATTTCACAGCGCAGGATGATGGTTGGTTGAATGGA
Organism: uncultured Chryseobacterium sp.; assembly: GCA_964420985.1. Taxonomy (GTDB): domain Bacteria; phylum Bacteroidota; class Bacteroidia; order Flavobacteriales_D; family Sanyastnellaceae; genus CAMCTV01. Next base: position 4,370 of record CAYQUT010000021.1, read on the forward strand.
AGGATCAAGTCGCTGAAAGTGCTGGGCTATGCCGATTGCAGGGGAGATGTGAAAAGCAACATCATATTGTCCACGAAAAGAGCTCAATTCATTGCCTCAAACTTGGTCACCTTGGGTGTTGTTGGTCCCGATTTCAAAATAGAAGTTGTGGGCAACGGTGAATTGCCGTGTATAGGAGTTGAAGAGTTCGGAAATAGAAAAGACCGCAGAGTGGATGTGATCATGACCTACGAGGTGATCAATGAAATTGAAGGGACTGAGGTTCCTGTTGACCCCATGCAACAAATGATAGAGACGGGTAGATTGGAATTGGTGGGTGTGAATTTTCAACCTGGATTGCGTTACTTTTTGCCAGGAGTAGAGGCGGTGCTGGATGCCTTTGCAGAATCTTTAAAAAAAATGCCCAATATTAAAATTGAATTGCAAGGGCATATCTGTTGTCATGGAAAGCAGGGGGATGGTATGGATATTGAAACCGGAATGGAAAATTTATCGGTCATGCGCGCCAAGGAGGTGCATGATTACTTAATTGCAAAAGGGGTGGATAAAAAGCGTCTGGTGTACAAAGGTCTTGGCAATAATTTCCCCAAAGTTTGGCCAGAGATGAGCAATGCAGATCAGATTGCCAACAGAAGAGTTGAGGCTGTTGTTTGGGAGTAGTCCACAATTGTTGAAATCTAAACTTTGTATTTGCTTGCTTCAGGACTTACTTTTGCGGCACACTTACACAGATTTTGACAACTTTTCTTGCCCTGGAAACGGAGCGAGATAAAAAAAAAATGCCCAAAGACAAAAGCATTCAGTCGGTCCTCATCATTGGTTCTGGACCCATCGTTATCGGACAAGCATGTGAATTTGATTATAGCGGAAGCCAAGCGGCTCGTTCATTGCGCGAGGAGGGCATTGAGGTTACTTTGATCAATAGTAATCCGGCGACTATCATGACAGATAGAGTGGTGGCGGATAATGTTTATCTGTTGCCATTGGAGCCGGCCAGTATCGAAACCATCTTGAACAACCATAAAATTGACGCTGTTCTTCCCACGATGGGTGGTCAAACCGCTTTGAACTTGGCCATTCAATGTGAGGAAATGGGTCTTTGGAAAGACCATGGTGTGCGCATGGTAGGGGTAGATACTCAGGCCATTGAGATCACAGAGAATCGCGAAGCTTTCAGGAACCTTATGAATGAAATTGGCGTCCCCATGGCTCCTCAAGCCACGGCCAAATCATTCCTGGAGGGCAAAGAAATTGCACAAAAATTTGGTTTCCCTTTGTGTATTCGTCCTTCTTACACCTTAGGCGGTTCAGGAGCGGCTTTGGTCCACAACCAAGCTGATTACGACAAATTACTACAACGTGGATTGCATCTCTCTCCCATTCATGAGGTGATGATTGATAAGGCGTTGATGGGTTGGAAAGAGTTTGAGTTGGAATTGCTTCGCGATGCCAATGACAACGTGACCATCATTTGCAGCATTGAGAATTTTGACCCCATCGGCATTCATACCGGGGATAGCATCACGGTTGCGCCGGCCATGACCCTGAGCGATACCACCTACCAAAAGATGCGTGACATGGCCATCAGGATGATGCGCGCCATCGGTAATTTCGCTGGAGGTTGTAATGTGCAATTTGCAGTGAGTCCCGATGATCAGGAAGATATCATCGCCATCGAAATCAATCCGCGAGTATCGCGTTCATCCGCGTTGGCATCTAAGGCAACTGGATATCCCATTGCAAAAATCGCATCCAAATTGGCCATCGGGTATCATTTGGATGAATTGAAAAATCAAATCACCAAATCCACATCTGCTTTCTTTGAACCGACGTTGGATTATGTTATTGTGAAAATTCCAAGATGGAATTTCGATAAATTTCCCGGCAGCAACCGCGAGTTGGGATTGCAAATGAAGTCGGTAGGTGAGGTGATGGGAATCGGTAGAAGCTTCCAAGAGGCTTTGCAGAAAGCTTGTCAGTCCCTGGAAATTAATCGAAATGGATTGGGAGCAGACGGCAAGGAGTTGCGTGATCAAGATCAAATCTTGCATTCATTGGAGCATCCTAGCTGGAACAGAATATTTCACATCTACGACGCCATCAAATTGGGCATTCCATTCAAAACCATTTGTGAAAAAACAAGAATTGATATTTGGTTTTTAAAACAAATTGAGGAATTGATTCAATTGGAGCGCAAAGTAGAAAAACACAGTTTGCAATCCCTACCATCGGATCTATTGTTTGAGGTGAAGCAGAAAGGATATGCGGATCGCCAAGTGGCCCATTTGCTGCGCTGTTTGGAAAGTGAGGTCTATGCCAAGCGAGATGAGTTGGGTATTCAACGGGTGTACAAATTGGTAGATACTTGCGCTGCAGAATTTGAAGCGCAGACTCCATATTATTATTCCACATTTGAAATGGAGAATGAAAGTGTGGTGAGTGACAAGAAGAAGATAGTTGTGTTGGGCAGCGGCCCCAACCGCATAGGTCAAGGAATTGAATTCGATTACAGTTGTGTGCATGGGGTATTGGCCGCCAAGGAATGTGGCTATGAAACCATCATGATCAACTGCAATCCAGAAACCGTTTCTACTGATTTTGACACCGCTGATAAGTTGTACTTTGAGCCAGTATTCTGGGAGCACATTTACGACATCATTCGACATGAAAAGCCGGAAGGCGTAATTGTTCAGCTGGGTGGACAAACCGCTTTAAAGTTGGCTGCTAAGTTGCACCGTTACGGTATCAAGATCATTGGGACATCTTTTGATTCATTGGATTTGGCAGAAGACAGAGGGCGTTTTTCCAACTTGTTGAAAGAACAAAACATCCCCTATCCCAAATTTGGTGTGGTGGAAAATGCAGAGCAGGCCATTGAGTTGAGTCGTGATTTGGGCTTCCCGTTGTTGGTGCGTCCTTCCTACGTATTAGGAGGGCAGAAGATGAAGATTGTGATCAATGAGAATGAGTTGGAGCAACATGTGGTGAACATCTTGCGCGATATGCCGGACAATCAAATTCTGTTGGATCATTTCTTGGAAGGTGCTACTGAAGCAGAAGCCGATGCCATTTGCGATGGAGAAGATGCCTACATCATCGGCATTATGCAACACATAGAGCCGGCGGGTATTCACTCGGGCGATTCCTATGCTGTATTGCCTCCGTATAATCTGGGTGATTTTGTGATGACGCAAATAGAGGAGCATACCAAGAAAATCGCCAAGGCATTGGGAACCGTCGGTTTGATCAACATACAGTTTGCCATTAAGGACGATGTCGTCTATATCATCGAGGCCAATCCACGTGCATCACGTACGGTACCTTTTATTGCCAAGGCCTATGACGAGCCCTATGTCAACTATGCCACCAAAGTGATGTTGGGCGCCAAGAAGGTGAAGGATTTTAACTTTCAACCCAAGCGCAATGGATATGCCATCAAGATACCAGTATTCAGTTATGAAAAATTCCCGGAGGTTACCAAAGAATTGGGACCAGAGATGAAATCAACGGGTGAGGGTATTCGTTTCATCAAGGATTTGAAGGATCCCTTTTTTAGACAAGTATATTCAGAGCGTAATCTGTATTTGAGCAAGTAATGACCATCCAAGAAGCGCAACAAACAGTAGATGCTTGGATCAAGCAGCATGGAGTGAGGTATTTCAATGAACTCACCAATATGGCCATGCTTTCGGAGGAAGTAGGTGAAGTGGCGCGCATCATTGCCAGACGCTATGGTGAGCAAAGTGAGAAGGAAAGTGACAAGCAAAAAGATTTGGGCGATGAAATGGCTGATGTGTTGTTTGTATTGATATGCTTGGCCAATCAAACGGGAGTCAACCTGACGGAAGCGCTGGCAAAGAATTTGTCAAAAAAGACAATGCGGGATTCTGAAAGGCACAAGAGCAATAAAAAACTCACCTAGATCTTGAGTGTAAATCTTGGCTGTTGGATGATAAGATGATTCCTGCCAACAGGCTTACACGCGTTTGTCCAATGATTGTTTCTTCATCGGACGAGAATTGCGTAACTTTGTTTCTTAAACCATACAGTCATTTATTTTGTCTAACGAGAAAATTGTCATTGATCCACATTTTAAAAGTAGTCTTTCAATCAGTGAAATAGTCAGGTTCAAAGAGTTGTTGGTGAATTTGGCCAAGCGAGATTTCCTTGTTCGTTATAAACAAGCCGCCATAGGCGTAAGTTGGGCTGTAATACGCCCTCTGATTAATATCTTGGTTTTTGGTTATTTGTCTTCTAAGATCAATGATCAAGGTGATGTGTTGAGTAGTTACCTGAATGTAGCCGCGGCCATGATTTTATGGCAGTTGTTTCAAAGTGTATTTAATGATGTGAGCAATTCAATGATTGGCAATGCCAATTTGTTCTCTAAAGTTTATTTCCCCAAGATTATCATACCCTTGAGCACAGTGGGGGTATGCTTGATGGACTTTTTTATTTCTTTTTTGATATTGATTGTGATGTTTTTGGTTACTGGCTATGAAGTTGAACTTCTCAAATTAACGCTCATTCCAATCATTGTTTTGTTCACCATCATCAATGCTTTGGGGATAGGTTTGATTTTTGCCACATGGAATGTGAGATTTAGAGATGTAAAATTCATCGTTCCATTAATGATTCAGGTTGGAATGTTTCTTACTCCTGTTGTTTTTAGCACATCTTATTATTTGGAGAGATTACCCGATTGGCTGGTGCCGATTTATTTTCTTAATCCAATGGTTTCCGCAATTGATATTTTCAAGTATGCGTTGATGAATCAGGATTTGGGATATAGCATTTATTATTTAGCGGAGTCCATTTTAATGGGAATTGTGTTGATGCGGTTAGGCTTGAATTATTTTTATCGATTTGAACGGAATTTTGTCGACTACGTCTAATATAGGGAACCCAGTGATCAAAGTTGAAGGCATAAGTAAAAGGTACGACCTGAATAAATTTCAGGCCGAAAGAAGTGATACGTTGTATCGATCAGCAATCAATAGTATTCGTGGATTGGGTAAACTGATGTCCAAAAAACAGACTGAAGAATTTTGGGCATTGAAAGATGTTTCATTTGAAATTGAGCAGGGTGATCGAGTAGGAATTATTGGAAGGAATGGAGCTGGTAAATCCACCTTGCTGAAAATATTGTCACGCATTACTCCACCTACTGCTGGCCGAATTGAGTATGCCGGACGCATGGCCTCCTTGCTAGAGGTTGGAACAGGATTTCACGGTGATTTGTCAGGACGGGAAAATATTTATCTCAATGGTTCAATATTGGGAATGAATAAATGGGAAATTGACAAAAAGTTTGATGAGATTGTCGCCTTTAGTGAAATTGAAAAGTTTATTGACACTCCTGTAAAACGATACTCTTCAGGTATGTACGTTCGTTTGGCTTTTGCGGTGGCAGCGCATTTGGAACCAGATATCTTAATTGTGGATGAGGTATTGGCAGTAGGAGATGCTGCTTTTCAAAAAAAGTGTTTGGGTAAAATGGAAGATGTCAGTCAGAACCATGGCCGAACCATTCTGTTTGTAAGTCATCAAATGGCTGCGATTCAAAATTTGTGCAACAAGGGTATTTATCTTAAAAATGGCGAACTCGTGGAGTATGGTCACATTGATCAAGTAATTCCTTCCTATTTGCGTTCCGGAGCCCAGGCCAATGTGAATACTTTTGATCACAGAACGGATAGATCTGGGTCTGGTCGAGTTCTTTTTGAATCTTTTCGTTTATTCAATGAACAAGGTTTGGTGGTGGATCATTTTCAAAGTGGATCTGATGCAATCATTGAATTGACCGTCCACTCATCCGAACCGGTTCCCAATTTTGTTTTTTCCATCGGTCTGGATGATGATTTGGGAACCAGGGTCACGCATCTTAGCAATGATACAACCCATCAGGTCATTCCGTTGCTTCCTTCGGGAACCTCAAAATTACGCTTTCATATACGTCGTTTGCCACTGCGCAATGGGATGTATACATTTACCTTATTTTCCTCCTCAGGTACAGAGATTTTAGATTGGTTGCAGGATGCGGGAAAGATAGACATTGAAAGTGGTGACTTTTATTCGACTGGAAAGATTACTCCGGAAGGTCAAGGAAAGGTATTTTTAGATTACTCAGCCATCATAAGTTAACATGATCACAGCTCTTAAAATTTTTAACCATCAAGTCAGTCATTTTAGACCTTTGGGTCTGATCGCAAAGCCATACAAGTACTTCTTTAGATGGAGAAAGTCTCTCATTGGAGGAAGGAACTCCATTCAAGATGAGTTACCATGGATAACGTTTGCTTCTATTGATTATATCTCAACGCATCTTCGAGAAGATTCAAAAGTTTTTGAATTCGGAGGTGGAGGTTCTACTCTTTTCTTTCTGAAAAATAAAGCTTCAGTTTATACGGTAGAACATGATGAAAAGTGGTTTGAAGTGCTTCAAGGAATTGTACAACAAAAACCAGAGGCCAAGTGGAAAGGATTCTTTATTCAGGCGGAGCAAGGAAATTTTTTGCCCAACCCTTCGCCTTCTGATCCCTCCCATTATAGCACCAATGATCAGTTTTATAAAGGAACGCACTTTAAAAATTATAGTACTAAGATTCTCGATTTTGAAGATGGTTTTTTTGATATGGTGTTGGTAGATGGTAGATCTCGGCCCGCTTGTCTTTATCACGCCCTCTCAAAAATCAAAAAGGGGGGATTGTTGATTTTGGATAATTCAGATCGTGAATACTACCTGACAGCACTGGAGAATGAAATAGACCGGGCGTTTACGAAGATGGTTTTTGAATACGCGCCAAGTCCTTATTCAAGAGAGTTTACGCAAACAACAATCTGGGTAAAACGATAGAGTAATGGCTTTGGCTCCAATCATAATGTTTGTCTACAATCGACCTGATATGGTTGAGCAAACATTGAATAGTTTGGCTAAGAATGCATTAGCCTCTCAAAGTGAGCTTTATATTTTTTCTGATGGTCCTAAAGTGGATGCCAGTCAAGAGCAACAAGATAGAATCAATCAGGTAAGACGTGTTATTAGGTCTCAAAAATGGTGCAATCAAGTTGTGATCCTTGAGCGAGAGGTGAACATAGGTTTGGCGAAATCCGTTATGGATGGAGTGAGCACTATGCTGGAAAAATATGACAGGGTAATTGTTGTTGAAGATGACGTTGCTCTTTCTCCTTACTTTTTGGATTATATGAATGATGCGTTGGCCACTTATTGCAATGACGAACGCATTTTGTCAATAGGATCATGGAATTATTTTGCCCCTGCTGAAGCTTTTGATTCGGACCATTTTTTATTTCGATATCCAGATAGCATTGCGTGGGCAACCTACAAGAGAAGTTGGAGCCTTTTTGAAAAGGACGCCACCTCTGCTTTACAGACCCTAAGGCAATCAAAAAAAATGAGCTTGTTCAACGGCGATAATCATGCCCGATATTTTGAAGAAATGCTCCAAATGCAGATTGCTGGTAAAATCAACAGTTGGGCCATACGTTGGACAGCAACGGCCATAATCCATGATAAATTGACAGTTCTTCCGAGTATTACAATGTCGAAGCATTTGGGATTTGGGGCAGAGGCAACTCATGAAAAAACGGAAGTTGACTATAATGCGCATTTGGAACTGAGCAACCGAAAGTTGAATATTTTTGCCCTAACCAACAAAGGGGAAAGCACCGCAGCACTGAGCCATTGGATAACTTTTGTGAAGTCTAATTTTAATTTGGGTTCAAGTCCAAAATTGACGATCGTCGCAAGATTAAGAAGAAAGTTGGTTGGATTAATTAAAGGTTATGTTAAGAAGAATTTATAGAGCAATCAAACCTGTTCAGCCTTCGGTGGAGGAATCTTTGATACAGCGTGCAACGCGCACTCCGCGGTATACAGCTTGTTCATTTGAATACAGAGGTTTTAAATTATTTGCAAGTGATTTTATTTCTGTTGCCTATCAAATCAAAGAGTATTTTGGTGATGAGAGAATGAAGTTTACAGCTTCTTCAACTTCTCCACTCATCATAGATTGTGGGGCAAATGTTGGTATTTCGGTTTTGTATTTTAAGCAACTTTTTCCAGAAGCCAATATTCTAGCATTTGAACCCGATCCAAACATATCTGCATATTTCAAAAAGAATATGCAGGCAAACGGTGTTAAAGGAGTGCAATTGGAGGAGAAAGCTGTCTGGAAAGACGCGAACGGGATAAAATTTGGTGTTGAAGGTGCCGATGGGGGGTCAATCTTTTTTGAAGGGGAGAAATCTATTCAGATACCAACAACCCGCTTGAGGGATGTTCTTGAACAATATCCTGCAGTTGATTTGCTGAAATTGGACATTGAAGGAGCTGAAGTTGAAGTGATAAGAGATTGTCAGGATCAATTGAAGAAGGTTAAATTTCTTTTTATCGAATATCACTCTTGGATAGCCAATAAACAAGAGTTAGATGTTTTGTTGGCTTGTCTGGAAAGCAATGGTTTTCGATATTACATCCATTCAATTGGAAATCAAGCAAACAAACCATTTCTTCAAGTGGACGCCTACAATGGGATGGATGTGCAATTAGATATTTATGCAGTGAACCAAGCCTAGTTATGGATTTGAAGCTTCATCTATATCGAATTAAAGAGCGTTGGAAGCGAAAATACCATGGTATGAAGAAGGGCAATTGTATCGTTCTGTTGTATCATCGGGTTGCTAATTTGGAAAATGATCCTCAGCAATTATGTGTGAGTGTCGAGATATTTGAAGAACAGCTTCAAGCATTGAAAAAGACTCACTCCATTTTGAAAGTAAGTGAATTTTTCGAAATTTTAAATTCAAAAAAGACTTTTCCCAAAAATGCAGTGCTGATAACGTTTGATGATGGATATGCAGACAATTTTCAAAATGCCCTGCCTATTTTGGAGAAATTGAATTTGCAAGCGTTGTTCTTTATTGCAACAGCGCGATTGAATTCTAAAGATTTATTTTGGTGGGATGAATTGGATTTGATTTTTGATTCGGTGAAGCGGGGAACCGCAGATCTTGAAGATTTGGTCAAGAAATACGGATTGGAAACGACGGAGGATTTGTATCAATTTTATTTAATGAAGTGTAAGACTTCAGAAGCTTTGAGTAAGCGGAATTTTTTAATCGATGAATTGCGGTCCAGGATTACCTTGGATGAGTCCTTGAAAGCTCAATATGAATTTTTAAGCATTGATGAACTGAAAGCTTTGAGTCAATCAAAACATGCTGTTATTGGAGCACATACTGTTAACCACTTGTCATTGGGTCATCTACCATTGAATGAGCAACGCAATGAAATACTAGGGTCAATGAACCATTTGCAGGAAATACTTCAGATACCAATACGTCATTTTTCATTCCCGTACGGGGAGAGACACAATTATGCAAAGGAAACTTCCAGCCTGTGCCAAGAATTGGGATTGGAATCATGCGCGGCGAATTATTGTGATTATGTTGATCACACATCCCAACTTTTTTCCTATCCCCGCTTTGTGGTTAGGAATGACAATGCTGTTATTCTAAAAGACAAATTACAAAAATTGATATCATGAAGGTAGTTCATTTGTCTACCAGTGATATGGGAGGGGCAGGAATAGCCGCTAAAAACTTGCATTTGAAGCTAACGCAGCTTCATTGGACATCATCAATGGTAACCAAGGTTAAACTGGGTTTTGATTTTGTTGGACATTTTTGCTCTCAGCCCAATCAAGAGGAACAAGTGAATCGCTCATTTCTCCAAAGAGTGAAAGCATCTTTGCAGTACAGGCTACCATGGTTATTTCCGCGCAAAGCGTTCAGTCTGCAAGGAAGAGAAAAGGGATTTGAGTATTTCAGTTTGCCTTTCTCTGATTTGAATTTAAGTTCTATTCCTGCTATTCACCAGGCCGATGTGATTCATTTGCATTGGATTTCTGATCAATTTGTAGATTATCAAAAAGTGTTTGAACTGAACAAAAAATATGTTTGGACATTGCATGATATGAATCCATTTACCGGAGGATGTCATCACAGCGACGGTTGTATGCTATTCAATCAGGATTGTTCGACGTGTTTTCAATTAAAAGGCACCCAACATGAAAACTATTCGAAGAAGATACTGGAATATAAGTTGAAGGCCTTAAGTAATTTAAGGGATGATCAAATGAAGATTGTAGCTCCTTCTGAATGGTTGTTGAAATTGTCCCAAAAAAGTATATGTTTCAGCCGCTTCGAGCATATCCATATTCCCAATGTCATTGATTTTAATATTGCGGGAGCTGACAGAGAGGATATCCGAAAAAAATGGTTATTGGATGACAGGGAAATTGTTTTTTTGTTTGTAGCCCATGATGTGCGAAATACCCGAAAGGGATTAGGTACGCTTATGCATGCCATTGAAAATTTATCCGATAAATCCAATTTGGTTTTAATGGTTTTAGGCCAATCAGGTGGGTTGATGATAGAAGGTGTAAGGGTGTTGGAGTTAGGATTTGTCACAGATCAAACTGTTTTGAGGAATGCCTATTTAGCAGCCGATGTTTTTTTAATGCCGTCAATTGCTGAAAATTTTCCCAATACCATTATCGAGTCGCTTCTATTGGGTACTCCAGTTATTGCTTCTGCGGTTGGAGGGATTCCAGAACAACTTAATGAATCAAATGGCGTTTTAATTCATTCACATGACTATGAATCATGGATTAGCGGAATCAATTATTTTTTGCAAAATCGACACTTGTTTGAGAGAGGAAAAATGGCCAAGGAGGCCATGGGAAAATATAATTCAACAAGGATTACAGAGAAATACATCCAGGTATATCATTCATTATAAATAGCTGAGCATTGAGAGACATCACCATCATCACCATTAATTACAACAATGTCAAAGGATTGAAAAAAACAATGGATAGTGTTGTTTCTCAGTCATTTCAGAACTTTGAGTACATTGTTATTGACGGAGGTTCCCAAGATGATAGTGTCAATTTAATACACCAGACCTCGCGCATCGATTATTGGATAAGTGAAAAAGACAAAGGGATTTATGATGCCATGAACAAAGGAATCAACAAAGCCAATGGAAAATTTTGTTTGTTTCTAAATTCGGGAGATTATTTATTTTCAAGTGATACCCTTGAGTCCATTCATCACCTATTAACAGATGATGCTGATATTGTCTACGGGAATATGAAAATTGAGCATGAAAATGGTAATCTCACTGATGGATTCATGCCGGTGAACATAAGCCGCAGTCACATGCTTCGGGATACCTTATGGCATCCCGTTTCTTTTATTCGAACATCTTTGTTCCATCAATATGGGTTGTATGATTTGAAGTATTCAATAGTAGCGGATTACAAGTGGTTTCTTGATGTTATATTTAATCATAATGTGCGCTTGTTGCATGCGGATGGCTTTATTTCAGTTTTTGAAATGGGCGGAGTGAGCAGTTCAGCAGGTGCGCAATCAAAGTTGAAAGCCGAAAGGAGAGCTGCGCAAACAGAGGTTTTTGGAACCTTTTATATTGCTTTGTTTTATTTACAATTGAAATTTTATGGATATTGTAGTCGAATGCTTCAAAGGATAAAGTCGAAATGATATCTGTGATTATTCCCACCTATAACTACGGAAGATTCCTTAGTGAATGCATTGATTCTGTCTTGGCGCAAACAATTGACGATTGGGAATGTATCATTGTCGACAATGCGTCTTCTGATGATACAGAACAAATTGTCTTACAATACAAGCAACAAGATAATAGAATACGGTATTGCAAACTGAAAGAAAACAGAGGTCCATCTTCCGCCAGAAATGAAGGTGTAAGGCAATCGAGAGGAGAGTATTTGCTGTTTTTAGATGCAGATGATTTAATTGTCGAGCAGAAATTAGAAAACGCCTTGATTCTCTTTGAGAATAACCCGGATGCAACAGTCGTCTATTCCGATATGCGTTACTTTAAAGATGGAAATCAATCGCTTTTGTATTTCAGAATGGCCATGGACCCTGCTAATGATGTCCCATGGATGTCCTACAAAGAGGGGAGGAAGAAAGAGATGCTCCCTGAGTTCTTGCAAGGTAACCAAGTGGTAATAAGCTCACCAATCTTCAAAAAAACCGCTGTGGCGGAAGTGGGCTATTTTGACGAGACTTTGCTGCATTATGAAGATTGGGATTTTTGGTTACGATTTGTGTTTTACGACAAAAAGTTTTTATTAGATCTCAATCCTAAGAGCTACACCCTCATTCGCGTTCATCAGAAAAGTCACAGCAGTAACAACGCACTTAAGATGTGGGTAGGTAGTGCAAGAATTGGAGTGAGATACCAAGATGAAGTAAGTGATTTTCACATGCGGATCCTGTTTAAACTTAAGACGCTGGGATCCTTTTTTTTGATTGATCAATTATTGTACAAAAGCAAACACGATAAGTTGTATTTGAAGCAAGCCTTGACTTTTTTAAATGAAAATTTTGCAGGTAAATACTACGGATATTTATTGAATTTGTTGAATCAGGAGAGGGAGTCCAAATGCATCAAAAAATTGAAGTTGTATTATGGAATGCAATACATTAGATTTATCATAACCAAGAAATTATGCCAGTTGTCTCTATATGTATCCCGACCTATAAGCAAATAGAGTGTTTGAATAAATGTTTGGATTCGGTATTGGTTCAAGACTTTAAAGATTTTGAATTAATCATTTCGGATGATACACCAGACAAGAGTGTTCAACGCTTTATTGAGGAAAAACTGAAAGGTGTGCAATACTCCTATTTTCACCATTCGCCCTCTCTAGGCTCACCCAGAAATTGGAATTTTGCTATCGCGAGTGCCAAGGGCGAGTACATTAAAATCATGCATCATGATGATTATTTTTCTTCTTCTAGAAGCTTGTCACTTATGGTGGAACACATTCAAGCTGAGGATGCTGATTTTTTGTATACCGCTGCGCATGTCATTTACAAAAGAGGCAATACCCAGCGCATCCAACGAACCACTCCAAAGCAATTGCGAATTTTATCTCGGGATGCGGCCTTTTTGTTTTTCAAGAATGTTATCATGGGACCATCGGTTGTTTTGTATAAAAATCAGGAGTCTTTTTTTGATGAGTCTCTGATTTGGTTGGTTGATATAGACTTTTATATTTCGAAAATGAAAGGAAAGCGTTTCAGTTATATTGATGAACCACTGATTTCATTGGTTCACAATGTAGAGGGGCAAATTTCTGATCAAGTGCAATTCAACAAGGAAATTCAAATTAGGGAGCATGTGCTGTTATTCAACAAGCTTTGTGCACATGTAAAAAACGTTAAGCCTTATCATTCGTTTTTCGATTATTTATTCTTTGATTTTAAAATTCAAACGCTCGAAGACCTGCTTACAATTGTTCCAAGGGCAGCGGAAAACAAAGATTTCTTTATTAGCGTTATCCATGGTGTGAATAAAAATCGCTGGTTAAAGTCTTTCTTAAGGAAGTGTTATGGCAGTCGATACAACAACTACATTTTCAAACTAGAACAATTCCAACCCTAGTTTTATGCCAGAAGTATCAATTGTTATGTCAGTGTACAATGGAGAACAATTTCTCCGTCAGTCTATTGATAGCTTGTTAAATCAGACCTGGAAAGATTTTGAGTTGATTATTGTAAATGATGGCTCAGCAGACAGCAGTGCAAAGATCATCCGTAGTTATCAAGACAATCGTATATTGTCGTTGGACAATGAAGTTAACAGAGGATTAATTTTCTCTTTGAATAGAGGAATAGAATCCGCATCTGGTCGATTTATAGCCAGAATGGATGCTGATGATATTGCTTTGCCGTATCGTATAGAGCGGCAGCTTCAATTTTTACGCGAGAATCCCAATATTGCCATTTGTGGCTCTTCCACCTATCATTTATTGAACAATAAATTGACTTTCAGACCTTCTCACTCAGAACATGACGAGATTGCATGTTGGATGCTCTTCAATAGTGCGCTTGTGCATCCCACACTGATGTTCAGAGCGTCTGTTTTTGAAAATGAAGAGATCATATTTGACTCTGCTTTTCCTCATGCAGAAGATTATGAATTGTGGTCTCGATTATTGTTTAAGCATAAAATGGTTGTTTTAAAGGAGCCGCTTCTGCAATATCGTATTCATAAGAATCAAGTAACGAACAAACACAATCAAGTGCAGTTGGATTCAGCAAATAAGGTGAGAGAGAGGATTCTACATCAGGCAGGTTTTGTTTTTAATGACAAACAATTTGAGTTGCATTGTAAGATTGGTTCTTCAGTATTGATCACCGATATCGGAGATCTTCAATCGATGGGTGCATGGTTGATAGAATTGTATGAACAAAATAGACATTTGTCTTTTGTGCCTGATGGGATTATGAGATCAGCGGTACATAAGCTATGGGAAGATGCTTGTGGAAACACCAATTTGGGTTGGTCAGCGTTTTATTATTTTTTTCAATGCCCTATTCATCACTTTGGAAAATCCAATTGGATTAAACTAGCCGCGAAATGCCTCATTCGTCGATTTCAATAAAAGGTTGTATTTCTTCAAGAAAAGTGTTCGCCCATCTATTCCAATTGAGGGATTGTTCGAACAAATTTCTTGTGCTAAAACACAACGAAGAATAACTGTCGGGATGTTGAATGTAACTACAAATTTTTTCTGCATAGGGTTGACCATTGGCATGATAGTCAAACAAATGTCCATTGACCCCTTCACTGACATGACCTTCTACTCCGCCAGTTAAACAGGATAGGATGGGAAGGCCATAGGCACTGGATTCGCAGAATACAATCGGAGTGCAATCAAATCGTGTGGGGAGAATAAAGAAATGATGGGTTAAAAAAAGCCCTTTCAAAGTGTCCAATCCTTGAATAGAATTTTTATCTACAAATGGAATGATGCGGACTTTTGGGTGTGCAAAGTCATCTGGCGGAACACATCCAACAATGGTCAATGAGGCATTGATGCCTTGCTCATTCAATCGATTGATGGCATCTACGGCAATATCAGCGCCTTTGTTTTTCCATGAAGTGCCAATAAAAAGCAACTGGCA
The DNA here is from genome assembly GCA_964420985.1 of uncultured Chryseobacterium sp. GTDB lineage: Bacteria > Bacteroidota > Bacteroidia > Flavobacteriales_D > Sanyastnellaceae > CAMCTV01. The sequence continues at coordinate 19,418 of CAYQUT010000021.1, forward strand.
TGCAGCCGCGAGATTTCTATTCTCAATGTTGATTTTGATTTCCTCATGTTTAGGTAATTCATCCATGTTGGCGCCAAATGGTAAAATACTGCTTTTTTCTACGGGGATGTTGTATGAATGAATGGCCTGCTCAGCCGCCCAACGGGAAGAAAAAAAAATGCGTGACGCCTTTTGCATCGCCAGTTGGTCAGTAGCGATGCTTTGTTTTTTTGACCAATCCCATAGCTGACTGAGTACGTTGTGATAATTGATGGCACCTGCAATGGTGCGATCAAGGATATAAAAAATGGGTTTGTTTGTTTTGAGGTAGGCTCCGTATTCTGTACCGCCGCATACTACCACAATGTCATGATCTACTTCATTGAGTTTTTGGGTAAAAATTCGACCAAAGGCTTTGGCGTAGGGGATAGAATGCCGATAATCAATTCGTTTTTTGAAAATTCGAAGTGAAAGTTGGTTGGCCAACATAAAGAACCATCGGATCATCTTAGGCCGCTCTGGCCCAAGCGCAATGACTTCTGACACCGATGCAGACAAAGATTGAAAAGCATAATGGGCTGTGCCAGACCATGCATGTTTGTTCAAAGGTGAAGTCTCAGTGATATAGGCTATTTTAATTTTTTTGGTTGGCTTAGGCATTGCGGTTGCAAAGTAAATTTTTTTTAATTGCTGCCAAAGTGCAAATGCGGGTATTGTTGATATCTTTATGCCTTCAGGTTGAGCATGAGCAAGGAAATGGAAAAGGATTCAGCGCCGATAAAGGTTTTATTATTGGCGGATATTGGGTCAGAACATACAGAGCGTTGGGCCTTGTCATTGGCTCAACGTGGTATTCATGTTGGACTATTCAGCTTCAACACGGCATATCATCCTTGGTATGAAGGGATAGAGAATATAGAGCTTTTATTTGAACCCAAGCAACGCATAGGCGGAATTTCTTTTTTAGAAAAAGTCAATTATTTTAGATATCTATTACCATTAAAAAAGGTACTTAAAAGTTTTAAACCTACCGTCTTGCATGCGCATTATGCATCAAGTTACGGATTGCTCGGCGCACTCTCTGGTTATCAACCTTTGATAACATCTGTTTGGGGTTCTGATGTTTATGAGTTTCCCAATCAGAATGGATTGTATGCTTTGTTCTTGCGATTTGCTCTGTCTAGGCCGCAATTGGTATGTTCTACAAGCCATTGTATGCGCAAAGAAGCGATGCGATTTACAAAGCAACCCATAGAAGTTATTCCTTTTGGAATCGACATAGAACGATTTCATCGTCAGGATGCACCATTGCCCTTGACCAATGATCAGCAAGTAAATATTGGTTGTATTAAGACAATTGATGAGAAATATGGAACGGAAATTTTAATCAATGTATTTTATCAATTGCAATTGCATTTTAGTACAAAATCACTTCGTTTGTTTTTAATAGGTGACGGACCGCAACGCTCCAAAATGGAAAAATTGGTCCGTGATCTCAAGATTGCGGACAAGGTTGTTTTTACTGGACGTATTCCACATGAAGAGATTCCTGATTGGCATAGAAAGCTGGATGTTTATGTGAGTTTATCTACTTGCAGAGAGAGTTTTGGTGTTTCGTTGGTGGAGGCCATGTCTTCAGGGTCATGCATAGTGGCGTCAGATGCGGACGGATTCAGTGAGGTTTTGGGTGAGGGTAATCGATGCGGATACATAGTTTCCAGAAACTCGGAAGAGGAGGCTTTTCAAGCAATATGTCAATTGATAGCCTCGCCATCCAACGCGTTAAATCAGGCCTCAGCTGCAAGAGAGAGAGCCGTTGAATTATACAATTGGCAGAGAAATGTAGATGAAATGCTGTTGGTTTATGAAAAGCAGAATTTGAAATGGAATGAACAGAAGAAGCAATGAAATCTTCCCAAATTGAATAGGCTAGCATGATAGAGAGAATATCCACAACAATCAAAGGATGGAATTGGACCTTAGCTGATTGGTCTTTGGCTTGGATTTTATTTTTTTCTGTTGTTCAGCAAAGATGGTCTCCAATTGGTTTTGGTATTTGGATAATACTTGCACTTAAAAAAGCGCGTTGGAGTGAATGGAGGATATTATTAAAAAAAATGTTCTCAGGAATGTCGGGCATACTGATTGCCTATTTTTTGTGGCTTTCGATCGGAGTAATTTGGTCAGATCAAAATGCATTGGCCATTGGAAAGTTAGAGAATAAACTCAGTTTCATTTTGTTTCCTTTGTTGTTTCATTTATCAGTTTTGAAAATGAGCGTAAAGCAATGGAAATTCGTATTTATTGCGGGGCTGGCATGTGTTCTTCTTTTGAATGAAGTGTTGGCTGGGATGAAATGTGTGGATGCAAGTTCAGGAAATTGGATCGAATTTTTTTCAGGATCGGTGTTTTCACCATTTATGCACCGCAGCTATCTCGCCTGTTATTTGTGCTTGGGGCTTGTATTGTTGTCTGATTTAAAGACAAATGAAAATAAAAAATGGGTATTGATTTTGATGATTTTGTTCTCAATAGGCGTGATTCAGACCTTATCTAAAATCGGTATAATTATCTGGGTCATGTTATTGGGTATGTATGTTTTCGGAGAAGTGAAAATGGCCTCAAAAAAGAAGCAATTGTCGGCTTTGGCCGCAGTGATTGGTGGCATGGCAATGATAGGGTCCGTTATGGGTGAAAGTATTTATGAGCGATTTAATAATATTGGACAATCCATGAGCGAAATGCAGTTGTATAATAATTCAACGGTGGAAAGTAACGCAGCACGATTAATCATGTGGAATACTTCTTTGGAATTGGTAAAAGAGAATTGGTTTTGGGGATATGGCACAGGTGATGCGGATCTGGTTTTGAAAACAAGGAATGTGGCATTGGGAAATGCGGGGGTAGCGGAAGAGGGATTGAATTCACACAATCAATTTCTCACTTCATGGTTGCAACTGGGTTGCGTGGGAATAATGATTTTGATTTTCCTATTTATTCAGGCTTGGAGAAGGTCAGGGAATAGATGGGTGGAATCAGCTATTGTGACTATTTTCTTTTTAAATCTCTTGGTGGAGTCATTTTTAGAGACCCAATCAGGGGTGGTGCTATTTGGCGTTTTTATGGTTCTGATGTTTGATTTTAAAAATCAAGAAGGGCAGTCATCCGTGGTTTAACTCATGGTTTAAAAATGCTACAACGCTATTCGGAGTTCTAATTTACCGCCCAATCCTTGCTCAATGATGCGTTGAAGGGTGGATAGGCGCACTTCTTTGAGATTATTTTCCACTTTTGAAATATAGGCTTTGTTGGTACCGCATTTTTCTGCCAGCGCTTGTTGGGAAAGGCTGAAAAGGTCCTAGAAAAAATTGAGGAAATCAAAAGAGATCTGCAGAAGATTAGAGAGACTGAAAGGTAGAAGTAAAGTCCATCCCTTTTGCTCAATATCTTTCTATTTGTTGCTTTAAAACGCCAAGTTCGGAAGGGTTTCATAAAGCGCACAGATTGGCTTGATTCAAGGCCGCTGTTCTACCCCCCTTTTTCCCTAAATTTGCAACACTATTTATGCGAAAGGTTAGAGTTAGATTTGCACCCAGCCCCACCGGGCCGCTGCATATGGGAGGCGTGAGAACCGCCCTATACAATTATTTGTTTGCCAAAAAACACGGCGGTGATTTCTTGCTCCGCATTGAAGATACCGACCAAGGTCGTTTTGTCCCCGGTGCTGAACAATACATCATCGAAGCATTAAAATGGTGCGGCATTGAACCCAATGAAGGTGTCGGCTATGGTGGTGATTGCGCCCCATATCGCCAGAGCGAACGCAAACCCATGTATAAACCTTATGCTGAAAAATTAATCGCAGCGGGTTGGGCCTATTACGCTTTTGATACCCCGGAGGATTTGGACAATATCCGCAAACAAGCGGAATTGGCCAAAATGCCCAATTGGCAATACAACTCCATCTCCCGCATGACCATGAAGAACTCCCTTACCTTGCCGGCGGATGAGGTGGAGAAGCGCTTGGCTGAGGGTGATCCTTATGTGATTCGTTTTAAAATGCCCCGCAATGAAGAGGTGCGATTCCAAGATTTGATTCGCGGTTGGGTTGTATTTTCTACCAACGAGCTGGATGATAAGGTGCTGTTCAAATCCGATGGCATGCCCACCTATCATTTGGCTAATGTTGTAGACGACATGACCATGAACATCTCTCACGTCATTCGTGGAGAAGAATGGTTACCCAGTGCGCCGCTTCACGTGATGTTGTACAAAGCCTTTGAGTGGGAAGCACCGTTATTTGCGCATTTGCCTTTGATTCTAAAACCGGATGGCAATGGAAAATTGAGCAAGCGTGATGGCGATCGTTTGGGATTCCCCGTTTTTCCTTTGGAGTGGAAGGATCCAGAAACAGGAGCCATTTCCAGCGGATACCGTGAGCGTGGTTATTTCCCCAAAGCCTTTATCAACATGTTGCTTTTGTTGGGTTGGGCGCCTGGCAACAACCAAGAGATTTTTACCGAACAAGAAATGATTGATGCGTTTACCATCGAACGAATTGGTAAGAGCGGTTCTAAGTTCGATCCTGATAAAACCAAGTGGTTCAATCAGCAATATTTGCGCGCTACTCCGCATGATGAATTGGCTGCCATGCTGCAACCTTTGTTGAAGGAAAAGGGCATCGAAGTCAGTTTGGAATACACGGAGAAGGTAGTAGGGATGATGATGGAACGCGCGGTGTTTGTCGAAGACATGTTAGAAGGAACGTATTTGTTCCAAGGTCCTGAGCAATATGACGAAGAGGCTGTTGCCAAGAAATGGAAAGTAGGCGAGTCAGCGGCCATCATTCAAAAATGGGCGGATGTGATGAATACCATCGAAGATTTTTCTTTGGAGAATATTGAAAACCGCTTTAAGCAATTTTTGCAAGAGGAAAGTTTGGGAATGGGTGCCGTAATGCCGTTGTTCCGATTGTTGTTGACTGGTACATTGACGGGACCTGCAGCAGCGCAAGTGGCATCGGTCATTGGAAAGGAAGAGGTCATGCGCCGTGTGGCCAATGGAATTGCAAAGTTGGGTTGATCTGAAAATGGTATTAAAAGACAATGGGAGTAATTTACGTTAACAACATTGAAGTGCATGCCAACCATGGCTGCTTGGAAGAAGAGGCCATCATCGGCGGTAAGTATTTGATTGACGCCGTTTTTCATGTTGATGTGAAGAAGGCCGCGCAATATGACGACTTGAGCCTTACCATTGACTATGTAGAGGTGACCAATATTGTCCGTCGAGAAATGGCAATACGTTCCAAGTTGATAGAAGCTGTCGGTTACCGCATTCTCAATGCACTCAAAGCCAGGTTTACCGAAGCTGAGAGCATTCGTATTAAATTGACGAAAGTAGCACCGCCCATCCCAGGTCAAGTGGAAAGCGTGAGCATTGAATTGCGCACGCACTGATAAGTTTCATCTCATGCATTGGCCCTTTAATTGGCCAATCGCATTGCAGCTTCCCTAGACCAATGGTCGGTTTGGAACAGATCGTTCAATGTCGGATTCTCAATCAAAGTGTGGTGCTTCATAACGGATTCCACCAATTGAGCAATTTCCAAATAACCAATCTTGTCCTGCAGAAATAATGCTACGGCAATTTCATTCGCGGCATTCATCACGCAAGGCAATGAGCCACCCTCAGACATAGCATCATAGGCCAATTGTAAACACCTAAAAGTTTCCTTATCAGGTGCTTCAAAGGTTAGGTTGGGAAACTGTGCAAAGTGAAATCTCGGGAAATCTGCGGGTAAACGCTGGGGATAACCCAATGCATATTGAATAGGCAATTTCATATCCGGCAATCCCAGTTGTGCTTTAAGACTACCATCTTGAAACTGAACCAAACTGTGGATGATAGACTGCGGATGAACAATGACGTCTATTTGATGGGGCTGTAAATCAAACAACCATTGGGCTTCAATCACCTCCAATCCTTTGTTCATAAGGGTAGAGGAGTCAATGGTAATTTTGGCGCCCATGCTCCAATTGGGATGTTTGAGCGCTTGTTCTTTTCTGATTCCCTTCAAGTCTTCAATGGCTTTTCCTCGGAATGGACCACCGCTGGCCGTCAAAATAATTTTTTCAATGGGGTTGTGCCATTCGCCTGCCAAACATTGGAAGATGGCGCTGTGCTCTGAATCTACTGGATAGAGGTTCACACCATTTTCTTTGGCCAGTTGGGTAATGATTTTCCCTGCTACCACCAATGTTTCTTTGTTGGCCAATGCAATTTGCTTCTTGGCTTCAATGGCTGCTACCGTGGGCTTTAAACCTGAAAATCCCACCAAAGCAGTCAATACAATATCGATGCTCTCAGATTGTACTATTTGACAAAGACTTTCTTCGCCGGCGTAAACCTTAATACCTGCATCAAACAAGGCATCTTTCACTTTGGTGTATTGGCTTTCATCCACTATGACCACTGCATTGGGGTTGAATTGCAACGCCTGTTGAATCAATAAATCAGCATTTTTCTGCGCAGTCAAAACCTCCACAGAGAATTTCTCTGGATGGGCTTCAATGACTTCCAATGCTTGTGTTCCAATGGATCCTGTGGATCCCAGTATGGCGACGCCTCTCTTCATGAGGCTAAAATACATCAAGTGGGGAATTAACTCTTCACGAAAGAACGATGAAGTCTTTTCCCGTCATTCATTTCTAAGGTGATGAAGTACATTCCGTTGGCCCAGCCGGCAACATCAATGATCGTGTCATGGGCATTAATCATGGTATTTTGAATTACCTGACCCACGCCATTCAAGATGGTGATCTGTTGGATGACTGAACTGGCGTTGATGTTGAGCACATGGTTGGTGGGGTTGGGGTAGATGGCAAATGAGATGTCATTTTCTTCAATTTGGACAACACCGCTATTATCTGCATTGAAGGTGGTAGCCATGAATTGCAAGGAGCCAGCGTTTCCGTTGGGATAGCGACCAAAACTTACGTCACTTTGTTGGGCAGGGTAGGTGATGTTGTCCAAAATGTTGGTTCCATCCGTGAGCATCAACGAACCTCCAAGAGCACTCAACTTGAAGTTGGTGTGCGCACTCAATTGCCATGCATCATTATCAGCCCATATCATAGAGAATCCCTGAGGAGCAATAAGCATAGAAGGTAGTGGCCACTTGTTCAAAGCAGCACCATCATCGGTTAAATATAAACCTTGAAGATTGATGATGTTGTTGGAGTTGTTATAAAGTTCAATCCAGTCGTCATCTTCAGCGTATTCATCCAATTGAATGCTGTTGCTGGCCAGTAATTCGTTGATGCTGATATCACCGATGGCGTAGGGATGCGTGTTGAAATTTTTATTGAAGAATTCATGCTCGGCACGAGCGGGTAGAAAGATTCCAGCGTTGTCATTGTCTGCATAGAAATAATATTCCACATGGGTTCCGTTTGCGCTGATGAGAGCTCCAAATCGTCCATCACCTGCCGTTCCATCTTCAGAAAGTCCATTATCTTGCAATTGAATTTTAGTAAATCGTTTTGTTTTATCGAAACGATATCCCAACCAAACAGAGATATTGTTGGATGATTCCACTGAAATGGAAAAGTTGTTTTGAAAGTCAATGGATTCTGAAATGATGGGATTGTTTAAAGTAGGTGCTACTTGTTGGAATTCTGTCGTGGATTGGAGAAAGGTATTTCGGGCATCCATAAGCAATTGAATGCCAGGAACCGAACCACCGCCAGGTCCGCCGCCACCTCCCGTAGTGTTCGTAGAGAGACTGCTATTGAATTGGGCGTAAGTATAGAATTTATAAGGGTCAGCATTGACAGCCGCATCAATGGTATTCATGATGCTTTGGGCTTCTGTCACGTACCAGCCATTGGCAATGCATTCGTTCATGATGGTTTTCATGTGGGCGATATACATGTGCTTGTAACTGGGAATGGCGAGCAATTTTGAAATCAAAGGGTGGGCTGTGCTGGTGCTATTGTAAAGGACACTTGTAGTGGACTGATTTCCCCCCGGCGCTTGACCAACTGGAAACCCTCCGAAGCTCATGTTCAAATCCCATACAGTAGGAATAAATTGATTATTGCGGTCTTTGTAGAGGTAATAGTTTTGTTTGAATTGCCCAGAGTAAGAATCCAAATTGACAACAGCCACATTGAAGGCCAACATCCACATCACCCGATCGATGTCCATGCTGTTGCTAAAAACAGTGGTGAAATTATTCAAGGTGTCAATCATGCCAATCAAATCATTCCAACCGCTGTTGGATTGCATTTCGTATGAGTTGTAATAAGAAGATTCATTGGCCCCGAGGTATGCCAAGTTGGGACTGGCAGAAGAGCCAGGCCCTGCACCTCCAACCGGATTGCATTTGAAAAACGAACCCTCGGCTGAGTAGTAATGATCACCATTGAACCGTTCATCAATCGATTGGGCATTGCTGTACAGACCCCTTAATTGTCCGTTGATGTATACATTGGCAAAATTGGCTTTTGGACAATCCATATAATTTTGTAATATGGCATAGGAGAGAAATTCGCGGATAAAACTGGGGTCGGAAAAACCATTGCCTAGTTTGAGGTCTGTGCAATGATCATAATGTGCTTTTTTGTGCACATAATCCAATTTGATGTGCAACGGGTTCTTATTGTTATTGGCGTTATAGGAGCTATTCCCTTTGTATTTTACACCCACACTGTCGTAGGTAATGCCATTGATGATGACGGAGTCCGCAAGGATATATCCTTCTGATCCAGCTTTTGCTGTATCCATTTGGTAGTCCCAATTGGAAACCCCGAAATAAATTTCGAATTCTTGGATACTGTTGAAATCATACAATAAATCCTGTGATTGATGGGAGATAGTCGATAGGATTAAAGCTAAGAGGGCAAAGATTTTTTTCATCTTACGAATTAAATTAAAGTTATGAGAGCATGAACATCGCTGAAGGTTAAAATTGAATTAACTGATTTTTGTCAATCAAATTCGTTAATTTTTTTTCGAAAGCTATAAAAATCATTATGTTCGCATAGACGAATCGTTACATTGGAAACACCACGCGGATGCTCTCGAGGAGAACAGCACTTGGAAATGTTGTTCTACGCCTATCAGATATTTGAAGGTGGAGCCTCCTATTATGGTTATCGTGGGACAATGCTGGATCACTTTACGGAAGCCATCTTGGATTTAGGTACCCACGTAAAGCATGTGAGCAATGAAAACACCACCTTAAAGAAGCGCGCTTCTTTTTTAATGGTAGAATGTTTTCAAAATATTCTCAGACATGGCATTCAAGAAGAAAGTGGTGAAGCTGAAGGTTTTTTCGGATTTTTTTCTTCAAAGGATTTTTTGACCATCAATACCATCAATGGTATCAATTCCTCTTCCGTAGAATCTTTGAAAACAGCATTGGATGAGGTTAATGGGTTAAGTCCTGAAGAGAAAAAGCAGCGTTACCGTGAAATAATCCAAAATGAAAGTTTTGGGGATGAGGGTGGTGCAGGTTTGGGTTTGATTGAAATTTCTCGCAAGTCGGGTTCCAAATTGGAGTATGAGATGGAACCCAAGACGGACGATAAGTATTGTTTTCATCAGCAGGTAAATGTCCATTATAATGATCTCCCCATCATACCCCCTCAAATACAATTCACCAAAATGGTGGAGAAGTGGATGGCCGAGAATTCCATACATATGATTTACAGGGGAAGGTTGGATCATGAAAGTTTGCAGCCCATCATTGATATCATGAGTGGAATGGCCAAAGCGGGACAATGGGATAATTTGGGCAGATTAATGGACACCTTGAAAGAAATTCAGCAGTCGTTGTTTGATACAGATGCGCAAAGTGGAATTATTTTGGTGGGACATAGCGGGGGAGAAAAGTTCATTCAAGTCGGGATAGAAGTTTTGCTAGAGGAGAAAATAGCCCTCTGTGATTTAGCACGTATGCAGTTCAAGGCGCAACAATGGAAATCAGAGGATGCACATCGTCCTTTTGCGGCTTGTGTCTCAAAACCGCTCGAGGCCAACAAGGAATTGTTTAGTTTTCAACTGGTCCCTTAAGAAAAGTAAATTTTTTTTGGGATTGTAGTTTGTTTCGAGTATATTTGCCCTCCAATTTTAGAAGAAAATGGCAAATCATAAATCAGCAATTAAGAGAATTCGTTCCAATGACGCCAAGCGCGTTCGTAATCGTTATTACCACAAGACAACGCGTAATGCTTTACGCAAGTTGCGTGCTTTGACTTCAAAGACAGAGGCTTCTGCCTTGTTGCCAAAGGTTGCTTCCATGTTGGACAAATTAGCCAAGAACAATGTGATTCATGCCAATAAGGCTTCTAACTTAAAGAGCAGTTTGGCTCTTTTTGTGAACGGTTTGAAATAAGTGGCATAATTTGCATATAAGTTATAGGACTGAAAAGCCCGTCTCTTTGAGGTGGGCTTTTTTATTTTGCACCACGATGAAAACGAATGAAGAATTGTGGTGTTCTACACAAGATTTACCCCGAGAGAAATTAATGAACCGAGGGGTAGATGCATTGTCCAATCAAGATTTGATTGCGCTCATTCTTGGGAGTGGATCAAAAGATGTTCCTGTGATGGGCATGGCACAGGCGATATTGGAGAAAGGATTTGGTAAGTTGACCAAGCTGTCGCAATTTTCAGTGCAAGATTGGCTATCGATCAAAGGAATTGGGTTTGGCAAGGCGGCGGTGTTAATGGCCGTTTTTGAATTGGCAAGAAGAAGAAGGTTTGAAGAGTTTGAGAAGAAAAAGTCCATTTCATGCTCTAATCATGCCTTTGAATATTTGGTAAAACATTTAGGAGATTTGACCCACGAAGAATTTTGGATTTTACTTTTGAACAGAAACAATACTGTAATTACAGCAAAACGTATCAGTGAAGGTGGTTTGACGGCTACTTTGGTAGATCCGAAAAAGGTGTTCTCATTGGCGCTACAGCATCATGCCAACGCCATTATTTTAGCGCACAATCATCCCAGTGGGAGTTTGGTACCATCAGATCATGATATCGATATCACCGCTAAATTACGGGCAGTTGGAAAGGTGATGGAATTGTTGGTGATGGATCACTTAATCGTTCATGGGAATGCTTATTTTAGCTTCGCCGATCAAGGTTTATTAGAATGAAGAGAATAATTACAGTTGTTGGAGCAAGGCCTCAATTTATCAAGGCTGCAGCACTGAACAGGGTGTGGCGTTTGGATTATGCGAAGCGTGTAAAGGAATTGATTGTCCATACCGGGCAACATTATGATGAATCCATGTCTGAGGTATTTTTTAGGGAGATGGAAATTGATGCTCCTTTTCAAGTTTTTTCTGCAGGTTCAGGCACACATGGGGTGCAGACAGGAAAAATGATGATGGATTTGGAGTCGCTTATTCTTCAAGAAAAGCCTGATGCGGTTTTGGTATATGGTGACACCAATTCAACTTTGGCAGGCGCCCTGGTAGCAGCCAAAGCCAATGTGCCGGTCATCCATGTTGAGGCTGGGTTACGCAGTTTTCAGAGAACCATGCCCGAGGAGATCAACAGAATCGTTACGGACCATTTGTCATCGCTTTTATTCAGTCCTACTCCTTTGGGGTTGGTTAATTTGTCTCGTGAAGGTATGGGGGAGAGGCAGGCGCCACATTCTGCCGTCCATCCTGGTGTGTTTCAATGTGGTGATGTGATGTATGACAATGCGTTGTACTATAGCACAAGAGAGTATCGTCCTGAGGTATTGCCCTTTATTGATAAAAAGTTTGTTTTATCTACCATTCACCGTGACCACAATACGGATCATCCCGAAATTTTGAGCAGAATCATTGGTTGTATGTTGGAGTTGACTGCTTCAGCCGGTTTGGATTGGGTTCTTCCCGTTCATCCCCGCTTAAAAAAGAACTTGGAAGCTCAACCCGCTTTGATGGAAGCATTGCAAACTGCCACGCATGTTCATCTGATTGCCCCATTGGGATACATTGGCATGTTGCAAATGGAACGTTTGAGCCAACTCATTGTGACAGATTCAGGTGGAGTGCAGAAAGAATCTTATTTTGCAGAGAAACCTTGTATCATTTTACGTGATACTACTGAATGGATGGAGATAGTAGAGGACGGAAAGGCCTTCTTGGTGGGTTCTGATACAACCAAATTAAAAAGCGCCTTTGAAGCAGCGATTGGATTGAAAAATTTAGAATGGAAACCGTTGTATGGTGACGGTAAAGCCGCTGAGAAGATGGCTGCGGTAATTTATGATTTTCTGAAATGATTGTAGTGCTCTCCAACGTTGATACGCCAAGACTTCGATATGTATTGGATTTTTTGTTGGATGGGTATTCTTATAGTCTGCAGCAAGATCAAGCCGATTTTCCAATAGGGAGTCTAGTCATCGACTATGGTATGGGGATGAGCAATGCCCAAGTCAAAATTCCGAGAATGGATTTTTCATGGTGGCATGCTGGAGAGCGGGATGTCATTTCTTACCGAAAAGCTGTAGAGCTAAAGGCGGATTTTGGAAATTTTGATCTTTTTGGATATGCTTTTTATTTGCTGTCGCGATGCGATGAGCATTTTCCCGAATATTTTGATGAATGGGGAAGGTTTCAATCTGCTGGTTGTATTCAAACACAATGGGGTGGGGTAGAACGCGCCTATTTGGATGAATGGAGAACACATTTGATATCACTTTTGGGTCTGGAAGATAAGAGAATTGCACAGCATGAGTTGACAATAGACATCGACAGTCCATTTGCATTTAAGTACAAATCATTTTTGTTTCAAATGGGTGGTCTGGTTAATGATGTCTTGCACGGAAGATTGGATTGGGTGAAGTCGAGAGTTCAGGTGATGTTGGGGCAACCAGATCCCTATGATACCTACGCTGCTCTGAATGCCATGTCTCAAGAAGCGCAGATTGAATTGAGGTATTTTGTGTTGTGTGCAGAACGATCAGCCATGGACAAAGGCATGTCAATATCTCAAGACGAAGGATGGAAGTATTTGACAAATAGATTGGCGAGACAACAATGGGGCTGGCATCCCAGTTTTGCAGGGCATACCAATATGCTGAAGCACCGAGCAGAACTGGAAAGACTTCAGCAAAGAAGTAGTGCTAAAATACAATCTGTTCGGTTTCATTATTTAAAAGAGAGTTTGTTTCAAATGTCTCCTCGTCTGTTGAGTTGGGGAATAGAAGAAAACTACAGTATGGGCTTTGCAGAAACCGTCGGCTATCGGGCGGGAACAAGTAGGCCTTTCCATTGGTATGATTGGCAGAATGATGCGGTGAGCGAATTAAAGTTGGTCCCATTTTGGGGTATGGATGTGACATTGAAGAAATATCTGCGATTGACGCCGCCAGAGGCCTTGGAAAAGGTTGCTCAAGCCAGTAATTATGCCATGGATATTCATGGAGATTGGCGGATGGTCTGGCACAATGAAAGTGTGAATGATTGGTCAGAGTGGAAGGGATGGGGTGTGGTATTGAAAAAATTTATACAGCGATGATGGGATACGTTATGGCCACGATATTGGTGGCTTACTTTTTGGTTTTGTTGGGTGTTTCCTATTGGACGTCTCGCAAAGCGGACAATCAAAGTTTCTTCAAGGCCAATCAAAGCGCCCCTTGGTACATTGTGGCTTTTGGAATGATAGGCACTTCCCTTTCCGGTGTGACCTTTATTTCCGTTCCTGGGACGGTAGGGGCAGTGGGTTGGTCGTATTTTCAGGTGGTGTTGGGATTTTTCTTGGGGTATTTTGTTGTAGCATTTGTTTTGCTGCCGTTGTATTATCGGTTGAACCTAACCTCTATTTATCGCTATTTGGAATATCGGTTGGGACCAGAGGCTTATCGTTGGGGAGCAGGATTTTTTATTTTATCCCGAACCATGGGAGCAACGGTGAGATTGTTTTTGGTGATCAACGTACTACAGTTATTTGTTTTTGATCATTTACAAATCCCATTTGCGGTCACCAGTGTCATCATTCTTTTGATGATCATTGCTTATACGTTGAAAGGGGGAGTAAAAACAATCGTGTGGACGGATACTTTGCAAACTTTGTTTATGCTCACAGCCCTTGTGGTGTGTGTGTGGAGTTTGAAAGACATGATGCAATTGTCTTGGTCAACGGCCATAACACAGATGAACGAGAATCATTATTTGGATTTGTGGAACTTTGATTTTTTACATAAAAAGTTTTTTTTGAAACAAGTTTTAGGAGGGGCTTTCATTACCATTACCATGACTGGGATGGATCAGGAAATGATGCAAAAGAATATTAGCGTCAAGCGTTTGGGTGACTCTCAAAAGAACATGGTCTGGTTTTCTGTGGTGTTGGTGGGTGTCAATGCTTTGTTTTTGTTGTTGGGCGGTATGTTGTATCTATTTGTTCAAAAGGAAGGATTAACATTGGCTCCAGATGATGTATTCCCTAGAGTGGTCATGAATTACCTGCCCCAAGGCGTTTCCATTATTTTTATTCTTGGTCTCATATCGGCCTTGTTTCCTTCAGTTGATGGAGCCATCACGGCATTAACCTCCTCTTTTTGCATCGATATTTTGGGATTTGAAAGAAATCCAAATTGGACTGAGGAATACAAAACGAAAAGGAGAAAAATGGTGCACTGGACTTTTGCCCTGGTGTTTTTGCTTTGCGTATTTCTTTTCAAGACCATCAATGAAAAAAGCATCATTGATTTGCTTTTCGATATTGCCGGCTATACGTATGGGCCGTTATTGGGATTGTTTGCTTTTGGTATTTTAACACAACGAAATATCGTCAAAAGGGGATTGCCTTTGATTTTGTTATTGTCTCCTTTTCTGTCCTGGTTACTGGATAAAAATGGAGTGCACTGGTTGGGCGGTTACAAATTTGGTTTTGAGTTGCTCATCATCAATGGAGCAATAACATTTCTTGGGTTGTGGTTTATTTCGAAGAGGCAGGCTGAGCCCATTTGAAATAGAACACAATAGCGGGTTGATTGGCCAATGCGCTTTTGTTGATGTTTTTGACCTTCCAATTCATGCCATTTTTCCATTCATAGGTCACGGGTTCGTCTAGGCCCAGTAGGTGAACGTCGCTTTCTGGCTTTCGCGGATATTCAATGGGGAAATAAGTTGGATATTCTTGACCATCCTTTTTGAAGTAGATGCAATAAACGGTATCTCCTTTTTGGGTATAAAAATAGTTTTCGGTTTGTGTTGTCAAGGCATGTCTTCTTGTTCCGTATATGGCTTCTCCATTGACTTTTATCCATTGACCTATTTCCTTTAATCTGAGGTAGGCTTCATGATCCCATTCGCCTGAGGGTGAAGGGGCGATATTGAGCAAGTAGTTTCCTCCCCTAGAAACGATGGTTGCCAAGTTTTTTAATAGGGTTTTGGAAGACTTGTATTGGTCATTGGGAACGTAGCTCCAGCTATTGGCCATGGTCATGCAGGTTTCCCAAGGGTAGTCTAATTTTTCTTCTTGCGGAGGAATGTGTTGTTCTGGTGTCCAATAGTTTTCAAATTCTCCACCAACGCTCCTGTCGACGATCAATAATCCAGGCTGATTTTCTCTGGCCATTTTGGCAATATTGGCCATGTCAATATCCTGTTTGTATGGGCTATTGACCCATGACGGATTTTTCATCTGTTTTGGCCTTACCCATCCACCATCCAACCACAACAAGTCAATGGGTCCATATTGAGAAGTAAGTTCATGAATCTGACTGTAGGTGAATTGTTTGAAGGCGGTCCATTTTTCAGGATACTTCTCTGGGTTGTAGTTGACATTTCTGTCCGGTGTTGTAAAATAAGGCCACCAGTAATCAGGGCAATGCCAGTCGGGTTTTGAGAAGTATAGACCCACAAAAAAATCATTGTTGCGGAATTCTTTGGTAATGGCAGCCGTGGCGTCAAATCCTGCAGGGCAATCAGGACTCGTGATTTTGTAGTCGGTGTATTTTGAATCAAACATGCAGAAGCCGTCATGGTGCTTTGTGGTAAAAACCATGTATTTCATGCCTGCATCTTTGGCGGCCAATGCCCATTTCATGGGGTCAAAGGCAGAGGGTTGGAAGGTATACTTTAACTCCTCGTATTTGCGTCTGTAAAGTTCATAGTCCTGCGCATAAGGTCCACGTCTTTTGCACCAATCTTCGTCTTCATTGCAAAGACTCCAGCTCTCTACAATGCCCCATTGGCTGTAGGTCCCCCAGTGCATCAATAATCCAAATTTCAGGTCTTGCCAAAGTGCTAATTTCTGTTGAACCAAGGTGTCTTTTGGGACAACATAGGGGTCTTGACTTTTACCCAATAGGGAAAAGCAAACTAGCGCAACGGCAGGGATGGAAAGGCGCATTATTTAACGCGCACCCAGTTTTGGGTTCTGTAGATGAATCCCCAATATCCTCTGACAATCAGGGTGTTTGGATCTCCTGGTTTTAACCACATCTCACAAGTGTACACCTTGCCATTTTTTGGGTCACAGATGCTACCTTTTTCGTACATCGAACCATTCCATTTCATGTCCCTTAAAATTTCCATACCCATGACCAACTTGCCTTTTCGGTCGTCAGAACAGTCATTGCATTTTGGGTTTTGGTCTTCGTTGGGAAGTCTGAATAATTCCACTACTTTTCCATACATCAATCCATTCCGCTCTTTGATTTCAACAATGCTTTTAACACGACCAGTTTCATCATCAATGGTTTTCCATTTGCCTGCTGCAGTTTGAGCGATCATGAACGTGCTAATCAAGGCAGCGCATAAGGTGAGTAGTGTTGTTTTCATGAACCTAAAATAAGCTATTTCGTGTTACGCAAAATAATTCTTTCACGACTTCTTTTCAAAATCAATTGACAGATTTCTTCTATTCCGTCGGCTACCTGTTTGTTGGCCAGTGCAAGGCCAGCTCGGCTTTCCTCAATCCCCATTCTATAGAAAAGAGTGGTAATTTCATTGGGGCTAATTTTCAGTTTTTCTTTAATCAGCTGGTGCAATGATTCTAAACCATCGATGGACGATGCATCCACACTCCATCCAATCATGTGCATGTCTTTGGCAAACTCCGTGACGAGTTGAGGCCATGGAATGCTATTGGGGTCAGTGATTGCGGTGGAGTAGGACGTTGATGGTTTCACGCAATAAGCTTTTTTGCTCTTCAGGACAACTCAAGGCATCCAAATGTTGAATAGCCTGATTCGAGTATCGTTGACAAGCATTTAATATTTCTGAATCAATTCCGTGATCGATAAATGCTTTTTTGTAGGCTTCGATTTTATCAAATCCTGATCTGTTTTGTTGACTCCATTGTATCCAATTCTCTTTTCCCATTTTGTTTTTTAGTTCAATGGAAAGGAAAGTTTTTTTATCAGATAAAATATCGCCACCAACTTGTTTCCCAAATTTCTCTGGATCGCCAAAAGCATCCAAGTAATCGTCTTTCAATTGAAATGCAATTCCCAAAGATTCTCCAACGGTATAAAGGTGTGACGCATCTTCTTCTGTTGCTCCTGCTGCGATGCCACCGAGTTGAAGCGCTCCGCCGAGAAGCACCGCTGTTTTTAGTCGGATCATATTGAGGTATTCCTCGATTGTTACGTCATTGCGTTTTTCGAAAGACATGTCCAAAGCCTGTCCTTCGCAGACACCAAGAGCGACTTCATTAAAAATGCGAAGCAGAGCATGCAATTGAGGATGTGGCTGATTGCACAATAACTGGTATGCTTCAATCATCATGGCATCTCCTGAGAGAATGGCGGTGTTGGTGTCCCACTTTTCATGAACAGTAGTTTGCCCTCTTCTCAGAGGAGCCTGATCCATGATGTCATCGTGCATCAAAGTAAAGTTGTGAAATACTTCAACAGACAATGCAATGTTGCGATAAGGATGAATGTCGGTATCGTAGAGTTGAGCGGCCATCAGTACCAAAGCTGGTCGCATTCTTTTCCCTCCAATATTCAGAAGATATTGAATGGGTTCATGAAGCTCTTGCAAGAGGTGGGGTTTTGCAAAGTTGGAAATGTCTTCCAAAATGCATTGTTGTAAATGCTCGAGGGAGCGGATATCAGCGTGCATATTTGAGTTGTTCTTGGAGGTAGCGACCATAGCCACTATTCACCAAAGGAACAGCCAACTCAGCCAATTGTTCGTCAGAAATGAATCCCATGCGCCATGCTATTTCCTCAATTGCGCCAATTTTTAATCCTTGTCTCTCCTCAATTACTTGGACGTATTGTCCCGCTTGCATCAATGATGCAAAAGTTCCTGTGTCTAGCCAAGCTGTTCCTCTATCTAAAATTTGAACAGTTAGTTCACCCATTTCCAAGTAAGCTTTATTGACATCCGTAATTTCGTATTCTCCTCTGGGACTGGGCTGAAGATTTTTGGCAATCTCGACCACCCTGTTGTCATAGAAGTACAATCCAGGGACTGCAAAATTAGACTTGGGTTTTTGGGGTTTCTCCTCAATGGACAATACTTTGCCATTGCTATCAAAATCTACAACACCGTAGCGCTCTGGATCATTGACGTGGTAGGCAAAAACCAATCCACCCTGAACATCATTGTTTTCACGGAGAATTTTACCCATTCCTCTTCCGTAAAAAATGTTGTCTCCAAGAACAAGCGATACTTTATCATAGCCTATGAACTCCTCCCCCAATACAAAAGCCTGTGCAAGACCGTTCGGGATCAATTGTTCCTTGTATTCAAATCGACATCCAATTTGACTGCCATCTCCTAATAGTCTTTGAAAGTGCGGTAAATCTTGCGGGGTAGAGATAATTAAAATTTCATTAATACCTGCAAGCAACAAAGTGCTCAACGGATAATAAATCATGGGCTTGTCATAAACGGGCATGAGCTGCTTACTTACCGCTTTTGTCAAAGGATACAACCGCGTTCCGGAGCCTCCGGCAAGAATGATTCCTTTCATTATGGATATTCAGGTTTGGGTTTTTTAACGGATTTGCCTTTGTGGTTCAGAAGGCCTTTGGTTTTTTTATTTCTTTCTCGTGTTTCCTTTATGCGTTCTGCGTTGTCTTTTCTGTGACCCGCATAATCATAGCCTTTGCTGGATTTTCCGCCAGAGCAGGACATCAGAAGGATGATGCAAATGGGAATAATCCAGTGGGGAATTTTTTTCATGCACACAAATTAAGCAATTTCAGGGAAATCATCATCCAAAAGATCATCGGATTCTTTT
Source organism: uncultured Chryseobacterium sp. (assembly GCA_964420985.1). GTDB lineage: Bacteria > Bacteroidota > Bacteroidia > Flavobacteriales_D > Sanyastnellaceae > CAMCTV01. The sequence continues at coordinate 38,612 of CAYQUT010000021.1, forward strand.
CGTTCAAAATCTTCGGTGGTTCCTTTTTTCTGAAAGGAAAGAAGCATTGCTGGCAGTACAATCAAGTTGGTTAGCATGGCACTGAGCAAAGTTAGTGCTGTCAAAATACCAAGTGCTTTTGATCCGTCGAATTGAGAAAAGGCAAACATGCCAAATCCCAAGAAAAGTACAATGGAGGTGTATAGAATAGATGCACCCGTGTCTTTAACGGCGATGAGCACACAATCATAAAGGCTGTATTTTTTTGACCACAATTCCTGTCTGTATTTCGCCAAGAAGTGAATGGTGTTATCCACAGTAATTCCAAATGCGATGCTAAATACCAATATGGTTGAAGGCTTCAGCGGGATATTGAAAAAACCCATCAAGCCAGCGGTAACCAATTGAGGAATGATGTTGGGGATGAGGGATATGATGACCATCCTAGGCGACTTAAACATCCAAGCCATCATGATGCTGATCACAACAATGGCAAAGAGCATCGAGGTAAATAAATTGTCTACCAAATAGGTGGTTCCCTCCAGAAAAACAACGCTGGTTCCGGTGAAAATCACTTTGAATTTATCGGACGGAAAAATACTGTCTACTTTGGGTCGCAAATCCTTGAGCAATACGGCCATTTCTTTTGTTCCGATATCGGCAATGTGAGCAGTGATTCTGGTTTTGGATTTAGTACTATCCAAAAATGCTTTTTCTGAACCTTTTGAACCGTATTCATATTGGAAGAATGGAGCAATGAAGCTTTGCTCGTTTCTCGGAATTAAAGTATATCGTTCGGGATCCCCATTGTAGAAGGCTTGGCGGGCAAATTTACTGGCATCAGCGATGGAGAGACTTTTGGAGAATTGGGTATAGGTAGCCAAGGTGTCTTGCAGTTGTGAGATGCGCGCAATGACTTGCGGTTTGGTGATGACCCCTTGCTTTTTGCTTTCTACCATTATTTCAAATGGCATTACCCCATTAAAATGTTTTTCAAACCACTGAAGGTCCGTGATGACGCGATCTTGCTCAGGTAGGTCATCCACGATATTTCCGGTGGTTTCTACCATGGTCATGCCATAAATGGAAACCGCGGTGATGGCAATCGTAATCCAATAAATGGGTTTTCGTTGCTTGGTGATCATTTTGAGCAAGGTCTCTAAAAATGCATACAACCAGGCCATGTCCATGTGTTTCAAGTGACGGGGACCCGGCGCAGAAGTGTAGCTGAACAAAATGGGAAATGCGATGAGCGAAATAAAGAACATCAACATAGAATTGAGTGCTGAAATCACACCAAATTGTTTGAGCAATTCGCTGTCGATGAAAATGAAAGTAGCAAATCCAACAGCCGTTGTGGCATTGATCATAAAAGAAGCTTCACCCACTTTTTGGATTACCCTTGCCATTGCACGCATCTTGTTGCCATGGACGACAAACTCTGAATGGTATTTGGTGAGCAGATAAATGCAATTGGGGACACCAATGACAATCATCAAGGGTGGAATAAGACCCATCAGCATCGTAATCGGGTAGTCAAATAAGGCTATGGTGCCCATTGAAAAAATAACCCCGATACCGATGATGAGCGTGCAAATGAGCACTGCACGAAGGCTCCGGAAAAAGACCAAAATGGAAAGTGCAGATACCAACAAGGACATTAAAGTGAAAAATTGTAACTCTTTTTTCACTTTGGTCATCATCGTATTGCGCACAAATGGAAGACCTGAAACGTAAACGGGTATGTATGTTTTTTCTTTGAATTGATCGCCCAATGCTACCATCTGATCCACAGCATCTCCTCTTCTTTTCGAATTGAAGATTTTTGGATTGATGAACACCATCAAAATGGTAGCATCTGATTTTGCTTTATACAGCAATCCATCGTAAAAAGGAAGACTATGAATTTTGTCATGAATACTGTCAACAGTGGCTTGACTTTTAGGGGTGTAAGGGACAATTTTGCGGAAGCTGAATTTGTAAGAAGTATCGGATCTGTCTTCTTCAGTTTGTACCAAGCTTTTTGAAATGACGGTATCGGCATACATTTCATACGCATGCGCTATAGAAAAGATGCTGTCTACTATGGGTACTTGAATGGTGGTCATTTGACCATCAATAATCGTATCCACAGGTACGGTGACCGCTTTGATGGACTCGCCTAAATTTTTCCAAGCATTGAAATTGGGGAGCTCCCAAATCTCAGGGTCATTGCACCCAAAAACCAATACATTTCCGTCCTCAGAGAATTGTTTCATGAATTGCTCGTAGGCCACATACGTGGTATCATCATGAGGCAATACGCCAGAAAATTGATAACTCATTCTCACATTACGGGCTTCAAAACCCATCCAAAGGGTTAAACCCAAAAGGATGCTTCCCAATAAAATTCTGTTGCGTAAAACAAAACCCGCTATGGCTCCCCACATAGTACTAAAATATTGAATACAAAGAAACAAAAGGAATCAGGTTTGAAGGAAATAAAAATCATTAATTCAAACCCGATTGGGCTATTCATATTTCCTTTATATTCGCCCCGAATTTGAACATTAAAAATTATACTATGTCAAACACGTATCAAGCACAGGTCGATGCCTTCATGGCAAAGGTTAAGGCAATGAACCCTAACGAACCTGAGTTTTTGCAAGCTGTTCATGAAGTAGCAGAAGCAATCATTCCATTTATGGAGGCGCATCCGAAGTATAAGGATGCCAAGATTTTAGATCGTATTGTTGAGCCAGAGCGCACCATCATTTTCCGTGTGCCATGGGTTGATGATAAAGGAGAGATTCAAGTAAATCGCGGATACCGCGTAGAGTTCAATAGTGCTATTGGACCATACAAAGGTGGTTTGCGTTTTCACCCAACAGTTAATTTGAGTGTATTGAAGTTCTTGGGTTTTGAACAAATTTTCAAAAACTCTTTGACAACATTGCCAATGGGTGGTGGTAAAGGTGGGTCTGACTTTGATCCAAAAGGAAAATCTGATCGTGAGGTGATGGCGTTTTGTCAAAGCTTTATGTCAGAATTGTCTCGTCATATTGGTGCAGACACCGATGTTCCTGCTGGAGACATTGGTGTAGGTGGACGTGAGATTGGATTCATGTTCGGTCAATACAAGCGTTTGCGCAATGAGTTTACTGGGGTATTAACTGGTAAAGGTCGCAACTGGGGTGGTTCATTGATTCGCCCTGAAGCTACAGGATATGGTACTGTTTATTTTGCACAAGAAATGTTGGCTACCAAAGGTCAAGGTTTCAGCGGTAAGACTGTTGTTGTTTCTGGTTCAGGAAACGTAGCCCAATACGCTATTGAAAAAGCCACTCAATTGGGAGCCAAAGTGGTTACCGCCTCTGATTCTTCAGGTTATGTCTATGACGCCAATGGTATTGATGCAGAAAAATTGGCTTTCTTGATGGAATTGAAAAACGTGAAGCGTGGACGTATTCAAGAGTATGCAACCAAATACGGTTGTGAGTTTGTAGCTGGAAAAACGCCTTGGGGTGTAAAATGCGATATCGCGTTGCCATGTGCTACGCAAAATGAGTTGAATGGTGATGATGCAAAGGCATTGGTGGCAAACGGTTGTATGGCGGTTGCTGAAGGCGCTAACATGCCTTCTACTCCTGAGGCCATTGCTGTATTTGAGGCCAACAAATTGTTGTTCTCTCCCGGTAAGGCTTCCAATGCTGGAGGTGTAGCTACTTCAGGTTTGGAGATGTCCCAAAACTCCTTGCGTTTGAGCTGGACACGTGAAGAGGTGGATGAGCGTTTGCACAACATCATGAAGAGCATTCATGCTGCATGTGTTCAGTACGGTACAGATGGAGATTATGTTAACTACGTAAAAGGTGCAAACATTGCTGGTTTCGTAAAAGTAGCCGATGCAATGATCGACCAAGGTGTGGTTTAATCAAGATACAGGTGCCAAACCCTGGGAGCGTTTACGCTCCGCGAAAGGCGATCTTCGGATCGCCTTTTTGTTTTTGTGTTTCATTGTCTGTATCTTTTCATTATGAAACATGTCGTTATTCTTCTTTTTATAGTTGTTCTTGGTTGCGTTTCATGTGAGGGGTGCACGGAACAAACGGAGCGATTATCGAGTACTTCAATGGAAAAGGGGTCAGGAGATACCTTGCATCAACGTTTTCTGGCCCCTAAAGGTTTTGAGAGAACAAGAGTGGATGCTAATGGCTTTGAGTCTTATCTGCGTCATTTGCCATTAAAACCTGAAGGATCACCTTTATTGAATTTCAAAGGTGGGGTATTGGAAAAAGAAGGCGTGTATGCAGCTGTAGTGGATTTGCCCATTGGCAATAAGGATTTGCATCAATGTGCAGATGCTGTGATGCGTTTGCGTGCTGAATACTTGTGGCGAAAAGGACGATACAATGAGATACATTTTCATTTCACCAATGGATTTGATGTGAATTATGAAAAGTGGATGCAAGGATATCGAATTGTTATTGAAGGCAACAAAACTTATTGGACAACACAGCCGAGAGCCTCTTCCAATACTTATCAAGATTTTTGGAGTTATATGGAGACCATATTCATGTATGCCGGCACGCTTTCTCTGTCCAAGGAGCTAGATGAAGTGGAAGTAATGGATATGCAAATTGGGGATGTTTTTATTCAAGGAGGTAGTCCGGGTCATGCAGTAATAGTGGTGGACATGGCCGTCAATCCTGAGAATCAAGAAAGAGTATTCATGTTGGCGCAAAGTTATATGCCGGCTCAAAATCTGCAAATCTTACTCAATCCTGCATCGGGCGATGTATGGTATAATACTCATGATTTGTATCCATTGGAGACACCTGAATGGATATTTAAGGCAGGTAGTTTAAAGCGATTTAAGAAGTAAAATGATGCATCAGGAAATTACGCTTTCTCTTTGGTTTCATCAAGAAGATGGCGATGTAAATCAGGTTGTAGAATATTACAAAGACATATTTGGGGAGTCTTTCCATGAGGGGCCTGTTATCCCTCTGGGAGATACCCCAGGAGGAAAGAGCAGTTTGTGCCATGTCCAATTATTTGGCATCGAATACGCATTGCTTTGTACCTCCAATGAGCATCATTCATTCAATGATTCTGCGTCCCTCGTGATTAAATGCGCAGGTCAAGATGAGATTGATATGTATTGGGATTATTTCACCAAGGAAGGTAAAGTGTCCAATTGCGGATGGTGTCAGGATCGATGGGGTTTGAGTTGGCAAATTATTCCTGAAAATTTGGGTGAGTTGTTGCAACGCCCCAATGGATTTCAAGTAATGATGGGACAACAGAAAATCATCATCAATCAATATTAGTATTGGTTTTATTGATTGGGCATCGAGAGAACTGATTTTTGTACTTTTCATTAGATTATACATTTGTTGTCATTAAAAACAAATGATATGATTGAATTGAATGAAAAAAATTGGAGTGATTTTATCTCCAAGAATGAAAAAGTTCTGGTGGATGTTTATGGAGATGGTTGTGGACCGTGCATGAAAATGGAGCCGGTATTAATGGATTTGGAGTCACGATCATCTTCAGGAGTTGTGTTTGGAAAAATAAACGCAATGAACAACGTAGAGGTTGTTGCTAGGTTTGGAATTCGTTCCGTACCCGCTTTGTTGTATTTTAAAGGTGGAAAATGGATGTACCAGGAGTCAGGATTTAAGAACTTACAGGAGATTCAAAACAGCATTGAAACCTATTTGTTATAACCAGTGATTTTACTCCCAATAGTTTTGGTCCGTTCCCAAGCTTCCTCTTTTTTGTAATTTGAGGTCTTGAAGAATACTGGCTTTTACGTTAAGCTGTGCAAAATAGGATTTGCGATCCCCAAAAGGAACGGCATTGAATGAGAATTCCCAGCAGTGCAGATCCCAATGCAATCCGATGATGGAAGGAGTGAATTCTTCCATTTTAAAGTCATAACCCGTATTCACAGAGATGGCCCACTTTTTAAGAATGGTAATGTCACCCACCAATGTTACCGCTTGAACCCATTGTGAAGAGTCTTGCTGTTTGGATTTGTCCCAAATATTGGCATAACGCAAATTGTACTTCATGTTCAAGCTCCAAGGTGTACTAAAGTCAATCTGCTGTCCATTGTTGGACAAGGATGCGGCTGTATTGTTGGTGTACAAATTGGGAGTGGGGACGTTGCTTTTGGGTTGATCTGTCTTTTTCTTTCCACCATCGCCGCGCATGTTGAATCCCAATGCCAGATTGGCACCCTCCAATCTGGTAAAGCGGTTTTGTGTACTCCAAAGAAATTGATTGATTTCTCTTCCCAGTGAATCACGGTCGTATAAACTGTGTGTTGAATTATAGTTCAACGTGATGTTTTGACCAATGGTGGTAAATGCGCTCCATTGAAGATTACTCCAATTGAGTGAATCTGCGATGGTATTGTATGAAGTAGCGGTTTTGAAGCCCTCAATGATTTTAACTTTCTTGTAACTGATTTTACCCCCTTTGCTCTCTCTGATCTTGGCTTCAAGGTTTTGATTGATGGATAAATTGATATTGGCAGATTCTCTGGTGGATGAGGGCCGGAATCGCGCAGCATCAAAAGCGGTATATCCAACAAAAGCTCCATCCTCTCCATACGGACCGTTGAGGCTATAATTGTTTTTTGGTGCGTAACTCACACCAACGTTGGGTTGAATAACATGGCGGAAAGCTTTGAAGTATCCCGGTTTGCGCAATACCCAATTGCCGTAAATTCTGGAGTTTGCGGAAATACTCGTGTTCCAATTGTTGCCCCATAACATTTGATTGAGGGTGTCCAATTTTGTGGTGGCATTTTCCGTGTTGTAAACAGGAGCCAGTGTTTGAAAGGCTTGGTACAAAGTAAAGTTGGCAGATGGATTGATTGTGGCATAGGCCCCCAACTTCCATGACGTGGAGGCATTGGTGTTGTATCGGATCCCGTGTGATGCTCTCTTAAAAAGAGGGGTAATATTGTTGGGATTGAAATCGGATTCTTTTCCTGAATAAAGACTTTCTGCGTTGATGGTTCCTGATATACCAATGGGTGATTTTGGGAAAATATTCTTAAATAAGTTGATGCGCTGAACGTTAAAAGTCACGGAAGGCAGCGTTACTTGCATAATCTGTGTCTGGGTGTTTTGAGTGTGATTGGCAGTTAATGCCAAAGAGAACGGTTTGCCTGGAAAAGATTTGCTCCATTGCAAAGATGAATTGAAAGTGCCGGTCAAATAATCTTGTTGCGATGCATTGAGGTTGTTGCGGAAATTTTGACTAGATCCCAAATTCACGTTGGCACTGAAAGTTTGATCGGGCCGTGCTTTGGCATCTTGGTAATGCGTCCAGCGCACATTGAAGGTATGCTGTTGGAAGTAGCTAGGCAATTCCACTAGCCCCAATTTATTGACTGTTTTTGAAATATTGAAGTTTCCCGAATAACGATATCTTTTTTTGTAGTTGGTAATGTTTCGGATACTCCAGGAACCGCGCGTGTAGAGATCAACCATGATCCGCGTGTCCAAATGTTGATTCATTGGATAGTAGTAACCTAAGTTTTGCAGGAAGAATCCACGTTCACCGCCATTACCATAACCAGGAAGTAGAATTCCCGCGGTACTCTCTTTTTTATTGGGGAAGAAACCAAAAGGCAACGCCAACGGAACAGGCACTTTTCTAATCTTCATGTAGAAGGGACCTGTCACCACTTTATCATTGGGAATAACGACAGCCTTGGTGAGGTGAAAATGAAAGTGCGGATTGGGATTGTCGCAAGTGGTCAACATTCCATTGCGGATGTGGATTTTTTCATTGGTCTGACGCTTAGAAACCTGGGCCAAGAGATAAGCCTCCCCTTCTTGTGTTCGTGATCCATAACTGATACCGCGCTTGGTATCAAAGTTGAAACCCAAAGAGTCATTTTCAAAAGAATTGGTAGCGTCCTTGAACAGAGGGCGACCAATCCAAGCCCCAATCGAATCCTTTGTTCCACCGGCGTATACCGTTTTTTCTTTGATGCTAAATCGAATGCGCGCCGCTTTGAGCTCTATGTCTTTGTATTGAACAAATGAACCATCTCCGAATAAGTAAATCCAATCATTGGCCAAGTCAAAAATGGTGGAGTCCTTTCCGAAATAGTGAACTGTTTCGTCAAAGCCGGCCAATTCCTTTTTGACCACCGTATCGTTGGGCACGACAGTTGAGTCTTGTTGCGTGAAGCCCAATAGGGGCATCAAGCTTATCAACATTGATACGATGAAAATTGAAATATACCGATGTCTATCTGCGTTGTACAAAAAATACTTTTGTTAGGGTTCTTAATTCTGTTGTAAAAATAGGACGAAGCCATGGAAATCATGAAAACAATTGTGAAACGAAAACAAATTGGTGTTGTTTTGTTGCTGGTAGCTTTCACGGCTATTTTTTATGCCTTTGTTCCCACCACAACAGTTGCAAAGACTTTTGTCCTTGTTTTGGATGCTGGTCATGGAGGAAAAGATCCTGGTAACTTAGGCACGGGTAGAATAAAAAAAACAGAAAAAGATGTAACATTGGATGTGGTTTTGGCCGTTGGTCAAATGATAGAAAAGAAGTATCCTGAGGTCAAAGTGGTCTATACCCGAAATGGCGATACTTTCCCAACTTTGAAAGAAAGGGTGAATATTGCCAATCGCAACAAGGCAGATTTGTTTATTTCAGTCCATTGCAACGCCAATGCCAATACATCTGCTTACGGTTCAGAGAGCTTTGTGATGGGTTTGCACAAAACGGAAGAGAGTTTGGCTACAGCGATGAAAGAAAATGCTTCTATTTTTTTAGAAGAAAATCAGGGAAAGGATTATGATGGATTTGATCCCAACAATCCAGATACTTACATAGCGCTGTCTTTGAGAGAGAATGTTTTTCTTGAACAAAGTGCTGATTTGGCCAAGCACGTCCAAGATTTTTTCAAGACACAATTGGGCAGAAAAGATAGAGGGGTAAAGCAAGCTGGGTACTACGTGATATCTTTCACCAATATGCCCAGTATTTTAATTGAGTTGGGATTTTTAACCAACCCCAATGAAGAGGATTATCTGCAAAGTGCGGCGGGCAAGTCATCATTGTCCAAGGGTATTTTTACTGCTTTCGAGAAGTACATAAACGGAATGAAAAAGGGGCAATCTCCCAATCAGATAGCAAAGGATCAAGCAGAGAATGAAAAAGAAATTGAGAATGTCATTGAGAATGAGAACAAGAAAGAAAATGAAAGCGATAATGACACAGCATCAAGTGGCCCGTTGTCAGAGGAGATTGATGGGGTGATGTGGAGAGAAGGAAATGAAGAGGGTATTTGGTTCAAAGTTCAAGTGCATACTTCTCCACAATTGTTGAAAGAGAGTGCCAAGGATTTCAAAGGGTTGAAACGTGTTGAGCATTATATTTACAGCGGACAATACAAGTATACTGTGGGTAGAACGCAAAGTTTTAGTGAAGCCAAATTGGGGATGAAAGCCATGCAAACCAGAGGCTTTACAGATGCTTTTATTGTCGCATTTGAAAATGGTGCACGGATAGATTTAAAAGAAGCATTGAAAAAGGTTAAGTAGCATGAAGATTTCGAGAGAATTTTGGTTGGGTACATTGGTCATCTTGGTGATTGCAGTTGTGTACTTTGGAATCAATTTTCTCAAAGGCACCAACCTTTTTCTGAAGCACAAACGATATTATTCCTTGTATGAGAACGTAGCTGGAATTGCTCCTTCAAGTCCAGTTGTATTAAATGGCTACAAGATAGGTCAAGTGAAAGATGTGCATATTTTCGAAGCCGATCAATCCAAAATCGTAATTGAACTGAGCATCAACGACGAACATGTGAGAATACCCAAGGATTCAGAGTTTCAGATTTATGAATCAGATTTGTTTGGCGGTAAGGCTGTGCGACTCATCTTGGGCGATAGCACTTTATTTGCTGAGAACAAAGACACCCTAATGGGATCTTTGGCTCTTGGATTGACAGAGTCATTGAAACAAGAAATTGAGCCACTCAGGGCCAAGACCATTGAATTAATTTCAGGTATCGACTCCGCCATCACACAATTGAATCAAGTATTCAAGGATCCAAGAACCAAGGAAATACCAGCACTCTTCGCCAACATTCAACGGACGCTGAAGAACGTTGAAAGCTCCACCGCCTCCTTTAGTCAAGTGATGAATCAAGGAGGGCCGCACATCGTTGACATTCTGGGAAGTGCAAGAAGCATAGCTGAGAATTTAAAGAATAACAACAGTCGACTTTCCCAGGTGATTCAGAACTTTGAACAAATTTCAGACACGCTCAAAAGGGCGCAGGTTGGAGCAACCATCATGAAAGTCAATCAGGCGGTCACGGGTTTGAATCAAGTGGTAACCGATATTAATGCAGGAAAGGGATCCATAGGTGCTTTGATGAAATCAGATGAGTTGCATGTAAAGTTGAGCAATGCAGCAGCAAGTTTGGATGTGCTGCTGGATGACATTCAAAAAAATCCAAAACGATACTTGTCCTTCTCGGTAGTAGGTAGAAAGGAACAAGATGGATTTTCAAAAAAGGAGTTGGAAGAAATTAGAAAGGAAATCAACAACATTAATCTGGATAAAAAGAAGCAATGATTGGGCAATTGGTATTTATCATATTGCTGAGTGCAGGTGGCTACATGGCATTCAAGCGTTTTCAGTTTGTTAGAAGAAATATTTTGTTGGGTCGTGATGTGCAAATCGATGGCACAGCAAGCGAACGATGGGGCACCATGTTACGTGTTGCATTGGGACAAGGCAAGATGTTTACGCGCCCCATAGCCGCTATTTTCCATTTGTTCTTGTATGCAGGTTTTGTCATCATCAATATTGAAGTGGTTGAGATTGTTTTAGATGGTGTTTTAGGACAACACCGGTTGTTCCATGGAATCGGTAATATTTACAATTGGCTGATTGCTGCCTTTGAAGTTTTGGCATTTTTGGTTATGGTGGGTTGTGTGGTTTTTTTGTACAGGAGAAACATTGCGAAGCTTCCCCGATTTCATTGGAGGGAGATGACCCAATGGCCCAAGTCCGATGCCAATATTATTTTGTTCACTGAGATAGCGTTGATGTCTGCATTCTTGAAAATGAATGCGGCTGAGGGGATCTTGGCTGCTCGGGGAGTTGAACATTATGTCAACATGGGAACCTTGCCCATCAGTCAATTTGTATCACCGTTTTTACAGAATTACAGCACGGGAGCTTTGATTGCCATTGAGCGTTTCTGCTGGTGGTTTCACATCATTGGTATTTTGGCCTTCATTGTTTATCTCAGCTATTCCAAGCACTTACACATTTTATTGGCATTCCCCAATACCTATTACAGCAAGTTGCGTCCAGCTGGAGCTTTAGATAACATGAGCAATGTGACCAATGAGGTGAAATTGATGATGGATCCAACAGCGCAAGTCACAGAGGATCCATTGGCCCCTAAAAAGTTTGGAGCCAAAGATGTAACCGATTTGAGTTGGGTACAACTGCTCAATGCATATAGCTGTACGGAGTGTGGCAGATGCACTTCTCAATGTCCCGCTAACCAAACGGGTAAGTTGTTGAGTCCGCGTAAGATCATGATGGACACGCGAGACAGAATGGAGGAAGTAGGAAGGTGTATGGATGCTGGTGTATCTTATGACAACAAAAGTTTATTGGGTGATTACATTACATTTGAAGAGTTGTGGGCTTGTACCTCCTGCAATGCCTGCACGGAGGCTTGTCCCATCAACATCAATCCTCTTGAGATTATCATTGACCTTAGAAGATATCTGATGATGGAAGAGTCGCAATCACCGGAGAGTATTACCACCATGTTGACGAACATTGAGAACAATGGAGCACCATGGGCATTTGCACAAGCAGACAGAGGCAATTGGACACAAGAATAAAGTTATGGCAGAATTTCAAGTTAGAACAATGGCCGATTGCATGGCCGCAGGGGAGACACCGGAAGTATTGTTTTGGGTGGGATGTGCTGGAAGTTTTGATGATCGCGCCAAGAAAATCACCAAGGCCATTGCCAAAATATTGCACAAGGCCAATGTGAGTTTCGCCATTTTGGGAAGCGAGGAGAGTTGCACTGGAGATCCCGCGAAAAGAGCAGGAAACGAATTTTTGTTTCAAATGATGGCGATGCAAAACATCGAGGTCATGAATGCGTACGAGGTGAAGAAAATCGTTACCGGATGTCCCCATTGTTTTAACACGCTGAAAAATGAATATCCAGCATTGGGTGGAAAGTATGAGGTGATGCACCACACACAACTGATACAAAATTTGATTTCGGATGGAAAGTTGAGCATTGAAGGAGGGGTGTTCAAAGGAAAGAAAATTACATTCCATGATCCTTGCTATTTAGGAAGAGGCAATGGTGAGTATGAAGCACCTCGTGCCTTGATTCAAAAGTTGGATGCTGAGTTGGTGGAGATGAAGCGATGCAAGACCAATGGCTTGTGTTGTGGAGCGGGCGGTGCACAAATGTTCAAGGAGGCGGAGAAAGGAAACAAAGAGGTGAACATTGAACGCACAGAGGATGCATTAGCCATACAGCCCAATGTGATTGCAACTGGATGTCCATTTTGCAATACCATGATGACCGACGGAGTCAAAAATTTCGAGCAAGAGCATGTGATCGCGGTGAAGGATATAGCCGAATTGATTGCGGAGGCAGGGGAGTTGTAGTTTGCTCTTACTCAATCACAATGTCATATTGATCCAACAATCCCCTGATTTCTGATTGTGAAAACATGGCCCTTTTAATTTTATTGTTTGCAGGATGGATTGAATAGTGAATGGAGGTTCTGAAATCCGCTTGCTCCAAATTTGTGTTGTAAAATATGGCACTAGAAAAATCGCAATCTTGAAAATTACTTTTACTAAAATCACCTTCTGTGAAATCTACCTCTGATAATTTGCAGCCCTTGAACAAGGCCTTTTTCAGTAATACTTGAAAGAAAGATGCATGGGTTAAATTGCATTGATTAAAGTTCATTTGTAGTCCCATGGGGTTGGCGTTTTCAAAGAGAAGCCCCAACATCTTACAATTGGTAAATTGAACTTGTCTAAAAGCTGTTCCATTGATATTGCATAGGCTTATATTACAATCTCGGAATTCACAATTGGTGAATTTTACTCCGCTCAAATTCGTATTGGCAAAATTGCAAAAAGAGAAAGTGCAGTCTTCAAAGTCTCTGTCGGGTAGGACCTCTAGAGCGTAGTCGATGTTTTGGTAGTGTTGGTCAAATTGTGCCATATGGTGGATCAGTATATGAGTGAATCAGTGTATCAGTGTATCAGTGAATCAGTATATCAGTATATCAGTATATCAGTATATCAGTGAATCAGTATATCAGTATATCAGTGAATCAGTGTATCAGTAAATCTCCCCTCCTGCTCGAGCTTGCGAGAGAAAGGAGGGGTGTCCCGACGAGCGTCAGCGCAGTCGGGATGGGGTGGTGTATTCAGAGCGAGAAACAGTGTATCAGTGGATTAGTGGATTAGTATATCAGTATATCGGTTTATCAGTGTATCAGTGTATCAGTGTATCAGTATATCAGTATATCAGTGAATCAGTGTATCAGTAAATCTCCCCTCCTGCTCGAGCTTGCGAGAGAAAGGAGGGGTGTCCCGACGAGCGTCAGCGCAGTCGGGATGGGGTGGTGTATTCAGAGCGAGAAACATAAAATCAGTAAATCAGTAAATCAGTAAATCAGTAAATCAGTAAATCAGTATATCAGTATATCAGTATATCAGTGGATTAGTATATCAGTATATCGGTT
>CAYQUT010000022.1:0-51554 GCA_964420985.1 uncultured Chryseobacterium sp.
CGAAACTACCTTTTGTGCGCCCACCTGGGCTCGAACCAGGGACCCACAGATTATGAGTCTGTTGCTCTAACCAACTGAGCTATAAGCGCGGGGGTGCAATATTACGGTTTTTTTTGTCTAAATCAAAAATAGGCTTCAATAATCCCACTGATCTTGAAAATAACCTGGTGTTCTGATGCCAATCATCAAAAATTGCTGACTGTTGACTTGAGGCAAGTAGTGGGTTCTGCTGATCACTTCCGCAAAACACTCCAAAGTGTTTTTAAATATTTTCTTTGAAACTTGAAGTCGTTGAAACAAGAAAATCCGCTTGTCTCCTTGAAAGAAATCATTGCCATAAATACGAGCGGGGTCTTTGTAACTCAAAAACACATCTCCTCCATCATTCATTCCGTCACGGTTAAGTCCATAGGCCCCGTAATGACAGGCGATGATTACCTTCCAATCTTGTTTTCTGTACTGCGCCATATTGACCCACTCCATAAAATTGGCACCCCATGGGTGGGCCAATGGTTGACCCAATTGTCCCCAAGCTTGCAATGGACTAGCATGAGAATAGGTGAATGGTCTCACCGCATTAACCTCTGAAATCACATCCCATCCTGGGATAATATCAAAGGATTTTATACCCAATTGCCCACCGTACTTCAAGCCCCACCATCCATTTTTTGCCTTCACCTCTGATAACAACCACTCATCCAAAAGAAACTGAAAATAAAATTTTGTTTTCTGCTTGTATACATAACTCATGTTCAACCCCAACAGCGAGTTGTCCGCTGATCCTTGCGCATACTCTATGGGTCGCCAAAAGGCAATGGGATTTAAATAGTGTAAATCAAAATTTCGTGCAGACGTTCGATCACTCTTCTGCCAAATCACCATCTCAAACAAAGTAATGGTCCACCTTTTTGTTGCCTCATAGGACAACGAGTGCATCCCTATATACTTGGTGCGCAATTGATCCCAACCCAAAGCATTGTCCTTTAATTGCGCCCATTGCGCATTGAAACGAAACGGACCCAAATCCGCTACCATTCTGCCATATGGCATGGCAGCGGCATTGTGGCTCATCACCAATGAGCGATAACCATCTCCAAAAAACAACTTGCCTCGCCCTATTTCCAATGATACATGCTTATTGGGGTGATACGTCAACTTTCCTGTCCAAGTTTGCGTGCGATACAGCCCAGCAACATCGCCTAAAGCTCGGCCCCAACCCAAAATGGTATTTTGATTCATCGCACTCATGGCCGCTTGCTCAGGGAGATCTGACATCAGATGATAATAAGATAGCTGTAAGGCCAATTTGTCTTTGAACTTGGAAAAAAAATCAAGTTGACCAACCGTCTGATGAAAACCTTGAAACTGATTGTTCAATCGGGTTAAACCACTGGACAAGGACACACTTGGAACAATGGTAAATCCATTCATTCCAATGCTGTCATTTTGACCCATCAAGTAGGAACGATCCAATCCAAACACCTGAGGAAACATGGATGCATCAGAGGAATCAGACTTTTGAAACGCTCCTAAATACATACCGTCCAGTGGATTGGCAGGATGAGAATTGTCCCAAGTTTGACCTACGGCCCAAAACATCAGCAAGTAAAGATAAAGGGTAAAAAAAGTCTTCATGGGTATATCAAATATTTTTCTCTGATGGCTAAATAATCGTTTAATCCTTTCTGCCAGCTAGCGCGAATTTGGTCAGCACTCCATCCATTTTTTAGCATTTCTCTTAACTGCTGTGAACCCGCTAATTTATCAAAAAAGGAAGGACTACTAAACATGTTGTTGCCTAGTTCTGAATAAGCATCTAATAAATAATTTAAATTGATTTGATGCAATTTTTGACATTCGTTTCTAAGATCCACAAACCCACACAGAACATTTTCATGAGGCGGATTCATTGCCTTTCCGATGATATCAACGGGGGTAGCTGTAAAATTGAAATTCTCTTTTTGGGGATAACCGTAACAAGTAAAGGGGTGCGCTGTACCTCTGCCAACACTAACGGAAGTCCCCTCAAACCAGCACAAAGATGGATACAACGCGACAGCACAATCTGAACTTAAATTGGGCGATGGAGGTATTGGAAGATTGTAAGGTGTGTGGTGTGTCCAATTGGCACAAATGACAACGCCCAACTCTAGATCCTTGGTATTTCCCCAATTCTCCCCTTTTATCATCTTTGCCATTTCGCCCAATGTGCACCCATGCACAATGGGTATGGGCAATGCACCGACCATCGAAAACAATTCTTTATCCAACAATGGTCCATCCACATAATGACCATTGGGGTTGGGACGATCCAAAACGATAAGTTCTTTTTTCATCTCCGCACAAGATTGCATGACGTAATACAAGGTGGTGAGGTAAGTGTAAAACCGTGCACCAACATCTTGTATGTCGAAAAGAACAACATCCACATCCTTTAAATCTTCCGCAGTAGGCTTGGCATGTTTGCCATACAAAGAGACAACAGGAATACCCGTCTTTTCATCGGTGTAAGACTCGAACTTTTCGCCGGGTGGCAGATCTCCTCTAAAACCATGTTCCGGCGCGAATACTTTGGTCACATTGACGTTTACACTCATGAGTGTGTCTACCAAATGTTTACC
Organism: uncultured Chryseobacterium sp.; assembly: GCA_964420985.1. Lineage (GTDB taxonomy): Bacteria > Bacteroidota > Bacteroidia > Flavobacteriales_D > Sanyastnellaceae > CAMCTV01. Next base: position 2,622 of record CAYQUT010000022.1, read on the forward strand.
CTCTATCAATGCTGTATGATTGGCCACAATGGCCACTCTTGAACTTTGAATCAATGGGAGGTAAAATTCAATGCATGCGGCACCGACAATGACCTTTGATTTTTCCGTCTGTTGAATAGAAAGCAATGGACCTTGCGTTTTACACGCAGACATCCAAAATAAAACGATGAAAAAAAGGATTAGCCTCATGGTTATAAAGATCTGTGAATTTAATGACATGTATTACGATAAGATGAAAAGATTTCAAGGTTCGCCTTTGAACAATGTTTAGTTTTGTCCCCATGCAAGTTGTCTCTCTCATCGCTCAGAAGATGCGAGGGCAATCCACCGATGGAACATCTAGGCCCATCGTATGGATTGCACTCGGTGCCATTATCTTGGGGATGGTTACCATGTTGGTGGCCTTGGGGATGGTCAATGGATTTCAGAAAGAAATCAAATCCAAAATGGTCGGATTTGGCGGCCACTTAAAAATATTTGCCAATCTACAGGCCGGTGGCGATGCGCTTTCTCCTTTTGAAAGAATAGATTCCGTTGAGAAAAAAATACTGGCTCATCCCATGGTAAAATACCTGCAACCTACCATTCACTTGCCGGGCATCATTGAATCCAAAAAAGAACTGCAAGGCATCGTATTAAAGGGAATTGACCCAAAGAACGATACCCTTTTCTTTCAACAAATCATTCAGGAAGGTCGTCAACCGAACTGGAATATCAACGCCGACAATGACACCATCCGAGAGGTGATGATCTCTCGTCACTTGCAAAAAGAATTGAGCGTCGCGTTGAATCAAAAAATCAGTCTTTATTTTTTAAATGGCAATGAGGTTCCGCAACAACAGAACTTTACCATTTGTGGTATTTACGAATCGGGGCTAGAGGAATTTGACCACAAGATGGTTTTCATTCCATTGTACCCCCTGCAGAAATACAGCCGAATGGGCATCAAGACATGGATTCAAGTTGAAACTATCGATTCACAATCCAATCCCCTCAACGCTCAAATTGTTGCTCAGGTGCAAAGCAGCTCTTCTGACTATCAATACCATTGGAAAACGGCCAATGGGAAAATTTATGCCGATACCCTTACCATTGAAAATCTCGAAGGCTCTGAACATCATTTTCTGCTGATGGCCACCGACAATCTCTCAGGACAAAAAGACTCTGTTCAAATTAGCTTTAAAAAAAGCAATGATCAAGGATGGGCTTATGATTATCAATTCAACGATTTCCCTGCTCAAAAAATGGTGGGCAGTTACGAAATAGCACTGCAAGACTTTGACGAGTTGCTTTCCAGTCAAAACACATTATATGATCTATTGCCTTACCAGTTGGGAATAGAAAATGTTTTGGAAAGACATCCAGAAATTGTGGCTTGGTTAAATATGTTGGATATCAATGTCATCATCATCATTGTGATGATGATTTTTATTGGCATCATCAACATGACATCAGCTTTATTAATCATCATTCTAGAAAGGCAAAATATGATTGGCACGCTCAAAGCGCTTGGTATGCCTAATAAAATGTTGATCAAAATTTTCTTTAGACATGCGTTGCATTTAATTACAAAAGGAGTTTTAATTGGAAATATTATTGGTTTAGGATTGATGGCCATTCAAAAGTATTTCAAATGGATTAAGTTGGACCCTGAACAATACTATGTATCCGCTGTTCCCATTGATTTTGATTGGGCCAGTATAGCATTATTGAATATTTTTGTTGTATTGGTGTGTGCTGTAGCGATGTTTATTCCTGCCCTTTACGTCAACCGTATCTCTCCAATCAAAGCCATAAGATTTAGTTAATTATTGAAATGAAAATTTACAACAACATACTGGAAACCATTGGGCATACGCCGATGGTTAAAATCAATCAAATAGCAAAAGATATTCCAGCAACGGTTCTCGCCAAGGTTGAAACCTTTAACCCGGGAAATAGCATCAAGGACAGAATGGCTTTAAAGATGATTGAAGTAGCAGAGCGAGAAGGAAAATTAAAACCTGGAGCGACCATTATTGAGGGAACATCCGGAAATACGGGAATGGGATTGGCCATTGCAGCCATCATGAAAGGTTACAAGTGTATTTTCACCACCACAGATAAACAGAGCAAAGAGAAAGTAGACGCCTTGAAGGCATTTGGGGCAGAAGTCATTGTTTGTCCTACCGATGTAGATCCTGAAGATCCACGGTCCTATTACAGTGTGTCATCCAGATTAGAAAAGGAAGTTCCCAACGCGTGGAAACCCAACCAGTATGACAATCCTGCCAATGCTATTGCGCACTATGAAACCACTGGTCCGGAAATTTGGGAACAAACTGATGGGAAAATCACGCATTTAATCGTTGGTGTGGGCACAGGAGGAACCATATCGGGAACAGGTCGTTATCTTAAAGAGCAAAATCCCAATATTCAAATTTTGGGAATTGACACCTATGGATCTGTTTTCAAAAAATACAAGGAAACCGGCATTTTTGACAAAGATGAAATTTATCCCTACGTTACTGAAGGAATAGGAGAAGATTTCTTACCACAGAATGTTGACTTCAATGTCATTGATCATTTTGAAAAAGTTACGGATGAAGATGCCGCCAAAATGACCAGACGCATTCCCCGTGAAGAAGGCATTTTTGTAGGAAACTCAGCAGGGTCCGCCATGGCAGGACTTGTTCAAATGAAAGACCGTTTTAAAGAGGGAGATGTCGTGGTTGTAATATTTCACGACCACGGCACCCGTTATTTGGGCAAAATGTTCAATGATGATTGGATGAAAATGAAAGGTTGGTTGTAATCAACCCCTTAATTTTTCTCCATTCTTGTAATAGGTTCTTTTTAATTCTTTCCCCGTTTTTTCGTCATAGCGAATCTCTTTACCGTGCTTTTTTCCGTCTTTGTAATGAGACACCTCTATTAATTTTCCCTTTTCTCCAAACTGTTTTAGTTCTCCATGCAACTGTCCATCTTTGTAGGTGCATGTGCGCAAAGTAGCGCCGTAAGGATAACGATAAATCCAACTTCCATCGGGCTTACCTTCTTTGAAATTCCCTTCACTGATGGGTTTACCCGCTGGATTGTACATCACATTCAAACCATGTAACTCTCCCGATAAATTGTAGGACTCCGTTTTCTCAGGGATGCCTTTTTCATTCCAATATGTCCATGTTCCTGTTTTGACATTATCCGTCCAATGACCCTTGTATTTTGAATAGCCGTTGGCATAATATCCGGACCATAAGCCATTCATCTTTCCCTTCCTAAAACTTCCTTCATCCATCTTCTTGCCATTGTCATAATAGCTCACCCATGAACCCTCTTCTAAATCGTTTTGGAAATGTCCATCATGCAATACCTGTCCACTTTCAAAGTAAGTGATCCAATAACCATTTTTCTTATTGTCATCGTAATTGCCCACGCGCCAAGGGGCGCCATCTTTATAGTAAAACTTCCACTCTCCTTTTCTATTTCCCTTTTCATACAATCCCTCTTCAGAAATTTGACCATTGGTATAATAATAAGTCCATTTCCCATGTTGTGCATCGGAAAGAAAAGATCCTTCCATTTCTTTTAATCCACTTTGGTAAAACCACTTCCAAGTTCCATGCTTACCACCCTGGAAATGAAGACCGCTCAAAATGGTATCGCCGTCTGAATCCCACTGCATAATCTCACCGTCCAATAAACCTGAGGAGTATACAATCAACTCTTTGGGATTTCCATTGATATAAAAAGCCTCCCAAGCATCATCCTTGTTTCCTTTAAGATAACTACCCGAAACTTTTACCATTCCAGTACTGTAATACTCCGTAAAAGGACCGTCCAAAATTCCGCTTTGATATTGTTGTTTAACCACTACCCGGCCATTCTCTTTGATGAGTTCAACACCATTTCCATTGGTTACTCCGCACACCCCATTCTCACACACTTCCCAAACTTTTAATTCAGTATCCAAATACTCTTCCCTTCGAGTAAGTTTTCCCTGATCATCAAAGTTCTCCCAGATACCCACTCGCTTGCCCTTTTTAAACTGCCCCCTCTCCAATACTGCACCATTTTTGGAGAATAGAGTATGGGTGCTGTCCTGCTCTCCCAGGGTAAAAAAGGCCTTGATCATGGGTTGACCAGAATCATAATACTTGATACTGCTGCCGTGCAATTTCCCCATGAAATACCACGACTCCTCGGTTAATTTACCGTTCTCATAATATTTCCATAAACTATCTTCTAGCCCATTGAAATAAGTTCCTTTCATGATCACATTGCCTTTCTCATCCGTGGCCTCATACAATTGACGGGATTGACCCTCAGTAAATAGCGCTCCACAGAGCAAAACCAAAATCAGAAAATGTTTTTTCATATAGGCTAAAATAACGTCAATATCCATAAAAATATTGGGCCGATTCAAAAGCTTTGAACAAGGAATGATGCAAGAAGTTTTGGGTTATCTTGCACCATGCAAAAATTGTATTCAAGAAAAACAATGTACTTCATGTCGGCAGTGGCCATTTGGATCTGTTGTGGATTCTACCTACTGCATCATTCACCTATCAAAGGCGGTTTAAATGAGGAAGGGTATGGCATCAATCCCAGTAGCAGAAAATATTTTGAATACATGCGCAACCATGATCCTGAAACGGGAGAGGTTCCAGAAAATTGGCGTCAATTACAACAAGAATTCGCCAATCGAATGCCCAAACGAGGTGATCGCGATTTGACTTGGGAACACAGAGGGCCTCACAACATTGGGGGTAGAACGCGAGCATTGGCGATTGATGTATTAAATGACAACCACATCATTGCAGGTGGGGTTACCAGCGGCGTTTGGTCCAGCACAAATGGAGGAAGCAGTTGGACACATGGAACCGAAGCGCAACATATTCATTCTTTATCTTGCATCGTGCAGGACACTCGACCTGGACATGAGAGCACTTGGTACTATGGAACGGGCGAAGAATTTTACGGAGTAGTAAGTGGTACCAGTTTTACCTCTCTTTTTTCCGGAGACGGTATTTTCAAAAGCACGGACAACGGAACAACTTGGCAGCCTCTGACTAGCACGCAGAGTGGAACTCCGCAATACGCCCTTCAAAATGGCAGCTATGATTTTATTTGGAGGATGGCCATTGATGCCTCGAATACTAACGAGGACGAGGTGTATGCAGCGGTCTACAATGGAATCATTCGCAGCACAGATGGTGGAAACAATTGGCAAAATGTTTTGGGATTTGGGAATGGGCCTTCTGAATTTACGGATGTACTCGTTACTCCAGAAGGAGTTGTTTATGCGACATTCAGTGACAACACAACCAATGGAGGTGGATTTTATCGCTCTGTGGATGGCATCAACTGGGTAAGTATCAATCCCACCCAACCAGAGATTGCCAACTTAAGAAGAACAGTAATGGCATTGAATCCGCAAAACCACAATGAAGTATATTTTCTTGGAGAAACCCTCAACAACAATCAATACGCCTTGGATCACTTCCTATACAAATACACCTACATAGATGGTGATGGAACATCAGGCACATGGGAAAATCGTTCCGCTAATCTTCCGGATGATGCCTGTAATTTAAATACTGGAATTCAATTTGACTTTGGTACTTTCCGTTCGCAATACAGCTATGACTTGACCATCGCCCACCACCCAACCAGCAACGTGCTTTTTATTGGTGGCATTAATCTGCATCGTGGTATGGATGGCTTTAGCACGGATACCAATGATTGGATTGGAGGATATCGCTGCAATCCTGAGGCCCCTTGGTTCTATGTGTATCCGAATCATCATCCCGATCAGCACTACATGGTTTTTCATCCCACCAATCCCAATGTTCTATACAGTACCAACGACGGTGGAATTTACCGAACGGATAATTGCATGGCGGATAGCATTGCATGGACATCCCTGAACAATGGTTATATCGCGAGTCAATTCTATACCGTAGGCTTTGAACAAGGCCTGAGTAATTCTGATTTTATCATGGGAGGAATGCAGGACAACGGAACATGGATAACCCATTCTGCAGATGCCAACCAACCTTGGAAAGAAGTGCATGCCGATGACGGCGCTTTTTGCGCTATACCGCAAGGAAGAGATTTTGTTATTTCAACTTCGCAATCCGGAAGGATGATGAAAAAACTCATTGATGATCAAGGCAATTTATTGGGCTCAGAGCGCATCGATCCACAAACCGCTCCATCTTATCTGTTTATCAATCCGATTCAACTAGATCCGGTCAATCATCAGGATGTTTTTATTGCTGCCAATAAGGCCATTTGGTATTTACCCGATGTACAAAATATTCCTGTAACGGGAAACTATCCCAATAAATTGGAAGATAGCTTATGGGTGAGATTAACTACTTCATCTGTTCCATTGTTGGCAGGTGCTATCAGCTGTCTGGACAAACCCATCAACAACAACAATGTTATCTATTATGGAACCAATCAGGGTAAGGTCTATCGTTTGGACAATTGCTACAGTGAAACACCAACAAGAGTAGACATTTCCGACACTCAATTCCCAACTAATGGATATGTATCCAGCATTTCCGTTAATGACTACCACCCCAACGAAGTATTGATTGGCTTTTCCAATTACAACAAAAAAAGCTTATTTCATAGCACCAATGGAGGAGATACCTGGACCGATGTGAGCGGCAATCTGGAGGAGAACCCTGATGGAACTGGCGCCGGCCCTGGTGTATACGGAGTTGAAATTTACCCGAGTAATCCACCGCAATATTTTGTTGGAACGAGTGCAGGTTTGTACTCTACGACAACGTTGGACAGCACAAGTACCGTTTGGCAAATGGAAGGTGCCAACACCATAGGGAATGTCATCATCAATCAAATCAATTCACGTCCATACGATGGGTTACTTATCGTTGGAACGCATGGCAATGGAATTTGGACCACTCATCTCGAACCTGCTGTTGGCATTGGATACAACTCCGAAGATTGGAAAAAAGATTGGAGAGTCTACCCTACGCAAGTCAGCAATTATCTGAAAGTGGAATCTCCAACGGGTGCTACAGGCAAAACAACTGTCAAATTGTACAATCTCTCTGGTCAACAGATCTTGCAAGAGCAATTCCAAGCGGAGAAAAGACTGCATCAAATCAATACACAACAGCTTGAATCAGGCATGTATTTATTTGTCATAGAAAACAACGGAAAGAAAACCACAGGAAAAATAGTTCATGAGTAATAGCATCATCTCTTCCAATGAGGCCCCCAAACCAGTTGGGGCATATCCGCACGCTCGACGCGTAGGAAACCTTTTGTTCTTAAGCGGCGTTGGTCCCAGAATAACGGGATCAGACGCTAACGATAGCGGAGTACCAGGGCTTGAATTGGATAAAAATGGAAACTTCATCGCCTTCGATTTTGAAGCACAATGCAGAAACGTCTTTGACAATGTTCGAAAGATTCTGGAGACCAGTGGATCCAAATGGGAAAACTTGGTGGATGTCACTGTGTTTTTGGTGAACATGAAACGTGATTTTCATACCTACAACAGATTGTATGCGGAGTATTTCAAGGATGCTCAACCGTGCAGAACCACAGTAGAAATTAACTCCTTACCGACACCCATTGCCATTGAATTAAAATGTATTGCCACCATTGAATAATTTTTGGCAAAGGATTTGCGTTGTGCAAAAACATGAAAACGAAAGTGGTTTTATTTGCCCTCGTTATCATGATGACTGGGGGCAGCAGCTGGGCTCAATCAAGTAAGCCAGTAAAAGTAAATATTAAGAACCTTCCCGAATTGGGATTGCGTTCTCAATCCAACAAGGCTTTTAAGCCAGGTGAAAAATTGGTGTACCGCCTTCACTACGGCATCATTGATGCCGCAATAGCTACTATCAGTGTAGACCCCAACGTTACCAAGGTGGGCAACAGAGAGGTATATCACGTTGTAGGCGAGGGAAAGACAGTAAGTACATTTGATTACTTCTTTAAAGTTCGAGACAAATACGAATCGTACATTGATAAGCAAGGGATGTTTCCCCACAAATTTGTGAGAAACGTAGATGAAGGTGGTTATAAAATACAACAGGAATACACCTTCTATCCTGCCAAAAGGGCTTATAAAAACCAAAAAGGAGAAGGTTACTTGACTCCTGAGTATGTGCAAGACATGATCAGTGCATTTTACTTTGCCAGAAACATGGACTTTTCTAAAGCCAAAAAAGGTGACATTTTTAAAATCACTTGTGTCGTTGACGATGAGATATTCCCTTTAAAGATAAAATACATCGGAAAAGACAAAGTGACAACAGATGCTGGTACGTTCAACGCTTTAAAATTTGCTCCTGTTATTCAAAAAGGACGGATATTCAAGAAAGAAGAAGACTTGAGTGTATGGATCAGTGATGATGCCAACAAGATCCCTCTCATGGCCTCCGCCAAAATCATGGTAGGAAGTGTGAAAATGGAATTACAATCCTACAGTGGCCTTGCCAATACCGCAGCTCGCATTAAATAAAAATTAAACTTTACTCTCGATGAAAAAACTCCCCTGTGGAGTTTTTTTTATTGGTACTTTTGCACCAGTAAAATAAAGAAAATGAAAGCATTAGTAGAAGCTTTTCCGAAGCATTTAGAAGAAGCAATGAGCATCGGACGCTCAGCAAAATTGATTAAGTCCGAAAAGTCCTTCACCAATATTGTTATCTCCGGATTAGGAGGTAGCGGCATCGGTGGGAAAATTGTTTCCCAATGGGTAGCCGACAGCTGCGCGGTTCCGATTGTTTGCACCAATGATTATGTTTTGCCAGGATTTGTCAATGAAAAAACATTGGTGATCATTTCAAGCTACAGTGGGGACACAGAAGAAACAGTAGCTGCTATGGATGAAGCATTTGCCAAAGGTGCTGAAGTAGCCTGTATTACCAGCGGTGGAAAAATTGGAAAAATTGCCGCAGAAAAAGGATTGAATTGTATTTTAATACCAGGTGGAAATCCACCTCGTTCTATGTTTGGATACAGCGCCATTCAACAATTGTATATGTTGGCCAATTATGGATTCATCGGGATGGACTTCGAAACGTCTATTACCAATGCCATTGCCAATATGAATAACAATATGAACGAATTGCGCGCCAACTCCCTGGATATCGCTAAGAAAATTGTTGATCGTATTCCCGTTTTGTACAGCGAAGCCATGTATGAAGGGGTGACCATTCGTTGGAGACAACAAATCAACGAGAACTCCAAAATGCTTTGTTCACACCATGTGTTTCCAGAAATGAACCACAATGAATTGGTGGGCTGGACCGGCGGAGACAACCGTGTTGCGGTTGTTATCCTGCGCAATGAAGACGATCACAAGCGATCTCAAATGCGCATGGAAATTTGCAAAAAATTGATGGCTGAGAAATGTGATACCATTTTGGAAGCTTGGAGCAAAGGATCCAACAGAATCGAGCGTTCATTGTATTTGGTTCACCTCGGTGACTGGATCAGTATTGATCTTGCTGAATTGCGCAATGAGGATGCGGTTGCCATTCCGGCCATCATCTTCTTAAAAGGAGAATTGGCCAAAATGCAATAAGCATGTCAGAAGAAATTTTTCCACTTCCTATATCTTCAAGTCGCTTGGTGCGATTTGAAGATTTGGGAAAGCGGGATTACAAGGAGTGTTGGGATTATCAAGAATCACTTTTTGAGCGAATCGTTGATCGTAAACTGCAAAAACGATTGAATCCTGAGGCTCCAGAAAACCAAGAAAATCATTTGCTCTTTGTAGAGCATCCGCACGTTTACACTTTAGGAAAAAGTGGAGATGAAAAACATTTATTGCTGAGTGAAGAGCAATTGAAAAAGGTGGGGGCATCTTTCTATCCCATCAACCGCGGTGGAGACATTACTTATCATGGTCCAGGTCAAATTGTTGGATATCCCATTTTTGATTTGGAATTGTTCTTCACCGATATACATCTGTACCTCCGTTTTTTAGAAGAAGCCATTATACTCACTTTAGCTGAGTATGGCATAACAGCGGGACGCATTGACGGATTAACGGGTGTGTGGCTTGATGAAAATCACCCCATCAAGGCGAGGAAGATTGCTGCATTGGGAGTGAAGTGTAGTCGTTGGGTAACCTTACACGGTTTTGCTTTTAATGTTCATCCGGACATGAATTATTTCACCAATATCATTCCCTGCGGCATCAGTGACAAGCCTGTCACGTCTATGGAAAAAGAATTGGGATATGCGCCCAATTTTGAAGAGGTAAAGATCAAGTTAAAAGGACACATCCAATACCTTTTCGGGATTACTTTTCAATCATGATGGTAAGACTCTCCCTTTAAAATGGAGAAAGAACGGTACAGTTGTTCCAACAAAAACATTCGAATCATTTCATGAGAAAAGGTCATGGCTGAAAAGGACAATCGAGCATTGGCGCGTTGGTAAACCGAATCATGAAAACCAAATGCGCCACCAATGATGAGCACACACGTTTTGGTACCCGCGTTCATCAACTTTTGAATCTGCTGAGACCACTCACGTGAAGTGAATGTTTTGCCCTTTTCATCTAAAAGCCAAACATAATCTTCCGTTTTGATTTGCTTTAAAAAAAGCTCAGCCTCTTTTTCTTTAATAAGTTCTTTGGACATCCCCTTGGCGGAAACATCCGCCAATACTACCCACTCCAGAGAGACGTAATGGGAGAGACGCTTCTTGTACTCCTCCTCACCTGTTACCAAATAAGGGGCTTTGGTTTTGCCGATATTGAGTACTTTGATCTTCAATTACTCTCTTTTATCGTCACGTGACTCCTTGATGTTTTGTTTTTGAAGGGGGTTCATTCCATACTCACGAAAACGTTTTCTTTGAAGATAAACATCGTAAGCACAGAAAACAGAAGCTCTAAAAGAAGACTCATCAGCTTGATTCTTGCCTGCAATATCGTACCCCACACCATGGTCGGGGGAGGTTCTGACAATGGGCAAACCAGCGGTAAAATTAACTCCTGATTGGAAAGCCATGGTCTTAAATGGCGTCAGTCCTTGATCATGATACATCGCTAAAACTGCATCAAACTGATGAAAAGTACCTGATCCAAAAAAACCATCTGCACCATACGGACCAAAAACAGCCAAACCTTTTTCGTTCAATTCTCTCACTGCAGGAGTAATAATCTCTTTTTCCTCAGATCCCAAAAGACCATTGTCTCCGGCATGAGGGTTTAGACCCAACACAGCAATTCTCGGATTTGGAACGCCAAAATCTTTGATCAGTGCATCGTGCATCATGTTGACTTTTTTGACAATTTTCTCTTTCGAAATTTGTCCGGCAACATCTTTAATGGGCACATGCCCGGTAACGACACCAACGCGCAATTGATCAGCAACCAAGAACATCAGAACATCCTCTGTTCCTGCCATTTTCGCCAAGTATTCCGTGTGACCAATAAAACCGGATTGGTTGTTTTGAACGACATCCTTATTGATGGGAGCAGTGACCAAAACATCAATCGAACCATTGGCCAAATCTTGAGCGGCCAATTCCAAAGACTTCAAAGCCCATTTACCAGCCTTTGCATCTGCCTTACCCCACTCGATATTGAAAGGTGTTTCCTTGTCAATATTAACCAGGTTTAGTTTTTTAGCTTGGGCATCTTTGGCGGTGTTAACACTGAAATACATCAGCTCATCAATGCGCAGGCTCTTTTTTGTTTGTTTCACCCATTCCGGATGGGCATACAAAACAGGCGTTATTGTCTCAAAAAGACGGATATCGGCAAAGGTCTTCAACACCACTTCCATCCCTACTCCATTGGGATCGCCGCAGCTGATTCCCACTTTTACTCTTTGCTCCATTCCGTTATTTTTTAGTACAATATTTATCTTTGATGAATTGATACAACATTCTGACGCCTACTCCAGTACCTCCTTTTGGTCGGTAGGATTGGGGGGAACCATTCCAAGCTGTACCCGCTATATCAATGTGAATCCATGGATATTTAGTGAAATGCTCCAAAAATTTTCCTGCTGAGATATGCCCTCCGTTTCCACCACCTAGGTTCTTCATATCGGCTACATCACTCTTTAGTTCATCACCAAACTCAGGCCATAAAGGAAACTCCAAAGTACGTTCCCACACCTGTTCACCTGCCTTTTGAAGCAAACGCATGTCGGATTCTGTGGCTGTTCCCATTATTGCAGATGCATAGGTGCCAATGGCCCTAATGGCAGCACCTGTAAGGGTAGCCAAGTCAATCACCAAGTCGGGATTATATTTCTGTGCATACACCAAAGCATCGGCTAATATCAATCTTCCTTCTGCGTCAGTATTCATCACTTCGATGGTGGTTCCATCAGAGATGGTGAGAACATCCTGTGGCACAATGGCATTCATTCCAGGACGATTATCGGTGGCAGGAACCAATCCTATCACATGAACAGGGAGTTTATTAACCGCTACGGCATATAAAGTACCGATAACTGCAGCTGCCCCACCCATATCACATTTCATTTCATCCATAGAACCCGGTGTTGGCTTTAAAGACAATCCTCCGGTATCAAAAACAACTCCTTTTCCAACCAATACAACAGGTTTCTTATTGGTTGGTTTTGCGGGTTTGTACTCCATGATGGTAAAGGTTGGAGGATCAATTGACCCTTTATTCACGCCCAACAATCCTCCCATCTTTAATGACTCAATTTGTTTCTTGTGTAAAACCTTAACAGAGAAACCAGCTTCCTTTCCCAAACGAACTGCTTCCTTAGATAACTGTTCCGCTGTCAAAAAAGATACAGGTTCATTCACCAAAGTGCGTGCAGCATGGTTGGCATTGACCACTCCATACAACTCGCGTTGCTTGGCTTCATTCAAATGCGTGTCTTGGATATACATCTGTTCCAATGACAGTGCACGCTCTTTGGCATTGGTATAATACTTCGTGAATTTGTAATTCCCTAAAGCCATTCCCTCCGCAAAAGCGTAGCTTATCTTCTCATCTACACCTTCACCTTTCACCAAAACGGATTTCTGTTTATTCCCATTGGCCAAGCCTTGTATATCATTTCCCTTTGATCTCCATTTTTCCAGTGTGCGTGGCGACAAATCTCCATTATCAGCAAAAAAGAAATACTCCCACTTCCCTGGGTTTTGAATGACAACGTTGTCTCGTTTGTTCTTCCTCTCCTCAAGCAAATATTGCTGCATCTCTTTGGAAAGTGACTTGAAAATTGTCGACTTCTCGTTGTTCCATAAAACAACTGTGATATTGGACTCGTTGGATTTTTGCTTTGCCATAAACGCTTTACTTAAATATTACTCTTTTGGTGGATTGTTTGCTTTCTGATTTCACCACCAACATATACAATCCGGCCGTTTGATGGGGTAAAATATATTTCAAGTGGTCATTTGGAGCGCTTTGAAATGGCCTAGACCAAACCAATTGACCCAATGCATCATATAATTCAAACTGACCATCTTGGGCTGTCAACCATTCAGTCTCTATCACCATATCTTCTTGAGATGGGTTGGGATATACCGACCAATTTTGCCAAGATAAATCTTCCAAAATTCCGGCACCTTCCTGACCATAAACATTGATATCATCGATATAAAGGTTGTTACCACCCTTGGCAACGAATTCAAACTTCACCTGAAAATTATCAGTCATGTAGGAGGAGTTGGTAATCAATACAACATTTGAGCCCCATTGGTCTTGACCAGTTGGAACAAAATTACCATCTGTATCTGGAGCTGTGGATAAATTGGATATGCCTTGATGAATTTTGACCAATCCCCAATTTTGACCACAATCACCTGAAGCACTGATCCTGAAACGGTCATTGGTGCTGGTTGTTTTGCTGGCCCAAGCCCATTTGTAGGAAATGTATATCGTATCTCTGCCGGACATATCGTATGGAGCTGAAATCAACTCATCTCGGCTGTCTATGATGCTAACCGTTGAATTCTGGAGACGCAAAGACTTGCTTCCGGAATAGGCCACATTATTGACAACGGTGTAACCTGCATCGCCCATTTGATTCCAAACCGACCAACGATCCGTATTGGGCCAAACCTCCTCAAAACCCTCCCATATGGGCGCTTCAAGTGTTGGCGCTTGGAAAACATGAATCAAATTGGTTTTCACTTTTGTCAAAGTACCCGTAGCGTTTGCAACAGTTAGGGTTACAGTATAAATACCCGGCTGCTCATACGTATGAACTGGATTTTGATGCACGTTTGCATCGGAACCCGTAATGGTATTTCCATCCCCGAAATTCCAAGTCCATGTCGTTGGCGCATTGTAACTGTTGTCATCAAATGCAATATTCTCACCAGCGCAAATCACAACTTTATCTGAGGAAAAATCTGCCAAACAAAGCGCGGGATTCGATACACCCGTAGCACTGAGATTTGAGGGAGTGATGAGTTGATTGCGTTGCGCGACAGAGGAAGTTAAAGCAGCACGCATTCTTTCTGCCTGACCGACAGTAAACATTCTTGAACAATAGCTGTACTCCATATAATTTTGAACGTTATCCAACGCACTGCCGCATGAGGCTCCCTGCAAATTGCAGGAAGTCCAGCCGATGGTGAGTGGCGTATCTTCCACGTCATCATCCATATCGCAATTAGAGGCAATTGCAGGCTCGTTCCCATCACCCCAAGTATGCTTCAAATTCAGCCAATGACCTGCTTCGTGGGTCAAGGTTCTAGATTTTTGAACAGAGCTGGTACCTATCGAACCCACATAATCGGAGCGAACAACAATACCATCCGTATCCGCGCCCCAGTTGCCTGCTACATTGGGAGGTAAATTGGAATAACCCGCAGCGCCGTTGGCATTTTGTACAACCCAAATGTTGAGATACTCATTTCTAGGCCACATGATTAAGTCTTTCACTTGTTGATCACCAACCGTAGTCAAATCACTGACTGTACGAGTAATTCCGGAGGTGCAATTGCCGTTGGGGTCTTTGGTGGCCAGTTTGAATTCAATCCCGGCATCAGCCACCAATTGGTCAAAAGCATCCACGACAATGATGGTGTCGCTGTTCATTTTTCTGAAATCCCTATTCAAAATGGCCAGACCATCCAGAATTTGGTCATCTGAAATATTCTCAGAACCATAATTGTGTACAACATGAAACACAACTGGGATGGTATATATGGTTTGCCCCCCTCTATTGGCTTTGTAACTTTTTGTATACTCCTCTAATTGGGCTGCCGCATCCGAGGCTTCCTGGCGATATTCAGGGTGTTTCCTAAATAAATCATCAAGGGCATGCACTTGTCCGCAAGGGTGTTCATGTTGAGCCATGGCTGATAAGGATAGGACGCAGCCCAACACTAAAAAAATCTTCTTCATTGTATCAATTTTGCAGGACAACAAAAATATCGGAAAATCAAGGTGAACGATGGATTTTTTTGGTTAAATACACGTATTTTCGCAATCCGCAAATTGGGGTAAACTATGGATCACATTAGGAATTTCTGCATTATCGCTCACATTGACCACGGCAAAAGCACTTTGGCCGATCGTCTGCTACAAGTCACCAAGACCGTAGATGACAGAAAATTAGTAGCCCAAACCCTTGATGACATGGACTTGGAAAGAGAGAAAGGGATTACCATTAAGGCCCATGCCATTCAGATGAATCATGCGCACAAAGGGAAAACCTACACACTCAATTTGATTGATACGCCAGGTCACGTAGATTTTAGTTACGAAGTATCAAGATCCATTGCCTCTTGTGAAGGTGCATTGCTCATAGTGGATTGCACACAAGGTATCCAGGCACAAACCATTTCAAATTTGTACTTGGCCATGGAGCATGATCTCACCATCATTCCCATTTTAAATAAAATTGATTTGCCCAATGCTGAGCCGGAAGTAGTGAAAGATCAAGTAGTAGATCTATTGGGTTGTGAGCGTGATGAAATTCTCATTGCTTCAGGAAAAACAGGTCAAGGAGTTGACTTGATATTGGAAGCCATTTGCGAGCGCATCTCGCCTCCCAAAGGAGATCCAACAGCTCCTTTGCAAGCCATGATTTTTGATTCTGTGTTCAACTCCTTTCGTGGTATCATAGCTTACTACAAAATTTTGAATGGCACCATTCGTAAGGGAGATAAGGTGAAATTCATGAGCAATGGGCGAGAATACTTTGCAGATGAAATTGGCTCATTGGGTTTGGATTTGATTCCGCGGACTGAAGTAAAAGCAGGAGATGTTGGTTATATCATCTCTGGAATTAAAACAGCCTCTGAAGTAAAAGTGGGTGACACCATCACCACCACCGTCAATCCATGTATGGAGGCGGTCAAAGGTTTTGAAGATGTAAAACCCATGGTTTTTGCTGGTGTTTACCCCGTAGATACTGATGAATATGAGGAGCTCAGAGCAAGCATGGAAAAATTGCAATTGAATGATGCTTCATTGGTGTTTGAACCTGAGAGTTCTGCTGCTTTAGGATTTGGTTTCCGATGCGGATTCTTGGGAATGTTGCACATGGAAATTATCCAAGAAAGATTGGAACGGGAGTTCAACATGACTGTCATTACTACCGTACCCAACGTTAGCTACATCGCCTACTTAAAAGACGGTAGCAAACATGAAATACACAATCCTTCTGAACTTCCTGACCCCAATAAATTGGAGTATGTGGAGGAGCCTTATATCAAAGCGCAAGTCATTACCAAAGCCGATTACATTGGAGCGATTATGACATTGTGCATTGAAAAAAGAGGAATGCTTACCAATCAAGTTTATTTGACATCCGATAGAATTGAATTGACATTTGAGATGCCTTTGGCTGAAATTGTATTTGATTTTTACGATCGATTAAAAACCATTTCCAAAGGGTACGCTTCATTTGATTATTTCCCCATCGGAATGCAACAGTCTGACTTGGTAAAAATGGACATCTTGCTCAATGGAGACCAAGTAGACGCATTAAGTGCTCTGATTCACCGAGACCATGCTTTTGATTTAGGAAAAAAGATTTGTATCAAACTAAGGGAATTGATCCCAAGACAGCAATTTGAAATTGCCTTACAGGCGGCCATTGGAGCAAAAATCATTGCACGAGAAACCATCAAAGCCTTGAGAAAGGACGTTACTGCAAAATGTTACGGCGGTGATATTTCAAGAAAGAGAAAGTTGCTCGAAAAACAAAAAGAAGGAAAAAAGAGGATGCGTCAAGTGGGATCCGTAGAAGTTCCACAAGAAGCATTTCTAGCAGTGTTGAAACTGAATTCATAATTGAAGAAAACTTATTGAGTCCATGCATAAGCCCTCCACATGTGAGGGCTTATCTTTGAAACATGATCTCACAAAACCATCCCAAAAAACTTTTCTTACTTGACGCCTATGCATTGATATTTCGTGCATATTACGCATTCATTCGCAGTCCACGCATCTCTTCTAAAGGATTAAATACATCGGCCATGTTTGGTTTTACCAATGTCCTATTGGACATCATGCGCAATGAGAAACCGTCACATATGGCAGTGGTTTTTGATGCACCAGCTCAAACGCTTCGTGAAATTGATTATGAGGCGTACAAAGCCAATCGAGAGGAAACTCCTGAAGACATAAAATTGAGTGTGCCTTACATCATGCAAATCATAGAAGCCTTTAATATTCCTATTTTAATGAAGGAAGGTTATGAGGCTGATGATGTGGTAGGGACACTAGCGAAAGTGGCTGAGAAGGAGGGTTTTTTAACCTATATGATGACCAGCGACAAAGATTATGGCCAATTGGTGTCTGAAAATATTTTTGTTTACAAACCCGGTTATCAAGGTGGTCCTGCAGAAATATTGGGCATCCCTGAGGTATTACAAAAATTCAATATTGAACGCATTGATCAGGTGATTGATATTCTTGGAATGATGGGGGATGCGGTGGACAATATTCCTGGTATTCCTGGTGTAGGTGAGAAAACAGCTCAGAAGTTGGTGAAAGAATTTGGTTCATTGGAAGGCCTTTTGGAAAATACCCATCAACTCAAGGGTAAGTTAAAAGAGAATGTGGAGCAATTTAAAGATCAGGCGATACTTTCAAAAAAATTGGCCACCATTATTCTAGACTCGCCTGTACCATTTGATGAAGAGCAATTGCGCCTGAAGGAATGGAACAAAGAAAAACTAAAAGAGCTGCTGGAAGAATTAGAATTTAGAACGCTCAGCAAGCGAATTTTGGGAGAAGAGCCCAGTGAACCCGTGCAGGGCGAGTTATTTGCCGTTGAGAGTCATGACGCACCAACCCCCGATATGTATAAAACCATTTTGGATGTCGAGCATGATTACCAACTTATTCAAACCAAAGAGGAGTGTCTATCATTGATTGAGCTTTTGAAAAGTGAAAAGCAATACTGCTTTGATACTGAAACATCTGATCTGAACACATTTACCTGTAATCTCGTTGGACTTTCATTCTCCTTTAAAAAAGGAACAGGATATTATGTTCATCTGCCTCAAGAACGCAACGACGCTCTAGCCATTTTGGATCTCTTTCAACCTATTTTCAGTGATAAAAACAAAACGCTGATTGGCCACAACATTAAGTTTGATTTAAAAGTAATGCGACAATACGGCATTGACTTAAAAAACAATTTGTTTGACACCATGATTGCTCATTATCTGCTTCATCCAGATGGTAAGCATGGTATGGATGATGTTTCAGAAAAATTGCTCTGCTATACACCCATCAGCATTGAAAGTTTGATAGGTAAAAAGGGGAAAGACCAAGGCAGTATGGGCACACTCAAAGCCGATGAGATATCTGATTACGCCTGCGAAGATGCGGACATTACGTATCAATTGTTTGAGATATTGCAACCCAAACTTGAGACCGAAGGATTGATAAAATTATTTCAAGAAGTCGAAATGCCTTTGATGCCCATTCTTGCCGATATGGAATGGGAAGGAATT
Source organism: uncultured Chryseobacterium sp. (assembly GCA_964420985.1). Taxonomy (GTDB): domain Bacteria; phylum Bacteroidota; class Bacteroidia; order Flavobacteriales_D; family Sanyastnellaceae; genus CAMCTV01. The sequence goes on from CAYQUT010000022.1 coordinate 21,534, forward strand.
AAAATTGAAATTCCTTTTCTGTCAGGTTATTCTGCTGAACTAGAAAAAGACATTGCCATCATTGAGCAAGAAATTTTTGAATTGGCTGGAGAACATTTCAATATTGACTCACCCAAACAGCTAGGACCTATTCTGTTTGAAAAATTAAAAATCACCGATGAGATCAAGAAAACCAAAACGGGACAATACAGCACAGCTGAGGATATACTATCCAAATATATTCATAGTCATCCCATCGTTGAAAAAATACTGGATTACCGTGAGTTGAGAAAATTAAAATCAACCTATGTTGATGCCATTCCAGCGTTGGTACAAAGTACAACCGGTAGACTGCATACTTCCTTTATGCAAACTGTTGCAGCGACCGGAAGATTAAGTTCCAACAATCCCAACATTCAAAACATCCCCATCCGAACGGAAAAAGGAAGAAAGATCCGCAAAGCCTTCGTCGCTCGGGATGAGAATCATACCATATTGAGTGCGGATTACTCCCAAATTGAATTGCGCGTTATTGCAAGCATGAGCGAAGATCCAAATATGTGCGAAGCATTCAAAAGTGGTGCAGATGTCCACCAAGCAACTGCTTCCAAAGTATTTCATGTGAACATGGACGAAGTGACAAAAGAAATGCGTAGCAAAGCCAAAGCTGTCAATTTTGGAATTATTTATGGTCAAGGCGCCTTTGGACTGGCTCAAAATCTTGGAATCAGCAGAACAGAAGCCAAAGAAATAATCGACTCATATTTTCAACAGTTTTCAACGCTTAAAAATTTCCAATATGATCAAATCGAAAGGGCAAAACAAACTGGATTTGTTACCACCCTACTTGGTCGTAAAAGACAACTTCCAGATATCAATAGCAAGAATGCTATTGTTCGAGGATTTGCGGAAAGAAATGCCATTAATGCGCCGATTCAGGGCTCGGCAGCAGACATCATCAAATTGGCCATGATTAAGATATATCAGGCATTTCAAGTACGTCAATTGAAATCTAAAATGATCTTGCAGGTACATGACGAATTGGTATTTGATGTATTGAAGAGTGAGCTCAACGATGTCAAAACCATAGTCGAAGAATGCATGGCTGATGCATATCCACTGCGAGTTCCTTTATTGGCTGAAGCAGGTATTGGACATAATTGGCTGGAGGCGCATTGATGCATGCATCCTTGGAATTGTTGGTAAGTCCAACTTTGTCGTATCGTGACTCTTTGTTTACTTTGTAGACAGAGATAATAGCTATGAATGTACTTGTTTTGGGATCAGGCGGCAGAGAAAACGCCATTTGTTGGAAAATTTCACAAAGTTCTCTTTTGAGAAGTTTGTATATCGCGCCAGGCAACGGTGGTACCGGTCAATTTGGAGAAAACATCAATATTGACCCATGTGATTTCAAAGCGGTTAAAAAGTTGGTGATAGAAAAAAACATCAACATGGTTATTGTTGGTCCTGAAAATCCTTTGGTTCAGGGGATCGTGGATTTCTTTGAATCCGATAAACACTTGAAGGATGTAGCCATCATTGGACCCAATCAATTTTGTGCTCAATTAGAAGGCAGTAAAAAATTTGCCAAGGAATTCATGATTCGTCATAATATTCCCACGGCGAAATATGCGTCTTTTGATTCGTCTCAAATCAAAGAGGCCCAAGCCTTTATTGATACCATTAAAAAAACAGTTGTATTAAAAGCAGATGGACTAGCTGCTGGTAAAGGGGTATTGATTTTAGATGATCACAAAGAAGCCAAAAAAGAGGTAGAGAAAATGCTCTCTGGAAAAGCCTTTGGAGATGCAGGAAAAACGGTTGTGATTGAAGAATTTTTAAAGGGCATAGAATGCTCTGCATTTATTCTAACAGACGGACAGTCTTATAAAATTTTACCTGAAGCAAAAGACTACAAAAGAATTGGAGAAGGGGATACAGGTTTAAACACGGGAGGAATGGGAGCCATCTCTCCAGTCCCTTTTTGCACACCTGAATTTTTAGACAAAATCGAAACTCAGGTTATTATTCCAACCATGAAAGGATTGCAAGCTGATGGAATGAAATACAAAGGGTTTATTTTCTTTGGTATCATGAAAGTGGGCAACGAACCTTTTGTCATAGAATACAACTGCCGCTTAGGCGATCCGGAAACGGAAGCCATTTTACCTAGACTAAAATCAGACTTATTGAACCTATTTGAAGGAGTAGCCACCAATACGCTTGGAGAATGTGATTTATACTTTGATGAGCGATGTGCAGCAACCGTTATGTTGGTATCAGATGGGTATCCCGAGGAATACGATAAAGGCAAAGAAATTAAAGGATTAGAAGAAATTACAGATAGCTTAATTTTCCATGCTGGCACAAAAATCAGCGGAAAAGAAAATAAGTTAATCACCAACGGCGGGCGTGTTATTGCGCTCACCTCATTGGCCTATCGCATGGAGGATGCCACATACGCCAGTCTCAAAAATGCCGGTTTGGTTAGGTACAGCAACAAATATTACCGCAAAGACATTGGAGAAGACTTGATGAAATTCAATAGCAAATAGCATTTGACTATTGATGTTTATTCTCCCTGTTTCTCTTTTTTGCTAAAAAAAGACTTCAAAGACTTCCAATACTTCTTGATGGAGAACTTCTTCTCCTCTTCAAGGTACATATAAGCGTTGTATCCGTAGTGATAATGATAGCCTAACCCGTAACCATAACCATACCCATAACTCTTAGATTTGGAATAATCTTGACCATTGAGTACGAGGGCCAAATTTACAAATCGCTTATCCTTGTTCATAGAATCCAATATCTTCAGGGCACGCTTGTCAAGATAACCAGCCCTCGCCACGAACAAAGTAGCATCCGCCAAATGACTAATCAATAGGGTATCCGCTACGATGCCTACAGGAGCAGTGTCAGCGATGATGTAATCATAATGATCTTTCAAGCCATCAAAGACATCAGAAACTCCTTTCCTCATCAAGATTTCAGAAGGGTTAGGCGGTATTGGACCTGACAATAAAATATCAAATGGGAACCCTGATTTTTCCTTTTTTAAAATAACGTCATCATGCTGAATGGAGTCATCTGTCATTAAATTGATTAAACCCTTATTGGGCGTTGCCAAACTGAGATAATCCGCTATTTTGGGGTGACGCAAATCGGTGCCTAACAACAAGACCTTCTTTCCAAGCAATCCAAAAGAAGAGGCCAAATTGATAGAGATAAAAGACTTTCCCTCTTTACTGATGGTTGAAGTAACAAAAATAAGTTTTGCTTTATTCTTTTGACCTTCACAAATAAACTCGACATTGGTGCGTAACATTCTAAAGGCCTCCGCAACCGACCCTCGATCTTTGTCCGTAACAAAAATTTGTTTCTCTTCTGTTGCCAAAGGTATTTCACCCAAAAATGGAAGTCGCAAAAAGTCCAAATCGGATTTATCATGCACTTTCGTATCAAATAACGAATAGACATTGATAACTATGAAGGGCAAAATAAAACCAACGATGATGGAAAAAATGATATAAATGCGGCGACCCGGGTTTACTGGACTGCCGGTTGAATACGCGTCGTCAATAATTTTTGCATTGGCTACAGTAATAGCCTGCGCCAAATTGGACTCTTCTCTTTTTTGAAGCAAATACAAATACAACTCTTCTTTTATCTGTTGTTGCCTATAAATATTTCTATACTCTCTCTCAAACTCTGGCACTTTTGAAATGCGATCAATCACTTTGTTTGATTGATCAGTCAACTCATTGTACTTTATTTGATACGTGGACTTAACCTTTTTCAGCGTATTCAATAAATTGGAACGTGCAGAAGAAATTTCCTGATTCAACCCTATGATCACGGGATTTCTTTCACCTGAATAAAACTGCAATTTCTGTTTTTCTAAAATCAGTTTATTGAAGAGATTAATTTGATCATTCAATGCCTCTGCCTGAAATCCCAAATTATTGGGAATGATTTCGTCCTTCTGATACTTTTCTTTGAATTCATCTTCAAGCATGGAAAGTAACTTCAGTTCACTTCCCACTTTTACGATCTCCGACTCTATGGCGTTGCTCTGCTCAAGATAACTTTTTGCCTCTGAGTTCAAATCCGTCAACTTACGATTCTGCTTATAATTTTCAACCTCACCCTCTACATCATCTAATTCATTGGTGATATAATCAATTCGTTCAGCTATAAAATCAGAAGTGTTTTTTGAAATTAAATTTTTGTCTGTGATGGCATCTTCATTGTGTTGTACAATCAAGTTATTGATAAAATCTATTGCCTTCTGCGGCACAGCATCTTTTACTGTAATACTGATCACACTTGAAGATTTCCCAACGGTTTGAATCTTCATTGCCCCCAAATAATAATTGGCTGCATTTTCTATGGATAGGATGGAAATTCTGTAAGGCTTATTCAATAAACTCAATGAGAAAAAACCTGTTTTATTCAAAACCCACGGTGCATTTTCTTTGATCCAAACGGTATCTCCAAAGGCAAATTCGCCCAATTTATTTGAAGCCTCGCTTCTCCTCAAAGAATATCGATCAACTGAAATGGGTTCTACAATCCAGGTACCAAAAAAAGCCGTTTCCGCATCGTCAGAAATCCTATTCAACAACATAGGAGCATCTTCATACTTCTGATGAAAAATGGGACGCCCAAAAGTGTAGTAATTAACATTCAAATCCAAATCCTTCACCACCCGTGTAACCAAAGATCTAGAGTGTAGAATTTGAATTTCATTTTCCAAATTGTGCTTTTTATTGATGACACCTAAATCCTCAAAAGCGGCCAATTCATCGGCTAAAATCCCTGAACCTGATTGATCATCTCTGAACAACACAGAAGCTGAAGCAATGTACTGAGGAACTTGATAACGGTGCAAAAGAAAGCCCCCAGAGACGCAAGAAAAAATACTAAGCACAAACCACTTCCAATAAGAAACATACTTAAAGAAAACCTCTTTAAACCTGTTTCTGTCTAGCTCTACTTCTTCTATTGTTTCGGTCTGGTTCATTTAAACATAAGTGAGAACAAAAAAGAGCCAACCAATGTGGTAAGTGTCAACACAATGGAATTCCGCACTGGATTGAGGGCTGAGGATTGCCTGCGTGAGGAATTGGGTGAAACGTATATGATATCATTTTGATGAAGGTAAAATCCCTCTTGATCAAAAATACCCTTTTGGGTTATGTCCAAGTGAAACTCTTGTCGCTTGCCTTCCTCATTTCGAATGACGATAATATCTTCACGTTCACCATTCAGTGTTATATCCCCGGCTTTTCCTAAGACCTCGATTAGATTGGTGTGGGCGTTTTGCACTTCCACCACCCCGGGTGACTTCACTTCACCCAGGACAGTGACTTCAAAATTCAGCAATTTAACAGCCACTACTGGTGATTTTACAAAATCATTTAGTTGCGATGCGACCTTCGATTCTATCTCTGAAAATGTCATACCACCCACTTGCACCTTTCCAATGAGGGGTAGCGTCACGGACAAATCTTCACCCACCAAATAGCCAACAGGAGATCCCGCTTCACCTTTAGAATTGGTAACCAAAAATTGATTAAAAGGAGCAACGACATCGGCATTCACGGAAAACACTTTTATATCTAGAACATCCCCACGTTGACACCTCAATGGTTGAGGAGATTTTGGCTCCTTAACTAGGCTCCCTTCGTTGAAGTATAAAATTTTACTACTCGGAACACAGGATGAAAAAAAAGAAATCAAAATAATCAATACCATCCATTGAAAAGGACCCGGTAATAATCTTGTTTGAACGCTGTGTTTCATTTCCTCAAAAATAAACAATTCAAACGTCTTACGCGCTTCTTTTTCTTCGAAAAACGATATTGAATAGGGCCTTTAAAAAGAACATCAAATCCGTTGTGTATGGATTTTGCTTTTTGGCGTCTATATACTCGCGCTCAGCTTGGATAACTGCTGCTACAGAACTCTCCCTATTGAGCGATACATAGGGAGGAATACAACCTGGCTTGAAAGCCAATCTTTCCTTTAAAAAAGCTGGATCAATGTCTTGGGCATAACGTTCGCTGATTGGCCTTAGCCCAACAAGTTTCATTTCACCTCTTACAACATTGATCAATTGGGGTAACTCATCTATCCAATATCTCCTGAAAAACCGGCCCCAAGGAGTCAACCTAAAATCATCTTTAGGCTTTCCAGATTGTGCATATCCATTAAGATTAATAACATAATCCTGCAAGTACTCCGCATAAGGATGCATCGTTCTAAATTTATAAACTCCAATAATTTTTCCGCCTTTTCCCAATCTCCTCATTTTGAATAAAGGTCCATAGCTCGGCTCCATATTAAAATCCGGATCTGTTCTTTTCCGACAAACCACGTACAATTCGCCATTGATATTTCTGTATTCTACCAACTCAAAGCCGCAACTGTAAAGCCTTCCTAATATCTCTGCCTTTGAGATCAATCGGATTCTTCCTTGCGTAAACCAAAAAAATATCTTTTTAAAGCCCCACAACTTGGGCATGACACGAAGAAAAAGAAATTCGAAAAAAAAGTATACCCCTCCAATCCATTTGTAACTTGAAATTTGAAGTCGTTCTTTTCTTCCCACCAAGGTTTCTCCCCTACAAATAAATACATCTCCATCGTCCAAAACGGCGTTTACTTCCTCAAAAAACTTATTGATGTATCGCATTTGGTTGATCATACCAAAATTGACCAAGGCCTTAATCTTGATAGGATAAGAACGGATATTGAAATAGTGTGTTGTATCGAAAACAGCCGTTGCGTCATCATCCAATTCAGCATATTCACTGATTAATTTCAGCGCTTCAGGATGAATATTTTCCAAATGCCTTCTCACTTTCTATTTCTGAAAAGTAACAAGATTCTTTTAACGATATTCTTCAGGCTTTGTTTCAACTTTTCCTCTCGCCATTTCTGATTATCAGAATGCCACCTTTGAGGATGAAAATTCATCATGCATTGATTGGGGAAAAGACCTTTACGTAGAGATAAAATTATTTCTTGCGTGCTATGAAATGAACAATTAAAGCGTTCACTTGACATTTTATCTCTTATGCTGTATTTATTACCATCCCACATCATCCCTGTATCCGTCAAGTAAAAAACTTCATCCAGGTTCAAATCAAAGTAAGGTTCTCCTATCAAACCTAAATCCTGATAGGCATAATGCCTCCATATTTCCTTGTTGTCAAAACTACTTTTTGGACTACCATGCATGCAAATGGTGTCAACGTTCACTACTTCTCTGAACATCTTAAGGTGTTGAAGAAACAACCCATAAGCGGCATCAATGTTGCCTTTCGCAAAATCCATTTCTTCATAATGTAAACCTATCTCATGTCCCATCGATTGCATTGTCCTCATCATTTCTGGATGATAGCTTTCAGGAACCACTCTGAAATAATAAGTGCCCTGAATACCCATTGACTGTTGAATTTCTGCAAACAAGAATGAGTGAGAATTCCTGTCGTCCACATCATGTCTCAAAATGACAACCTTTTCTTTTGGAGACTGAATAAAATCACGATAGGTTTGAAAACTGTATCCGCCAGCGACGAAAGCCTCTAACAACTCTTTGTAGATGGAGATGGTGAAATCTTTGGGCACAGATCAATATTTGAGCATAAAGATAACCATTCCTCCCTTTTGTAATCGTTGATTCTAATAAAATCCAATTCCCACTGTTCAATACAGTACACCATCAATTTTGTAGGATTTATTTTCTCCTTTTTAAACCGATTCAATCTTCCTTGGTATACAGCTATGTTGTCCATTCTATTTAAAACAGTCTCTACTTCGCGCAGCATCAAGTCAAACTCATTCGGTTTATAGGATGAACACAACTCATATTCTCTCTCCAACATATTGGGAACCGCAAGCATTCCAGCAAAAGAATTGCATTTAAATGCAGGCACTCCCATGGTGGCCGCTTCAGAAATCATGGTTTGACTATCACCAACAACAATCATTGCTCCTGACATGAGCCGGTGCATTTTCTCATATGAAACGTTGATGCGATACTTTTCCCATCTTCCTGCCAACTTTTTTTCTGATGTAATAAAAACATTTCCTTTTTCTTCCAACAGATCTACCAATTGGATCAGTTGCTGTTCATTTAATCCCGAGTGTCCCGAATCATGATGACCATTAAAAGCTACCAATCTTACAATAGAATATTGAACGGGCGTATTGTCCAATCTTTCAAGACCATCATAGAGATAACTCAATTCATGTGTGCCAGGATAATAAATTGCCCTTTTGGTTTTACGTTTAATACAGTCCGGCGTAAAAACAAACTCACTCATCGGATGTGAAAAGTTCACCATCAAAGGCTCAACATCATCATCATCATCATCAAAAATCCAACTGCGCATTTTTGTAAAAATAGAAACATGGGACAAAACAATACCACAATGAATTCCAAGTTCTATTTTGTTCTTTAAAACAAATAGCAACATTTGAAAATCCGTTTCTAATACCGAAAACATTTTTCCAAAAAAACCATTCCGCTTTGAACCAATGATACAATATGCGAAATTGGACGCTTCGAGCAGGGCCCTGATGATAGGAATATTTCTTGTCGTAATAAAAACCTGATAATCCGGGTTACCCTTAAAATACTCAATAGTATTCTTGAACAAGTGAAAGTGTCCTGGATGACCCAAATCAAAAAGTATTCTTCTTTTCATCTTGCCTTTCTTTGAATGTACCATTTACCCAATTGATAGATGAACTTATTTCGGATTTGCAACCAACGTCCCCACTCCACTTGCTCTCCTCCAAATCGAGACTTAAACTCCCTAACACCATAACCCTCTTCTGGACTGCCACCGCCCATAAAATCAAAAAAAAGCAATCCCAAATCATTGGATTGTTTCATAGCTCCATAAGTAGCCATGGCACTTGGATAACATTCTTTAAACTCCTGATCCAATCCAGCCACATAAAATTCGTAACTACCAACTCCCTCTAAAAATGGACATAATATACCTCCTATTACTTGGCTCTTGAAATACACCAAAACAAAATTGCAATGGTCCGATAAAAAATACTGCCGAAAGAATTCATATTGAGGTAAAGGCTTTTTGACCTTGCTCAAATACAAATCCTTTAGAATGATATAAAAAGACTTCACATCGCTCTCGCTTTTAGGATTTGCACAATAGGCTCCTAACTTTTCAGCTTTTTTCAGTTGTCTTCTTCTACTCTCACTTACTGCAGACCACATGGCATCCCTTGAATTAGTGTTCACAATAAAATTCAGCCAAGGGATGTACTGCCAATTGCATGACTGGTAACATGACTTGTATTCTTGGGATGGATAACCATTCCTCACTTCAATATATACACATCCTGAGACTTGCTCATTCAAAACTTTCAATAAGCGATTTAGTGAGGATTGATCTTGAAATACTGGGCCAGAGAAAATAATGCACCGTTTTGAAAAAATTGATTTCAATCCTTTCTCCTTCTGAATAACATACACCACTATAGCTTCCAATCTCTTTTCACCCATAATGGCCAAAGCTTCAACTTGCCAACCATTGAACAGACGCAACTCCTTGAATCCTTTTGGGGATTGAAAATAAGATGGGTATGGGAATTGAGAAAGCAAATCATTCCAAGCCTCATGGGGTATCTCCTCGTTTCTTAATATTTTCCCTTCACCAGTCATGTCATTTTTCCAAACATCCAATGTACGCCATTTTCAAACCCAAAGCGATACGCTCAGCACTCAGCTCTTCTATTGCCTTTCCATTTTCTACAACATGCCCAGCTTTTATTACTTGAAATACCCCGTCCATCAACTCATTTGCAGAACCACCCGTCATCACATTTCCATTTGTTTTTTTTATCCAATACGCCACATCACCAACATCCACTGAAACAAAAGGACATTGACAAAACATGGCTTCCTTGATAACATTTGGTGAGCCTTCATACAGTGAAGTTAAAATCAACACATCAGCTGCGTTATAGTATAAGTTCATCTCCACTTTGCTCAAATTGAAAAGATGCTTCTCTTCAATTCTAAATCCCTTACCCGCCATCAATTCTACCACGCTCTTAAACAAAGGATAATTCTTTTCTGTTCTCAAGGGGTCTGAGGGAAATAATGGGATGAAAACATCTTCAGGCCAACCCAATTTCTGCCTTGCCATTTTTTTATCCATGGGATAAAAATCTATGGGATTTACACCGTTTGGAAAAATCAAAACCTGTTCACCTTTCAACAAATCACGCATCTCCTGAGATTTCACAATAACCAAATCCCACCAATGCCGGATAAAAAATTTGATGATTCGTTTAAAAAATTTACCTGAAGTAATCACATCACTGCCCATCAAAGAAACCACCAGAGGACCTCGAAAAAAAACCAATGTGGCTAAAAATCCACAAAGAGAATAGTGGGCATGTAAAACATCTGGCTGAACAATTGAAATTTGTCTCTTCAAAGCAGGAAGATTCTTTAGATAGCCCCACCATCCTTTGCCAACAACGTTGAAATAGTACATTTCACAACCAATAGCTTGCAAGGAGTCACCTTGATTTTGAGTAATAGGATGTTGTCCTTTATTACCACTCCGTATGAATAGCACTTTAATTTTCATCCTTTAGAAAGTCCGCGATTGATTTGGCATAAACATGTTCTATCTCTCTTTTCTCTTTCAAGAAGGACCATTTCCCATTTGATTTTTTATAATATCCTTTAGAATAGGGAATCCCGGCTGTTCCGAAATACAAGAACTGAATTTCAAGTAAATAAAATTTTTCTCCATCAAATGCAACATCCAATGAAGCATTGGGCACTTTAAAAAAAGACATGACATGCTCGACATATTCAAAAAAGCCCTCTGGTCTTGGGGCCTCCTCTCCATACAAATAATTATCATAGCCACCGCCACTAGCTACAAAATCACGGTGCTTGAATATAGGTCTAAAAAAAAGATAAAGCTCTCCATTGAACCAATACACCTTCCAATCATTGACCAAATTGGGAATAAAATTTTGAACAATAAACTTATTTCTGTGCACCGAATCCCTAACATACCCCGTGTGTTTTTTGGATCTAACCCAATCTTTTATATCCGTTAAAAATGATTTGGAACCTGAAACCAAATTAGCAACATGGTTCAATTCATTCTGATTCTTTGCCTTAAATACACCTCTACCACTTGCACCCGCTGCTTTCTTGATTACGATGGGATAGTCAATATTATTTTTCTGCTGAATCAACTCCTCCATGGTTCCAAAAAATTGAGTTCGTATGGTATTCAATTTCTCGTCCTTCGTTTCACGTCTGAGAAACTCCATCACCCCCTTATTATTATTGGCCCTTAAGTGAATGAAACCTGGAATGGCTCTACAACCTTTTTTCTCTAAACCCAATACAATGTCTTCAATGTATGATTTATAGAGATATCCTTCATCTTCACTGCTCGTGTAAATAAAATGATTGAACTCAGGTAATACTTGGCTCCAAGCCAATGACATGGGTATAAATGACAACGCTACATTATATTGAGAAAAATAAAACTTAAGCTTCTCTTTATCCATTCCGCTGCGATACGGCGAATCAAAATGCTTTGAGCCAAATCTCCCTTTATAATCTGTGAGCGCCGCAAGTTTCATCATCCTTCAAAGTTAAGGATAATGAAGCAATTTGAAAGAGCATGTCCCTCTCTACCTCCAACATATAAGGATTGACCTTTAAAAAAGCTGCATGAATTCGAGCTGCATCGTAATAATTCTCGAGAATTCTATTGCCGAGATTCTCTTTTGCCCAAGCCTGCTGATAACCTGTTATTAATCCTAAATTATCGATATTTTGAATTCCCTTTTTCTTCTTCCATTTCTTTTTCAAATAGGGAATGATGATGGACAACTGACCGAAAATTGAAAGCAATTGACGAGGAGTGTATTGTTTACCTGTCATCATTGTATACAAAGGAGAATTTAAATCCTTTAATATCTGAGCATACAGCAATTGACCTTTATAACGCTTCAATGGATTGTGGGTAAAAAACACATTGTTGCAGCCAGCAAATTCTGACTTTAAGAGCAGTTGAACAAAGTCAAAATCCAAAAAAGGTGTTCTAACTTTTATATTTTCAAACTGAGTGGCCGTCCAAAATCCAAATACTTTTCTAAAAACCTCCTTAAAAATAAAATAATAAAAAAAGTGATTGGTTTCAGAAAAACCATTGCGCATAGCCCGGATGGCTAGAATATTTTCCCAAAGTTTTTCCGCGTTGCGCTCAATCATTTCATCTCTAAAAAACTTTAACCGATTGGATTGAAAAATAATATCTTTCAATTTTTCATCATCGTCCTCAAGAAATATGGACACCAACTCTTTGGATGTTACAGCACCTGCAATATGCAAAGCGCGAAAAAGCTCACTTCCACAATAGCCTGTATGGAGCACCCGAAAATCTCTGTATTGCTCTGAACAAAAATAAAAATGCGGATACAAAAAACCATTCCTTCCTCCGCTGATGCTGCACATCCTACTTGCAGCATGGATAAAATGCTGTTGATACTCCTCTCCACCCAAATCAATAATGTCAAAAGGAATATTCAACTCTTCCGCATTCTCTCTCGGATTATATACATCATCATTTTCCATCCTACCCATGGAAAAAGTCTGAACAGATTTGCTGGCGGCCATTGCATTGGCCAAAATCGTACGACCGTCAAAACCACTGGTAAACGTTATCAACTCTTTTGGAGAATCAAAATATTTCCGGCAAGAATGAATGAACTGTTTTGAAAGTTGCTTTAAATCGATGGATGGCTCGACTTGAGCAGAAAACCAGGACTTTACATTTTCAATTTCAATGAAATGTAAAGAATCTCTTTGAACATCCATCATCGAAAAACTCTCCATGAGCGTAATATCGGAGTACAAAGTATGCTCGCCAATAGGATAATTGAACAAATGAGATTCAATTAGAAACAACTCATCTACAACAGCACCTGAATAAGGTACAATCATTTCCCATTTGTTACTGATAACAGAGCAATCTGTCTTATAATAAACAGGCAAAAAGGAAAAAAGCGAACTTATAATCCTTAATCGATCAGGCTCAACAATAACAATATTACAATGTCCTTTAATGTCTTTGACAAGTTGACTGATATCAGTATCTTGAGAAAAATTTTCACTTGGATTAATCCAATCACCATAAACCAAAACCTCCATCTGACCTGAGGTAATGTGCAAGTTAGGCGCATCACCAAGTACAGTCCAATGTTGATGATTAGAACATTGAAAGGGGTAAAGGACTTGGACCTTCTCTTCCTTGGGTAAAATGATAAATCCAGAATTGGGCTTAGCCATTGATTCCACGTATGTTGAGTTTAAAGTAAGTCCATGCCAATTGAGCCATAAAAATGCCAATCAAATACATCCACCATGTCCGTCGATATTTGGCTCCAAGTTCCACGATACCAACTCCAATGAACACGACAACAAAAGGGATAATCGGCATGTGAAATCGTGCTTGGAAACTATTGGCTGCTGATGTGATGACACCTAAATAAGAAATCAGAAAAAATAGGATTCCTATATACTCTTTGAACTTATTTTTAAAAGTAAAATAAAGACCAACATACATGAAAAAATACATCATATTCCTCACCAAATCATTTTGGAATCGCGTGTAAATAGATAATTGTCTTGCTTCTGTGGCCAGATAAGATGGGAAAGGAGTAATAGCCGCACCAGCTACAATCAGCGGTGCAAGAGCCACCTGATCAAACTTCACATCGCCCAGTAAACTTTTTTCATTCTCTAAATTTCGGGAAAAGAAATCATTGCTATCCTCTATTTGATTATTGACATCACTAAATATGTTGCTTGACATGGCCAAAGAATAAAACAAATAGAGACTCAGCATCAAGGAAACCAACAACATCGAACTTGATCGATTTTCTTTGAATGGAATAAATAATAAAACGATTGAAATAAAAACCAATGCGGCCAAAAAGGTCCTGAAAAAAAATAAGATAAAGCACATCAAAAAACCCATCCCTATGGCCCAAACATTCCACTTGCCCTCCGACCTCGTTTTCCAAATCAAATAAAATGAAGAGACCACAATAAATACCATCAGTGTCTCCTTTAATTGTATTCCACAATACCAAATCAATGTCGGAAAAAGCATGGCGACAATGGCTGTCATTTTTGCATGTACACTTCCCCAAGAAATATTGACCAATCGACCCAACATGATGACCGTGAGCGACCCCAAAATTGCATTGAATAATCGCACAACCACGGTGTAGGGACCAAAAACAGAATATATCAAACCTTGGTAAGTTGGATAGCCAAAATCGGATCTACTTTTCATTCTGTCTTCAATAATCTCCATCCATTGATGCATGGGCGCATCTACCAACTCCAATGTTACATTATGGTATACCCATGAATCCGCTGCATTGATTTCAAAAGGAAAAGAATCAGGATCAAACCAAAATGTGAGTAGATACAAATAACCAAGAAAAACCAATCTGATAAAAAACGCAATAATAAATATTCTAATCTCAAGACTTTTGTAGGTCAAATGAGCCCAACGCGAACTGAAATAATTGAGGCCAAGAAAAAATAAAAAAACCACTGCAAGCCCAGCGAATAAAATCGGTATTGGCATTGCAAAATCAAAAAACAACAACGTAATAACAATGGGAACAATTAATCCAAATTGCCATCCTATTATGGTATGATCTGATTGCCAAAACTTCATCTCATTGATAAGAATAAATCCTCGTATTTCTGGGCGCACGTATCAATGCCAAAACGTTGATGAAACAACCGCCTATTGTTTTCTCGGATTTGATTCACTTGACCAGAAGAAAGCCTGTCAAAATGCAACAAAGCCTCAACCAAATCTTCCAATAACAATCCCTTTGTTAGCACCCCATTTACCCCAGGCACTATAACATCAGGAATACCTCCAACAGGCGTGCTGATGATAGGGCATCCCAATGAAAGCGCTTCCAACATCACCAATGGCATACCTTCAAAACTTGAACTAATCACCAGCGCATCTGCGTTGGCCAAATAATCCGCAACATTCTCCTTGAGTCCGAGTAAACTTACATTGTCCATTTTCTTGGATAAGATGTACGCTGTTACCGGCCTTGCGGGATCCTTTTCTTCACCTAATATTTCTAGCTTATAACTTGGGCTAACCATAGGCGACTCCAGCGCATCAGCCAATAAATCAAACCTTTTGGCTGGACCAAAGTGACCAATGGCTAACAACCTTTTAAAACCATCATATCCTTCTTTTTTTTGAGAACGGAATGATTCCAAAGCTTTTACTCCATTCTCTATCACCGTAAAGGATAATCTGGGAAAAATCTTTTGAAAATCTCTTCTTATTTTCTCTGAAATTGTAATTTGACGCAACTTAATTCCTAAAAATCCAAATGCCTGAATCCATTTCAAAACCTTCACATAAGCAGGAGTAACCTCATTGTGTATGGTTTGATATATTTTTGTTTGTCTAAAAAAACAAGGAAATAGAATGGTATAAAATACCAATAGTGAAGAATGAATATGAATGACTTCTGGCTTAAGACGAAAGATGGTCTTGAGTAAATTCCACAAAAACATTATGTCCCATTTTTTCGAAGAATGAAACTCAATCAAATGAACCCCATTAGAAATTATCCTGGGTGGAATCATAAAAGGTTCTATTGGCTGTTTTACCAACAGGTATACATCATGCTTCCTTGACAACTCATTGCACAATTCAACGGCAAATTTCTCAGCACCGCCATTGTTCAATCCATTGATCAAGGTAACAATTCTCATTTACCGCAAATTAAAGCGATAAAGAACAAATAGAAAAATTGAAACCATCGTTTGGCTGACCATCTAAAGTTATTCCTTCTCTTAAAATCCCAAAGCTCAATCCAAAGTTTACGGGATCTAAGCTGTCGAATATCGGATAACAGAGCAATCGAATACATTAGATCGATTTTTTCTTTTGTCGCATCATCATTGAAATACTCCCTCCAAAAATGATAACGTATGTCGAAAATCGACTGATGAAATCTGTACGTGTACTCTGCACTTTTGCTTCTGCTAGCGGACTCATCTGCCAATCGATATGCTGCCAATACCTTGTCAATGTATCCAACTTTAGACGTTTGTGCGATGGCCAACCATGTTGGTAAATCTTGCGCTAACCACTTTTTTGATTTGAATAAATCATAATCTGCAGCTTGAGCAAAAAGCTTTCTTTCCACCAAAACAGAAGCCGTAAAAATAAACAGCTGATCATTGACCAAATACTCCCTGAAAATATTGCCTATCGGAAATTCAATTCCTTTGAAACCGTTGACGCTACCGCTCAGCTCTTTTTTAGATTCATGGTAATAGCAAACATCACCATGTACCATCCCAAAACCAGGATTCCTCTTTAGGAAGTCCATTTGGGATTGCAGTTTATCATCACTCAACCAAAAATCATCCCCTTCACAAAAAGCCAAATAATCTGATTCACACAAAGCAATTACATTCCTTGCATTCTCTACTGAACCAAGGTTGTAGGGCGTCTCGATCAAAAAAACTCTTTGATCCCGCTCGACCCATTTTTTAACCAATGATCTTGTTCCATCGCTACTGCAGTCGTCGGCAATGAGCAAATTAAAACGATAGTTCGTCTTTTGACTAAGAATCGATTGTATGTTTTTCTCTATGTACTGCGCATGGTTGTATGACAATACAACAACATCAATATCCGCCTTACAATAATTTTCAATCCTTGTCATCCTTTCATCATCTTATCAAAAGCTTCAAACAAAGATAAAATTCTACTCATATCCTTTTCACCGTAGCGTTGGTCTATGGGAATGCACAACAACTGATTGTAAAAGCTGTCATCACCTTCCTGAGTAATAAGAATTGACTTAGGCCAAATAATGGGCGCATATACACCATGGCTTGCCAGAAAAGACTGAAGGAGGGAGCGCTGAATTTTCAATAGTATGGGAAAATAGAGCGGAACAACATCACGGTTATTCATGAATATTGGAATACCCCAACCCTCCCAATCAGGATTCCAACCTTGAACCAACAAATCCAAATTCAGTTTTCTTCTCTGCGCAAATGGAGATCGCAATAAGGCCCGCCATTGCTGAAGGGCCTCCAGGCGAATAGGATAAATACCCGTTTCGCTGTCAAAAAAAGACTCAGACTGATAAAACAATGAACGAAATTGCTCTTTATTGATTGATGGGTCTCCTTGCAGAAACTCCCTTTTCAATTCCGATGCTTTATTATAGATTTCCATTCGAAAATCGTTATCTGGACGAATATCATACTGAATATCCAACCCTTTCATCCCATTTATTTGTAAACAACCACCTTCTGATATACCTCCCCACTTTCTAATGCTCATCAAGGTGTAATGCGCACTCGAATGCGTTGACGCGCTAAAAAAAGAATGTGTTTTATCATTCACAAATAGTTGTTGTCCACTGCAAACATCAAATATTTTACTCCACTTCAACTCCTCATTGAGACCAAAGTAATCATGATAAAAAAATAAATAAGGTTGTTCTACTTGACAAAATTGAATAATCAAATCCTCCTGTACTTTGAGGTCTTTCTGTATAGGATAAAATTTGATTTCGCACCCCATACGCACAAAAGGTTCGATAACACTGTGACAGGTAAAATAGGGCAATGCCACCTTCTTACCCTGAGCTCGACTATGTATTATTGTTGCAAGAATGGCAGACCTTCCACTCGAAAAGTATTGATTCAAATCAGCAGTATCTTCAGAATTCACAACCTCCGAATTCATCCCAAGTACTACCGGGAAATTACCGCCTATTTCTTCAAAATGAGCCATTGAGTTTTAATCTTTCATGATGCTGATAAATATAGTAACCCAGCCTATCTGCACTTTCTGTGAGCATCTTTTCATTATTGGACCATTCTGCACTTTCAACATGAAATTCTTTCGACTTCCAAAACTCAATTCTGTCCCACATTTCCTTGGTCTCGATTGACTTAAAATACACCCCTGAATGATTTTGTGACAATTGGATTGGAGGTTGGAAAAGGCCGCATGCCAACTGAATACTTGCTTCAACCAAATCATAACCAGTCGATAATCTTACAAGGTCTGACGTGATAAAGTCTCCACCCAATCGCGTACCTACTTCAATGACAAAACAATCTCCATTTTGGTCGAATCTCACTTCTGTATGGGAGGGTCCTTGATCATGTTGCAAAGCATCTAAGGCTCCTTTAACCAAATCCTTTAGTTTGGCTGCCATATCTTCTGATAGCATCGCAGGCTGAAAATGGGCCAACTCCACGAAATTGGGCGACCCTGTGGTTACCTTCTCTGTAATGGCCACAAGATAATGAACGCCTTTAAATGAAATGGCCTCCACACTGAATTCCGGTCCGTCGATATACTGCTCAATCAAAACGCGATTTGTACTTGAGAACAACTTTGCCCGTTGAATGGCATTTACCAATACCTTAGGATCATTCACCAAAGTCACACCACGGCTTCCACCACTATCTATTGGTTTTACAATAACAGGATACTCGTTCACAGGGCAATCATCCTCGGAGGTGTCGTAATAAAATGGAATCTTGACTCCCATTTTCTCGAATTGCCTTCGCATTGTGAGCTTATTGGCGCTATATATCCTGCAATCAGATGAAGGACAATTCCATCCCATCAACTCGGAGATATCATAAACATAAGGTAAAGCTGATTCTAGAGAAAAAGCTGTTACCATTTCCAAGTTCTTCTGCTGACAAACCTGAACAATTTCAGCGGTATCAGTGAATGAAATTGGATAGAAAAAATCGGCAAAATCTCTGCAAACAGCGCCTTCTTCCCATGCAAAAGAATGGATTTCATGGCCGAGCATTTTTGCCCTTTTGTAAAAGTTCAACAAAGGCAAGTTAGCTCCAAGAACAGCAATTTTTCTTTTTGTCATTGCTCCTTAATCATATACAACCAACTGTTCACTACTGGATGTTCCGCAGGAAGGTGAATTACACGAAAACCTTTTTTCTCAAAAAAATCTCTTACGCTCGACATGATGAAATAACCATTATCTCCCTCTATAAAATCATGACAACTAATGGCTGCTGTCTTGATAATACTAACGCTTTGCTCCATGCCTTCTAGCATATGTAATTCTGCCCCTTCAATATTCACTTTAAGAAAATCGATACGGTCTATTCCATTTTCAAAAACAAACTGATCCAATGTTCGCATTGGAACACTGATGGACTTGTCCTGCGAAGAAACCTGATCCATCAGGGCATTTTTTTGATGTGCATATTCATCTTGAAACCATACCGTTCCATTCTCGTTGCCAATGGCCCATTGATGAGCCTGAATATTTGAATAACCTCCTTTGATGATTAAGGTTTCTAGACTTTTAAAAGTCTCAGGATGACACTCAATGGCATGAACCCTTCCTTCAGGCCCTATCATTTTGGAAAAAATTATGGCCTCAGTTCCTGTCCCTGCACCAATATCCACTACAACATCTCCCCATGAAAGTTGAAAACATCTGAGATTAAACTTCATCACAATCGACTTCAAATAGTCATCGCTCAATAACCATCCAGGGACGGTATCGACATGAATCAATTGCCCGCCTTGGTACAATTCATAACGACCATTCAATTTGTTCTTCACCATTTTGGTTATTACCTTTCTTCTCAATAAAGTCAAGACAAAATTGACCACCGGAATAAAAATATTCATTCCTGGCCGGTGAAAATATGTACTCAACTTTGCTTTAACGCTCATGCAATGTTATGGTATCAGCGGTTTTTAAAAGGACCATGATTCTTGAGTAAAGATAACACGACAGAGTAGTGTTTTTTAAATACAAACTTCAAGAAAATAATGTATGCTATAAATGCCACAATTATTTGTACAATTAAAAAAAGCAGTGAAGATTCTATTTTGAGGATTTGCCTTACTCCTATAACGCTCATAGCCACAATCAACCCCATTACCAATGGAGCAATCAGATCTTTAGATTGTTGAAATAAAGTGTAGGAAAGGAATTTCTGTGTCCAATATCCGTGAATGACAAATGCGATAAGATTAAAAAACAACGTTGCCAATAACATCCACTGAATCCCGAATTGTACTCCAAAAAAAACGATAACCACGACGAGTGCTTTTTTGATTAATTCCACCCTTAAAAAAACATCTGTTCTATTCATCACCTGAGGAATAAGCAGATTTAAGTGATGAATGGGATAGAAAGCTCCTATAACACTAAGAAGTTTTAGATATATGGCAGAAGGCAACCAATTTTGACCTATTAACACAACAATAAAAGTGTCAGAAACCACTGCAAGAGTAAACATCATTGGAGCGGCGATGAACATTGCGCCAACTAAAATTCGATGAAACGCTTTTTTCAATGCCTCTAAATCGTGATTCAATGATGACATTACAGGATAACTCACGCGAGAAATAATGTTACTAAAGTTGGAAGATGGTAACTTCTGAAATTGATCCGCTCGTGAATAAAAGCCCACATCTGCCGTTGAGAAATATTTTCCAATGACCAAATAATATAGATTAGCAAAAACGGTATCAATAATTCCACTAATCAGCAGTCTATTCCCAAATTTGAAATGTTCTTTGAGCAAGTTCCAACTGAAAATTAAAATAGGTCTCCATTCATTTTGTAACCATAGCAATAACGTTGAAGTTAACTTTTGAAAGATGCTTTTTAGAACCAAACTCCAAACTCCAAGACCCTGATAAGCAGCTACAATACCAACAACGCCGCCTACGATATTGGCCACTACCGAGATTTTAGTCAGCAACTTAAAATCCAAACGTCGCGTTAAATCAGTCTTTTGAACCAAAGCCAAGGAGTCAATTAAAACGACAACTCCAAAAACTGGAAGAATTTCCCCAATGATGGGTTGGCTGTAAAAGTCAGCCACCAGAGGACTAATCAACTGAAGGATTAACCAAAAAACAAAGGCAATGGCCAAGTTCGTGAAAAAAACGGTAGATAAATCTTCAGGACCAACGTTTTGTTTTCTGATAAGTGACTGATGAAACCCACTATTGACAAAGATCTCTGAAACTGCAATAAAAATCATGATCATCCCCACCAATCCAAACAAATCAGGACTGAGTAGACGTGATAGTACAATGCCAACAACAAAAGTAACCGCCTGACTTAAAAAGTTCTCCATAAAACTCCAGAAGAATCCCTTTACTGTTTTACCATGCAAATCACTGTTGGGCATTATCAGACTGGATTTTGTAGTGATCAGTTAAATATTATTCCAATACCAATCAATCGAATGACGCAAACCTTCATCAATCATTATCTGTGGGGTGTAGCCCAACAGACCTTTTATCTTATCAATTGAGGCCAAGGAGTGCGGAATATCGCCTGAACGTTGCTCACCAAATACAATGGGAACATCAACCGCCTCAGCATTTTTTAGTGAAACGTGATATCGCACTTTCTCTGCCAAATCTTTTAACGTAGTTGACTCTCCACAGGCAACGTTATAAACCTGGTTCAAGGCCAATGGATTATCCGTCTTCAAGGCCAATACGTTTGCATCGATTACATTTTGAATATGTGTGAAGTCTCTTGAGAATGACCCGTCTCCGTTGATCACTGGCGACTCTAGGTGCATTAGACTTTTTACAAATCGTGGGATTACGGCAGCATATGCGCCTTCTGGATCCTGATTCTTTCCAAACACATTAAAATAACGCAAACCAATGTACTCAAGCCCGTATATCCGATGAAAAACATCAGCATATAACTCATTGACCAATTTGGTAACTGCGTAAGGAGACATTGGTTTTCCAATTTGATCTTCCAATTTGGGAAGTGCTTTTGAATCTCCGTAAGTGCTAGAACTTGCGGCAAAAATAAATCGCTTCACTCCCGCAGATTTACTCGCCTCTAAGACATTTAAAAAACCGGATATATTCACTGCATTGGTGGCCGTCGGATTGGCAATAGATCGAGGGACAGATCCCAAAGCAGCTTGGTGAAAAACGTATTGACATCCTTTGACAGCATCAACACAAGTTGTGTAATCTTGAATGTCTCCTTCAATGAAGGTGAAGTAATTGTTATTGAGAAAGGACTCAATATTCTTCTTGAAACCTGTCGAAAAGTTATCCAAGCAAACAACTTGGAAACCCTCGCTGAGCAATCTTTCGCAAAGGTTGGACCCGATAAAACCGGCTCCGCCTGTAACCAGAACTTTTGCCAATGGAGTGATTACACTCATGCTATACCACCGTCCTGCTTGGCCTTAAGATTGTAGGCCTTTTGTCTTTTCAACCACAACCATAAACCAAAGAATCCTCCAATAATACAAATGGTATTCATAATGCTCAATGAAGGTACCAAAAGGTGCTCAAAATAACCTTGAAAGAAACTAGCGATTGGGTTAAGGACACTTTGCAAATTCATAATTAAAAGATTTGAGCAAAAGTAATCAACATTGCATAAAAATAAAAAAACATCCTCATTTTTGTACCCAACATGATTCTAAGAAGCTTTACCCAAAACTCTCCTTTACTTCCGATATTCTATCCATTGGTTGTAATTCTGATTGTCGTGTTGGGTCGACAAGAATTGTGGCTAAACGCGCAAAACTCAGCTATTTATGGAATGGGACCTGTAATGTTGATTTCAGGCTTCATATTGCTCATCTGCTTCAATGCCCTTTTAATCAATTTAATTTATAACCGCAGTGAATTGTTTCATTCACCGGTTTACCTGACTGGGCTCATCTACTGCATTCTGATTTCTGTGACTGCTGTTCAAACGGGCAATATCACCTCATTGATTGCCCAAACAACATTTTTAATCGCATTGTATTTTGCACTCTCCATTTTCCGTCAAAAAAAAATTGCCCACTATCTTTTTACAGCAGCCCTGTTCATGGGATTGTCCTCTTTGCTCGATGATTTCAATACCTCATTTATTATTCTATTATTGTTTTTAGCAATTTGGAATCGTCCCCTGTCCTACAAGGACATTGTGCTGGTTTTTTTGGGTTTTATTACTCCACTTCTCTACTGGTTTTTTTGGTGTTGGTTTTATCAAAGCGACATAGACTTCTTTTTATGGTCAAGCAACATTTTTTTTCAAAACCAATGGTCTCATCATCCATCATTAACCTTAATATTGACGCTCTTTTTTTCCTTGACTTTGGCGGCCCTTTCTCTTTCCCACAAAGAAGATAGACAATCCAATAAAACAGGACAAAGCAAACAATACATCTTAATCCTATTCACCATTGCCATCATCGCCTTGGCCACACAATATTTTACTAAGCATCATTTGAAAACACAAAATGTTGTGTCCGTTGCGCCCATCCTTTTGCTGTCACATTATTGGACCCATTACAGAACCAGCCTTTTGTCACCCTTTGTTTTCTATATTTTTCTCATCGTTTTGATGATACAATATTTTCATTGGTTCTAGCACCAATCCTTTCGTAATTTTGAAAAAAAAAGATTATGAAATTCGGCGTTGTAGTATTTCCCGGTAGCAATTGTGATGAAGATTTGGTGTACACGCTTCAAGACGTGTTGGGTCAAGAAGTGGTGAAACTATGGCACAAGGATACCAGCATACAAGGTTGTGATTTTATCATGGTTCCAGGCGGCTTTTCATATGGGGATTATCTGAGAAGTGGGGCCATTGCAAGATTTTCTCCTATTATGGACGCAGTTATTCAACATGCCAACAGAGGGGGTTACGTTATGGGGATTTGCAACGGATTTCAAATATTGACGGAGGCGAAACTCCTTCCAGGTGCATTGCTTCACAATACGTCTCGAAAATTCATTTGTAAAAATGTTTTCCTGAAAGCAGATAACAATGAAAATATCGTTACCCAAAATCTTCTTCTTGATTCAGTTTTTCAAATCCCTATTGCCCATGGTGAAGGTAATTTCTTCGCAAGCACTGAAGAGTTGAAAAAAATCGAAGACAATGGTCAAGTGTTGTTCCGCTATTGTGATGCTGCTGGGAATATCACTTCAGAGAGCAATCCTAACGGTGCCATCAATAACATTGCAGGCGTAACCAACGAAAAGAAAAATGTTTTCGGAATGATGCCACATCCTGAAAGAGCTTCAGATTTTGAATTGAGCAATACGGACGGAAGAGTAATCTTTGAGTCCATCTTGGCCCAGCTTCCAGCATAATTAACAATTTTACTACCGATTTAACAGTTTCAATTCTTCTTGTTGAATCTATTGGTGTATATCTATGCACAAAATCTACTTCAATGAGAAAAATCATTTTTCAACTTCTCTTATTTGTTGCCAGTGCAACGGTGTCATGGGGTCAAAACGAGCCTTGTACAACTGCTGCTTTTGAGGCAAGCGATAGTGGACAATGGTCCATTGTTCATGCCTATTATTGGATGAGTGTTGCGGACATTTTCGGTTCAGAGGGAGAATTTTGTTTGCCCAACGGATGTTTCTATTTGTATGGATATACAGGCACTGGACTGATGACAGAGGGAGATATCCAAATAGTTGTTGAGAATGTGAATATCCCCCTTCAATTTCAGTATTCCGATTCAACAGGTTATGTCATAGCCTTTTTTGATTGGAATAGTTCTACAGGTTGCGGTGATGCTTCTGCCTGCAATTACGACCCAACGGCGACATGTTTGGATTACAATAGTTGCAACTATGATTGTCTCGGATGCACCAACAGCAGCGCCGTGAACTTCAACCCTGATGCCACAGTTGACAACGGCACATGCTGTTTTGACCAATGGGCTCAAATCTCTGCAACGGATAGTGCTTACTTCAGTATCACAGATGGCCTTGGAAACTACGTCCTCAGTGCCAGTAATTATGATAATTATTCGCCAACCGGTTTTTGTTATCAACCCGGATGTTACATTTTATACGTTCAAGGAATCGATGATGACCCTTTTCAAGTTAACATCACGACCAGCAACGGAACTACAATTTTGAGTGAAAATATGACCCAAGGATGGTGGTCCTCTTTCAACTTTAGCAACCAAGGTTCAAACGGTTGTACAGACCAATGGGCTTGCAATTATGATCCCAACGCAACGTGCAACGATGGAAGTTGTGACTACTACAGTTGCCAAGGATGCACAGACAGCACTGCAAGCAACTTTAATCCTGATGCGACTTATGACAATGGAACTTGCTGCTATGGTCCATTGATGAGCATTAACGTACCGAGCAGTGTCTGGTGGTATTACTACGGTGCCAATAGCTATGCTTCAGGAGTAGGTCCAACGAGTACTTGCTCTAGCCCGGGATGTGCCACGTTTTATGCATACAATAATACTTATGAGCCCTTTGACTATAGTATTCTTGATGAAAATGGAAATGCAATCGTTCAGGGGAACTCATGGGATTCAGGCAATGAGTGGGATGACATTTCAACGGTGCACATGACTGTGAGTAACGGAGAGGTCATCTCTGGGTGCAGTGACGTCAATGCGTGCAATTTTAATCCCAATGCCAACTGTTTAGATTACAACTTGTGCGATTATTCATGCCAAGGCTGCACCAATCCTGACGCTTTCAACTACAACGCAGATGCTACTATTGACAATGGCAGTTGTTGCTTGGACAATTACTTTGAGATTACTGCAGTGAGTGCAGGTGGAATGGTTTCTTGGAGTGCCATTGACGGTTATGGAATCATGATTGGCTCTACCGACTTCTCACAAGAGACCAGTGGTTTTTGTGCTTCCTCGAGCTGTATCACGTTTTATGCGAGTGATCTTATGGGCATGCCATTTTCTCTGATTATCAAACGCAATGGAACCATCGTTTACAGTAATAACAACATCACTGAATACGACTTTGTGTGGAATTATGACAACAATCAAATCGTAGGTTGTGCGGACCCCAGCGCCTGTAATTTCAATCCAAATGCCAATTGCTTCTTGTATAACATTTGTGATTATTCATGTCAAGGCTGCACCAACCCAGTTGCTATTAATTACAACCCATCAGCTACCATCGACAACGGAACGTGTTGTTTGCAAGAAAATTGGCAAACCATCAATGCTTCGGGAGATCTTTTCTTTTATGTTGCTGCCAATGACGGAACCCAAGGTCAACAAGGTTATTACCCTGAAGTTTCCGGATTTTGTATGAACAGCAATTGCTACATGTTGTATGCTTTTGCTACAGACGGAATGGAACAAAATATCACCATTTCCAATGACACCTTGGGAATTTACCATAATTTCAATACCAACCCTTATTTAGGATACAATATCGAAAACATTGGCATCAATGAAATTGCAGGATGTACAGATCCATCAGCATGTAATTTCAATCCAGATGCAACATGTGATTATGGGTATTGCGAATATTACTGCGGCGGTTGTATGGATCCTCAGGCATTAAATTTCAATGAACTCGCCATTTTTGACGATGGCAGTTGTGCTTATCAAGTAGTTTCCCCTGTAGTAGGAATGCAATTGGTTCCTGATGCTGACAATCAACAGTTCTATGTCATGATTGCCTTAACTGAAATGGGGAATGTTTCGCCTTATGCCGTGTCCAATACAATGGATAGCGGAATGATGACCATGATGAATACCGGAACGGCTATGGCTGGTCCATACAATTGCGGAGATTCCGTTCAATTCCATGTGCATGCCATGGGTTATAACATGAACACCATCATGACCTCCCCAACGTACCGTATGGACTGCGAAGCGGTTGGTGCTGATGAGCTAGTGAACAAAGTGGTGATGGCCTATCCAAACCCTGCTAAGAATAGTGTATTCATCACCGGAATAACTCCCCAATCTACCATTACAGTCCGTGATACACAAGGCCGATTGATATTATCTGAAACCTGTCAAGATACCCAGAAAATTTTTGATTCCAGTTTATGGTCTAACGGCGTTTACTTCATTGAATTAAAAGACAATTCAAGAATACAACAATTGAAAGTTCAGGTATTGCATTAAGAGATGCGGATAGAAAGAAAAAAAGGAGCATTAGCTCCTTTTTTTATTCTCATTCTTCTAATAACAGATCATCCACTATGTTGGGTAAGGTTACCTTCAATAGAGGCTCTGCTTCCATCGCACGCTTGATGGCAAAAATAGCTTCTTCATTTCTTGCCCAACTGCGGCGGGCTATACCGTTGTTCACGTCCCAATGCAACATTCTTCTTAAACGCACGCTGGCCTCAGATGAACCGTCCAAATGCATACCAAAACCACCGTTCATTACCTCGCCCCAACCTACGCCCCCTCCGTTGTGAAGACTGACCCAGGTAGCTCCTCTGAAAGCATCACCAACAAAATTCTGAACGGCCATATCAGCAGTAAACCTTGAACCATCATAAATGTTGGATGTCTCTCTAAAAGGTGAATCTGTTCCACTGACATCATGATGATCACGACCCAAAACCACTTGACCAATTTCTCCCGCTGCTATGGCATCATTGAAAGCCTGAGCAATGGCCATTCTTCCCTCAGCATCGGCATATAAGATTCTTGCTTGAGATCCCACTACCATTTTGTTATTACCCGCCTCTTGAATCCAACGAATATTGTCAGCCAATTGCTGCTGAATTTCAATGGGTGCCTTCTCTTTGAGTGATTGTAGAATTCGCTCTGCTATTCGATCCGTTTTCTCTAAATCCTCTGACTTCCCTGAGCAACAAACCCATCGAAATGGACCAAAGCCATAATCAAAGCACATTGGACCCAGAATATCTTGAACGTAACTGGGATAAGCAAACGCCAATCCGTCAATTGTTCTATTGTACAATTTAGAACCTGGAGTAGCCAACACTTCTGCCCCTGCCCTCGAAGCCTCTAGGAGAAAAGCATTTCCATAATCAAAGAAATACATTCCCTTGGCTGAATGCGCATTGATGGCACTGGCGTGTCGTTTCAAGGTTAATTGAATGGCCTTTTTAAAACCTTCAGGGTCATTGGCCATCATTTCATTGGCTGCATCATAGGTCATACCCGCGGGATAATAACCACCTGCCCAGGGGTTGTGCAATGAAGTCTGGTCACTGCCCAAATCCACCAGAACGTCTTGTCTGAGCAACTCCTCCCACAAATCAACAATATTTCCAACATAAGCATAACTTCGGACAACTCCATTGGCTTTATCTTCTTTGGCTTTTGCTACAACTTGTTGGACATCCTCTTCAATGACATCCACCCACCCTTGATCAAAACGCTTGTACGCTGCCTTGGGATTGATTTCAGCAGTAATGCTCACACATCCCGCAATGTTGGCGGCCTTAGGTTGTGCTCCTGACATACCCCCTAAACCTGCGGTAACAAACAATAACCCGTTACCGGGTAAATCATACACTCCATTATCACCACGGCCATTGCGCAACATGCGCGCAGCATTCATCACCGTTATGGTTGTACCATGCACAATGCCTTGGGGACCAATGTACATATAGGAGCCTGCAGTCATTTGACCATATTGCGTAACCCCTAACGCATTGAATTTTTCCCAATCATCCGGCTGACTATAGTTGGGAATCATCATTCCATTGGTTACTACTACTCTTGGAGCTTCTTTGTGCGATGGAAAAAGACCTAGTGGATGACCGCTGTACATCACCAAGGTCTGCTCATCCGTCATTTCTGATAAATACTTCATCACCAATCGGTACTGTGCCCAATTTTGAAACACAGCTCCATTTCCTCCATAGGTAATCAATTCATGAGGATGCTGCGCCACTGCTGGGTCAAGATTGTTCTGTATCATCAACATGATAGAAGCCGCTTGCTGCGACTTACAAGGGTACCAATCAATAGGTCTAGCTTTTATCTCCCCATGTGGTCGATAACGATGCATGTATATCCGACCGAAATCCTTCAATTCTTGTCTAAACTCAGGTAACAATTGCGCATGTTGTGCACTGGGGAAATAACGCAACGCATTTCTCAATGCCAATTTGGTCTCAGCGGCATTTAATATCTCTTTACGTTTGGGTGCGTGGTTGATGTTCTGATCCCATAAAGGAGCTGCAGGTATATCTGCAGGTAAACCCTGTTTGATTTCCGCTTGAAATTGAATAATCATTGATTCCATTTAACAAAGGTAAAACTTGTTGACGCAAACGTGCACTAACTTTGCGACATGGACAAAAAGAAAATTCCTACCGCTGTTTATGCGGAGATGACACCTAACCCCACAACAATGAAATTCGTGGCAGACCGACTTTTGATTTCCGGTGGTCTGCAAGTTGAATATAGAACTCCAGAAGAAGCCAAAGGATCTTCTGCGCTGGCCACTGAACTCTTTCATTTTCCCTTTGTAAAAAGTATTTTCATCAGCAGCAATTATGTTACCATAACCAGAGATGAAAGCTTGGATTGGGATATGATTGTCATGCAATTGAGAGAATACATTCGAGAGTGGCTCATGGATAATGAAGTTGCGGTGAGCACCATTCCTGCCTCATTGATGACAAGAGAAACGGCCCAACCACAACAGGAGAATTTAACCACCAATGAAAGAAGCAAAGACCAAGTCTTCACCCCTTCTCCGTACGATGACGAAATTATTCATTTGCTCAATGAATATGTTAGACCCGCAGTAGAACAAGATGGTGGCGCCATAGATTTTGTAGGTTATGACAACAAAAAAGTGTTTGTGAACATGAGAGGAGCCTGCTCAGGATGCCCCTCTTCAACGGCAACGTTGAAAGGCGGTATAGAGAATCTTCTCAAGGCCAAATTACCAGACGCAATTGATGAGGTCATTGCCCAAAGCGTCTAATGACTACTTATCTCATCCACGGCTTTTTAGAATCACCTTCCATGTGGGAGGGGTATCTTCCTTTGTTTGAAAAACCGCATCTACTCACCATTCCCGGCCATGGGAATCTGATTGACCAACAATGCCCCAGCAATATGCAGGGTATTGCAGAATCTCTACTGAACGATATTAATACCTCTGAACCCCACCAAATTATCGGGCATTC
>CAYQUT010000023.1:0-51487 GCA_964420985.1 uncultured Chryseobacterium sp.
ATGCCTGATTTAGTTTGACCGTTTTTTTTGTAAATCTATTTTAGGACGTTACAAAAACCACCCCGTCACGGCTCCGCCTTGCCACCCCTCCTTTCCACTTCGTGGCAGGAGGGGAGATTTCCGATTTACTGATTCACCAATCCTCCGATTCACCGATTCACCAATCCACCGATTCACCAATCCTCCGATTCACCGATCCACCTTTAACCCTTCATCCCCTCGATAAACTGATCAAACAAATACCTTGAATCATGTGGGCCGGCGCTGGCTTCTGGGTGGTATTGTACACTAAAAACGTTTTTGTTCTTTAATGCAATACCTGCAATGGTATCGTCATTCAAATGAATATGCGTTACTTCAACATTGTCCTGAGAAGCTATACTTTCCTTCGAAATAACAAAACCATGATTTTGACTTGTTATCTCTGACTTTCCTGTCTTCAAATTCTTGATGGGATGATTGATTCCTCGGTGTCCATTGAACATCTTCACGGTCTTCAAACCTTGGCTCAATCCGATGATCTGATGTCCCAAACAAATTCCAAAACCTGGGATACCTGAATCTATTAACTCTTTCACCAATTGTATGCTCGATGGCATTGCAGACGGATCACCAGGACCGTTGCTGTACATGATACCACTGGGTTTCCAATCCAAGACCTCCTTCGCAGTTGTATGCATCGGGAATACTTTGCAATATGCACCGCGCTCGGTCAAACAACGTACTATATTTTTCTTGATTCCGAAATCAATCACGGCAACCCTCACTACGCTGTTTTCATCACCTTCAAAAAAAGGTTCTTTACAACAAACCTCCTGAGACAAGGACAATCCATCCATCGATGGTACCTCCGCCAATTGAGCCTTTAGATCTTCAATGCTCTTGCTTTCATCTGAGCTGATGATGCAATTCATCGCACCCGCTTTTCTGATATGACGAACCAAAGCACGGGTATCGATATCTGAAATGCCCACCACTTTGTCCCTCACCAAATAATCCTGCAGCGTACCAATGGGGCCCATTCTACTGGCCACATCAGAAAATTTCTTAATAATAATTCCAGAAACTTTGCAGGTCTCACTTTCAATTTCATCCACATGAATCCCATAGTTTCCGATGTGCGCTGTGGCCATGACCAAAACCTGACCGAAGTAAGAAGGATCTGTAAAAACCTCTTGATAGCCTGTCATGGCCGTATTGAAAGCAATTTCTCCCGTTGTAACTCCAACGTATCCACAAGATTTTCCTTGAAAAACAGTGCCGTCTGCTAGAACTAAAACGGCGGGTTGACTAATGCGATTCATTAGATTGCGAAGTTAGAACATTTCCTAGCCCCCGAAAAATGAAAGATTTGAACAAATGATTACCGAATACCTTTTGAAATTGAACCACAACCATGATTGAATCATTCTATTTTCGTTCAAAATCTTAACAATGAATCAAGACGATCAAGAGAGACATCTGGCTCCTGTAAAAGAAATAACGACTGTGGACACCCGCATAAAGCCTGCCATACTACCACCTCATCCGGATTCCAGACTCGACTCCCAATTGTTGAAACATCATCCCCTCTCAAGTGAGGGTATGATTTTCCGTGACATGACCAGTGTCGAATCCAAGAAAAAAAGTTTGCACGCCATTGTTGGGCAATTGGACGTCAGCCACAACTTGCGTTACCAAAAAACACCAGAGGACACCTACTGCAACGTATATTCATTTGACTTTTGTCACTTTTCTAAAGTATATTTACCAACAGTTTGGTGGACGGAGGAATCCTTGAAAAAGGTGTTGAACGGTGAAGAAGTTACGCCCATCATGTACGATACCGTAGGACACATCTACTCCAACGCCCTTCACGACTGGTTGCTAACGTGGGGTGTTAGTTTTGGATGGCAACGGATGACCAGCTTCGACGAGGCTCAACGCAAAGTCAACGAGGAAGGAGGTGTAGGAATCATCTGCGCCAAGCGTGTCACCTTTGGATTGTCCGGACATATTGTTCCCATTGTACCTGAAACCAAACAAAAACAAGCTTACCGCGAAAACGGTGTAGTTGTCTATCCGCTTCAATCACAAGCCGGAAAAGTGAACTACAATTATTTTGCTAAAAAAAGAAAGGATTGGTGGAACAATGAGCGCTACCAAAGATATGTGGTGTATTATCATCCATGATATACTGCCCCAACCAATAAAGACCATTTAACAAGACAATACAATATGACAAATAACCCGATTAATAAATTCTTTTGGGGCATTGGGTTAGAGAATGAAACCTATTTTCAAATGACGGAATGGCTCGTCGTCAATGGCCAATTTATCCGTGAAAAAATGGGTCGTGAACGCTACAGCATCAATTATTTGAATTGTTACAAAGAAGGCACGCTAGAAATTCTATTGGAAGCGGCCTTTGATCCTGAGAAAAATTATCGGGTGAGCCGCATGATCAACAGCCACTCTTTGGAGAAAATGGATGTCCATTACGAGCACAAAACCCTTTTGTCCAAAACGCCCAATTTAGAAAACCCTGATTATTCAGGCAAGTCAATACTTGAGACCTTTTTAGAGCAACAGCCCCACGCCATCCAAAGTTTATTGAACCAGAAAAACAACCCCAATGGCCCGATTATTTTTGATGGAGACACCATTGAGTTTGTTACCAAATATTTTGAAAACAGAACGGTCCAAGATACGGTTCGTGAGTTACAAGCCACCAAAAAAGTATTTTTGGATAAATTGAATGAGTCCAACGTCATCAACAGTAAACTGCACTTTACAGATTACAACGTCGGGATCAACATGTTCATGACCAATCAAAAAAACCTTGTCTTATTTAACAACGGTACTTTTCACTTTCACTTCACTTTACCCACACTAACTTCCGACAGCCGCATTGTAGATTATGCCAAATTTGACCAGGTTCATGGAAATGCCATTTACTTGTTGCAATGGTTTGAACCTTTGTTTATCACCACCTTAGGCAGTCCTGATATCATGGGTGTGATCAGCGAGAAGCATGGGCTAAAAGATCAATTTGCTTGCGGTTCAATGCGTAACGCCATGTCCCGATACACGGGCGTGGGGACTTACCACCAAAGCATGGCCAAAGGAAAAATCTTGACCTATCCTGTTGAAGATTTCAGAAAGCTGTTGAAGTTTACGAAAGAAGAAAATATCTGGTGGCGAGATCAAATTGAGAATGCGCTCTCTTATGAATTGCTGACCGATCTTGGTTTGGATTTCAATCGAGAGAAACTCTATCAAAGTGGATTTGAGTTCCGTAGCTTTGATGAATTTCCCGCAGGTCATCTCCCAGCCGTTCTGCAAGCCATTGTTTTGATTAGTGAACATGCGTTGCAATTTGATGCAGTGCCTTGGTGTACAGACAATATAACTTGGAACAATATTGTTTTTAGATCATTAAAAGAAGGTCACAAAACCATCGTCAACACGGAAGAACAAAAAGAGCTGCTCCATATTTTCAAACTAAACGATATGATGGAGGCTGTTCAAGAAAATCAAAAATTGGATGCGTTTTTCTTTGGTATCCTTGCGACATTACACAACAAATACCAAAATGAAAATCAGATTATGAATTTGCTGTTGGGCCAGCGTGCAGAAACGGCTCCGAATTGGTCTAATTTCAATCAATACCAAGTGGAGCAACATTTGAAACAACTCACCCCTGTTGATGTTGAAAATCTTTGATGTTAAACCAAATCTTTTCTCAATAAAGCCATGAAGCAGATCGATCAGCAAAGCATTGAAAAAGCATTTCGCTTATTTGAAAGTGGTGATATTGAAAAAATAGAAGTGGGCACAACGGCAGGGCTATTGGCTATTCACCATTATTTATTTGATGGTCTCTATCCGTTTGCTGGTAAAATCAGAACCCAGAATATTTCGAAAGGAGGATTTAGATTTGCCACCGCATTGTATCTTCCAGATGCATTGATGAAAATAGAAAAAATGGATCACGATTCATTTGAATCCATCATTCAAAAGTATGTTGAAATGAATATCGCCCATCCTTTCATGGAGGGCAACGGAAGAAGTATGCGCATTTGGTTGGACATGATTCTGAAGCATCACCTAGGTGTTTTGGTGAATTGGCAAAACATTGACAAACATTTGTATTTGCAGGCCATGGAACGAAGTCCCATCAATGATTTGGAATTGAGAACGCTGCTTTTTCAGCACCTCACCACTGAGATTGAAAATCGAGAAATCATCTTCAAAGGCATTGAGCAGTCCTATTACTATGAGGGCTATAAAAAGGAGGATTGACCAGTCAACCTGATTTTCATTCTGATTGTGTACAAAATACACTTTTGATTATCTTGCACTCATGGAAATGAGAAAATTGGGATTCTGGGAAATCTGGAACATGAGTTTCGGCTTTTTGGGCATTCAAATGGGCTTTGCCTTACAAAATGGAAATGCATCACGTATCCTTCAAGAATATGGAGCGGATGTTCATGAACTTTCATGGTTTTGGTTGGTCGCTCCATTGACAGGAATGATTGTTCAGCCCATCATTGGATACTACAGTGACCGCACGTGGAATCGCTTGGGCAGACGCAAGCCCTATTTCCTTGCTGGTACGCTAATTTGTTGCTTGGCACTGATACTTCTGCCCAACAGTGGCGCTTGGTTCACTGCAAAATCTGCTCTGATGATCGGAGCTGGGGTGTTAATGCTCATGGATGCCAGTATCAATGTAGCAATGGAACCTTTCCGAGCACTTGTGGCGGATAATTTACCTGACCATCAAAGGACTTATGGTTTCACCATCCAAACTTTTTTAATTGGTATCGGAGCGGTAGTTGGTTCATGGTTGCCTTGGATGTTGACCAATTGGTTTGGCGTTTCTAATGAAGGCGCTGACGGCGGTGTGGGTGACAACATCATTTATTCGTTCTATATCGGCGCATTGGTTTTTATTACAACCATCTTGATCACCATTTGGAAAACACGTGAGTATCCTCCTCAAGAATACGAAGCCATTCATGGAAAAATAGAAGAAGAGAAATTGGGCTTTGGGCAAATCGCCAAGGACTTTGTCAACATGCCCGCTACCATGCGTCAGTTGGGATTGGTTCAGTTCTTCACTTGGTTTGCCTTATTTACCATGTGGGTATTTACCACTCCCGCCCTTGTTGAGCACGTGTTTCAAATTCCCGTAGATGCCGATGGCCATCCCATGGGTGCTGCAGCAGAGCAAGCCGCCAAGGATGCTGGTGATTGGGTTGGGATTTTATTCGGTATTTACAATGGAGTCAGCGCCATTTATGCTTTGATGTTGCCAAGCATAGCCGCCAAATTGGGTCGCAAAGGAACCCATGCATTTTCACTATTGGCCGGAGGAATTGGATTGATCAGTATTTTCTTCATGCACGACAAGAACATGCTAATCCTTCCCATGATCGGAATTGGTATGGCTTGGGCATCCATCCTTGCAATGCCCTATGCGATTTTGGCGGGTTCCATACCTGCAGGAAAAATGGGCGTTTACATGGGCATATTCAATTTCTTCATCACCTTACCCCAGATTGTAAACGGCGTTTTTGGTGGTCCCATGGTGAAATATCTATTTGAAGGACACGCCATCTATGCCATCGTCTTGGGAGGAATATTCATGTTGTGCGCGGCCTTGGTGGTTGTATTTGTCAAGGAACAAAACAATATTCGCATCAAACATTAATTGATTCTATCTTTGCGCCCGCATGACGCAAAGAATTTCTGCAAAATTGCCTACGGCTTTTGGGGAGTTTACCCTCATCAGTTTTCCCAATGGAGATGATTTTCATCCCCATGTTGTTTTATTGAACAACAATTGGAAAACAACCCCAACCGTTCGTATTCATTCTGAATGTCTCACCGGTGATGCTCTGGGTTCATTGCGCTGTGATTGTGGACATCAATTGCACCATGCCCAGCAATACATTCAAGAACATGGAGGCGCGATATTGTATTTGCGACAAGAAGGAAGGGGAATTGGTCTGAACGAAAAAATCAAGGCCTATGCATTACAGGATCAAGGACACGATACCGTATCCGCCAACATTGCATTGGGTCATCCTGCCGACGCACGGGATTATGAGTGGGTCAAAGAAATTTTAACAGAACTCAACTTCACCACTTTCCATCTCATCACCAACAATCCTGCAAAGATTGAGGCCTTAACATCCATGGGATTTCAGATTGAAAAAGTGATCGCATCACCCAATAACCGCAATCCCCATAACGCCCATTATTTGGATGTCAAGCGTGACCAAATGGGGCATCAACTGGGTTAATCAGAAAGGATCTACCGGAACGGGAGGAGGAATGTTGTACTCCTCATATTCATCTTTATTGTCCACCGGCTCTGATATTCTCCAGCCCAGAGAAAATTGCAACACAAATTGCTGCCCACCAATGGATGCCCTTGACATGCCTGTTTGCCCTGAAGCCGCATCGATTGGAAGGTCGTACAAGGTGTATTTCATCGATTGAAAACGCAAACCTGCGCCCAGATCGAAAAAGAAATTAGGGCCCCTGTAACCCATTCCCACATTACCCATAAAACGATGCGCATCATCCTGATGGGGCTTGCTTTGATACATGCCCCCGCATCTAGCTCTGAAATTTTCGCTTAATCGAAACTCAAAACCTGATTTTAATAGGACAGAGGAATAACCCAATCCCATTACCGAAGCATTTTCCTTGGAATAGGCGTAATCACCCTCATTGTATGGCTTAATTCTTCCTCTACCGAAATCAATGGTTTCCACGTCTAATGTCCACACTCCTTTGTCCATGATGTTCATGGCTGTATTGAATTGAAAACGCTGAGGCGTATTGATCAGGTATTCAATCTCATTGATCGGCGAAGAAGCATTGTACTCATTGCTCGTAAATGACGTAATCATCGAACTAGAAAACTGGTCACGGACCAAATAATTGGATCTGCTGTGAAAGGCAGCACCAAAACGCAGCCAAGGCAATAATTCAGGTACGTAAATCAATCCCAATCGCAATTGAAAAGCTGATGCGCTGATATCTAGGTTCTGATCATAAATCATACTTTTCATATCATTGCCTTGATCAGGATACTCTTCCTGATGACTCATTTCTTGGACAAAGCTCATGTTGCGCAGGGCAACCGTTCCTCCAATAAAAAGTTGATCACGGAAATTACCGGAAAAGGTGTAATTCAAATCCCACTTCTTTCCGGCTTCAGATAGGCTGCGCTTTTGTATGACCGTTGAGTTGACTCCCCCATAGTTCGCATAAAACTCATCTACTGATCCTGGCAAAGTGTCAATACCATAAGTGTACCAGGCCAAACCCGCATCAAAGGGGTAATAGGAAAGCAATGAGTCGCCATGTATGCCGTTCACACCTGAGGCCATGGCATCCAACAAACTTTTGCCTTTGGTTTCAAAATCTATGGCAACATCACGCTTGTAAAAATCGACATTACCAAAAGAAAACGCCCCGTTCAAGTAACGCCAATCCCTTGACTTGGTGGCATAATTTCGCACATAAGTAAAATGATCTATGGGAAGTTGCACATTGCCCGTAGTTTGTTTCTGTCCTTCCCAGTTCCCTGTATGAAAATCCAACATCAATCTGGCTCCCATGTCCATTACACCCGAACGGTAAACCGCAATTCCAGCGGGATTAGAAAATGCAGCACTGGGATCTGCTCCCACCGCTCCATATGCACCTCCCATTCCAAAGGATCGGGCAGAAATAAAAGGATGATCATCAATCAACCGAAAAACATCCAAGGCGGACTGTGAAAATACAGGTTGTATCAAAAAACAACCCAACACAAGAAAAAGCGACCTTAATTTCATTATGGGCGCTTGGGGGAAGTACTACTTGGTCTGGAAGATGGAGCCGCGCTCCTTGCCGGAGAACTGGAAGACGCAGGACGACTAGTACCCCCATTAGAGTAATTAGGGGCCGAAGGACGACTACCGCCGCCTGAAGGCATAGAACCGCTGCCACTTGCTTCGTTCACTACTGCTCTACCCACCTGCTCTAATACCCTGCCGGCTCGTTGCATATTCTCTTGTCTACGTTCCAATTTGTCTGCAGCATTTCGTGGAGAAGTTCCACTGGCTTGCTTGGATACATTTTCCAAAGCTTGAACCATGATATTCTTTCGTGGCTGAGATTGACTTGGGGAAAGTGACTTGGGCTTCCTATTCACATGACCTGATGTAGTGCCCAATGATCCCGTTCCACCGGGTCGGGGAAAAGAAGTGGTGGCCGTATTGTCTACATTGTTCCAGCCGTAATTGTTGTTATAAGGATTATTCCATCCGCTTGTTGCACCATTGTATCCATATCCCCAGGGATTGCTGCCATATCCCCCATAGCCATAACTTCCATAGCCATAGGGAGAATATGCACCATACGGAGAGTACACCATTCCTGGATAATTGGAGTAGTAACCCGGGTAGGTGCCGTAACTATTAAAACCTGAACCGTTCCAATAATAGGGTGTATAGCTGCCATAAGGATTAATGCCTATTGCGCTATTCAATCCCCATCCAAGGGCAGTTTGACCACCCTGATAACCCAAACGCCAACCCATAATTGGATCCCACATGGGCAGCATTCCTCCCATACCACGGTATTCCTCTTGATTACTCAAACCTGGTGCATAGGAATTTCTTCTGGGGCTGTTGGCACTATAAAAATCCTCTTCACTTTCATTTTTCAAATCCTGCGCAGATAAATCTTTGGGTTCGCCAAAGTGTTCTCCTGGTTGCCAATAAGCTTCATCAAATTCATAAGATGTGGTTTGAGAAGTTGGTTGTATTGAAATACAAGAAGAAAATCCAATCACAGAAGCAAACAGAATAACAAAGTGCAATTTTTTCATGTAGTTCATGGTATTCACGTTTGTGGCAAGATGCAGTTAAAAAAGAACAAAGTGTTCCGTGTTTTTACACATCTCGCGCTTACCACAAAAGTAATGAAAAATATCTTGTACTTTTGAGGTCAATAATATTGAAAGAAGGTTAAAAAAATGGCGGAAAAACTTACCCCACGTTCCCAGGATTATTCCAAATGGTACAATGAATTGGTAGTGATGGCAGACTTGGCTCAGCACAGTGAAGTGAAAGGGTGCATGGTCATCAAACCATATGGATATGCCATATGGGAAAAAATGAAAGATGCATTGGACAAAATGTTCAAAGAGACAGGTCACCAAAATGCCTATTTTCCTTTGCTCATTCCCAAATCATATTTAAGCAAAGAAGCAGCTCACGTAGAAGGATTTGCCAAAGAGTGTGCAGTGGTTACGCATTACCGATTAAAAACTGAAGACGGCCAAGTTGTAGTTGACCCCAAAGCCAAATTGGATGAAGAATTGATCATACGTCCTACGAGTGAAACCATCATTTGGAATACCTACAGAGGATGGATTCAGAGCTACCGTGATTTGCCGATACTCATCAACCAATGGGCCAATGTGGTGCGTTGGGAAATGCGTACCCGTTTATTTTTAAGGACTGCTGAGTTCCTCTGGCAAGAAGGTCACACGGCGCACTCAACCGCTCAAGAAGCCATTGAGGAAACAGAAAAAATGTTGGATGTCTATGCAGACTTTGCAGAAAACTGGATGGCCATGCCGGTTATCAAAGGTCGTAAAACGGCCAATGAGCGCTTTGCAGGAGCCAATGACACCATGTGCATCGAGGCGTTGATGCAAGATGGTAAAGCCCTTCAAGCAGGAACGTCTCACTTTTTAGGGCAAAATTTTGCCAAAGCATTTGATGTAAAGTTCGTCAACAAAGAGGGAGTGCAGGATTATGTTTGGGCCACATCATGGGGCGTATCAACCCGATTGATGGGTGCATTAATCATGACACACAGTGATGACAAAGGATTACGATTGCCCCCAAAATTGGCACCGATTCACGTCGTCGTTGTCCCCATTTACAAGGGTGTGGAGCAAATCGCCGGTATCTATGATCAGATGAAACCCACTATAGATGCCTTGAAGGCCAAAGGGTACACGGTCAAGTTTGACGACGATGATACCAAACGCAGTGGATGGAAATTTGCTGAATACGAATTGAAAGGAGTTCCAGTGAGGATAGCGGTTGGACAAAGAGATTTAGAGAATGGCACCATCGAAGTAGCCAGACGAGACAATGGAGAGAAAATGGCGATACCAATTGTTGGAGCCGCTGATCACATCCATGAATTGCTTGAAAACATTCAATCCACTATGTTAGAGGAATGCCGCACTTTTCGTAACAACAACATTACTGAGGTCAACTCATACGACGAGTTTAAGAAAGTATTGGATGAAAAAGGTGGTTTCATCGCTGCTCATTGGGATGGCACTCCAGAAACGGAGGAAAAAATCAAAACCGAAACCAAAGCAACCATACGCTGCATACCCCTGGATCAAAAGGCAGAGAATGGAAAGTGCATGGTAACAGGACAACCCAGCACGGGTCGCGTACTTTTTGCTATCGCCTATTAAAGCATTATCATGAACACGCAAGAAACCATACTTCAACTCATTCAAGAGAAAAGCATTTTGAAACAAGATGTGTATCACTTGACCACTGAGACTTTCAAAGAATTGAAAAAAACGCTTCAAGATAGTATTGAAGAAATCAAATCCAAATTTGGAAATCAAGATTCACGTGTTGAATTTTATTACAAAAACAAAGGAGATCTCCAGGCCGAAATCAAAGTTGCTGGAGACATCTTGGTTTTCCAAATGCATACCAACGTTTTCCAATTTGATAAATCCCATAGTCTTTGGAAAAGTGGCTACTTTCAAAATAATGAAGCCAATAGTTATGTTGGTGTCATCAATATTTACAATTTTCTTTCCGACTCTTTCAAATACAATAGAGAGCAAGATTTGGGATATTTAATTGGTCGTATTTTTATCAATCGTGAAAAGCACTTTATGGTTCAAGGCAAACGCCAACTGGGTTTTCTTTTCCAAGACATGATCAACGCCACTTTGGACGAAGCTGCATTAAAAAGCATAGTGGAAAGTAGTATTCTTTACACCCTAAACTTTGATTTGTTCATCCCCCCCTATGAGGCGATTCAACAGTTGACCGTCGATGATATTCAAAATATGAATCACGGAATAAGCGGAGCCACTGGAAAGCGTCTGGGATTTCAATTTGGCATAGAAAACAACGCTCATTAAATGGTCCAGACCTTGAAAAAAGGGTCTTCTGCATTAACATTCTCAATAAGCACATCTACGATGTGCTTATTTTTTTGCCAGTCAAAAATCCAATAATCCCATCTCTCTGCCAGATGTTTTTTTGGAAGTATATGTTGAGACCAACGTCCTGCAAATTGAACCATTTCTTCCTCTTTCCTCTTTCGAGATCGCTGAATTTTTTTTTCCAATTGCTCCACCATT
This sequence comes from uncultured Chryseobacterium sp., assembly GCA_964420985.1. GTDB lineage: Bacteria > Bacteroidota > Bacteroidia > Flavobacteriales_D > Sanyastnellaceae > CAMCTV01. The sequence continues at coordinate 11,411 of CAYQUT010000023.1, forward strand.
TGAATGGCCTTTACACAATCTCCCTTTGCCGTATTGAGCAATGTAGGGTCTTCTGACTCCACTGCTGCATAATGAGATGAATAGGCTTTCTCTATCGCTTCTTTCAAATCAATCAGCACCTCCTCACTTCCGTACTTACTTTTCAAAGCGTCAGTTAAACAGACCTCAGCATTCATGATGAAACTCCTATCCCAATGCAGCGCGTCCCATTTTCTACACCATTTTTCGGGCATCACCACTCCCCTTTCACGCAACACAAACAAAGGTGCTGGGATATTTAACTCCTTAAAGAATGGAGCTACTTGATTCCAATACCTCTGCTCTGAAGGTCCCCCGATATAGGCCAAATTGGGCAGTATGGTTTCTTGGTAAAAAATACGCAATGCAACGTTGGGACTGCACTGGGTCGGGTCCGAAAGGGATAAAATTTCCTGTGCTTCCTCAATTGTATTTACCCGAGTCCGCTGTCCTGGAAATAACTGAAAAAGATTGTAGGGTTTGATTTCAATTTCTCCATTTTGGCAATTGTATTTTTGAGCCAAATGAAAAAGCTTTTGCTCTGATAGCTCTGCATTTATTAATGGGGCTGCCATTGCCTTCAAGGCTGAATCATCCCCATCTACAACAACAAGCCCATGGTGTCCAAAAATGTGGTTCACCAAATAACGCGTCGCGTTCGATAATGTTCCATTGAGTTCGTATGCCTGTAGAACCTCTTCATCCAATAAAAATTCTGGATGATCCAAATTCCATTGTCGCAAAGCCTCAAACATTACCTTGGAAGACAACCGGCCCACCGCCCCTCCGGACGGATTTTCCCACTTCACGTGCAAGTCTCCCTTTTTTATTTCTGCTATTTCTGGCCAATCATGATCCTCCGTGGCCATCCAGAAGATTGGAACAAAGTGGTCTTCAGGAAATTGATTGGATAGCTTCTTTGCCAAATGAATGGCCGTTGCTATTTTATACAACACCATCCATGGGCCCAGCGCTGTTACAATCTGTTGACCCGTTGTTATGGTGAAAGCCCGGTCACTTTCAAGGAGCCGGATATTCTTTGCTACCTCGTTTTGGATTTCTATACCCTTGTACTGGTTTTGAATGGCTTTTGACAGAACCGATCTTTTTCCTAGGGGGAATTCTCTTTCGTCTTTCAGCCGCGCCCAATACTCTAGTGCTATTTCAACGGCAGAGGCTGAAGGCAAGACATTTTGTAAGGGGATTTTATGCCAAATATTCACCCGACAAAAGTACGCACTATCTCAACACGTTTACAAAGCCCTGACGCTCTGACCTTCGTCCGCTTTCATTTTTATAAATCAATGTCCAGTAATAGGAACCCATTTCAACATATTTGCCATTGAACTTCCCATCCCAACCTTCCAGTGCTGTCTTAGACTGAAATACAGGGCTGCCCCATCTGTTGAATACCGATAAATTCCAACCGTCAATCTCATAAGGGTTGGCTAAAAAAATATCATTCAACCCATCGTCATTTGGAGAGAAAGAATTGGGCACAAAAACTTCGTCTTTTCCTACTGCTTCAATTGGGTTAATCATGCCATCATAAATTTTTGGATCTGATAAATCCAGGGAATCAGACAATGGATTTAATCGTGCATCATCAAAAAAATAGTAGGCCACCTTTTGTCCAGAACGAACAGCCGTTTTCAAAGCCCTTCCTCCATTATTTCCATACAATCCAATGGTCACGTACTTGGCTGCAACATCTGCCTTGAATTGTATTTTAGCATCCACCCAAGACTCTGAAAAAACGGGTCGTGAGAATGTAAATTGAGGTTCACTTACGATTGGATAGGTTCCCATCTGAACGGGTAACTGTTCTGTGAAAAGAAAGCCCATTCCATTGATGGCCAATCCAGAATTGGAAATGGGAGAAAGCTTACCATTTGACCATGAAATTTGAAATTCATAATTCTTTCCCACTTGCAAAGGAGCATCTAAAACCAGCGTCAAATACTCACGTTGAGAACTCTCTACCGGCCCTACAACTTCAATTCCCATCACCGCTTTTCCCTCTTTGGCTTGTAACATTGCATAGGGAGTCTCCGGTAAATCACATGCGGCTCCACCCATGGCATGGAAATAGTCCGGAGTAGCCTGCCCATCTGAAGATGGATTTGACACACCTGAGATTCTGTACCATTCTCCCAATCCGCTGGGCAATGACAGATAGTTCTCAAATCCACATTGAAAAGTTTGAGAATGAGCACACACCGCGCAGATCAGAAAACAATATGTCATTGAAATTGCTTTCACAGGAATAGGTTTAATTGTTAAGCGAATGTAATGATTTGCCTCGCTCCCATAAAATTCCAAATGTTAAATATGAACCAGGCAATTTCCATGACCAACCTTCTTGATTAAAAATCCTTGGAGGCCAATCCAATTGAAATCGGGAAACCAAGAAAACTGCATTCAGCTTTTTCTTTGATACCAATCGTTTCAATGTAATGGCAGATCTCATATTCCAAGAAGAAGAACGCTCCTGCTTTTCTGAAATCATTGACAAGTGGTGCATTTCATCTATCGACACAAAGGAAGGAGATTCAATGCGTATTTTCCTGTACACTCCACCCATTTCTAACATCAGAACATTGGGGGATTTGTACCGCTTACTGGTAGCGCTGAGATGGAATGCCGCCATTACAGGATATGATGTGATTTGTATTTGATGCCTTGTAAATTCAGGCTGGATGGTAAGGGTATCTAATTCATACAAACCCCAAGCTGTATCCACCAACACCTTATAAAAAGCTTGCAAACCCGTTGTATTAAAAGACGACTCAAAAATATCTTTATCATTCCACTCATTGATATTATTCACTTGAATGGATTTCCAACTTATTTGACTATACTCCACCCCTGCTCTCAACGCAAGGTGATCCTGTAAATGATAGTAACCCATTATTCCGAATCCTCCACCCCAAGAACGTTTGCTAAATTGTGGACTTAACTCAAATAGCGTTTTCTGTCCCACAATACCTTCATTGGGTTGATTGGAAACGCTCAATAACCCGGCATTGACCTCCACTCCCCAAATGCCTTTCTTGCGAATTTTTCGGTAGTCTGCATCAAAGTCAAACTGGGATCTATCATTTTGCGATACCGTATCTTGATCCAAATAAATGACCTGACCATCTAAAATCAACGTATCACTTGTTGAGACAAAAGAGAACATTTCATTTGAAAAAATGAAAAGCTGTGCCACCAACAAAATTGCTTTCAACTTGATTAAGGCTTAGCGTTCTCGCCAATTTTAACTTTAAGTGGCCGACCTTTCTTGGGCAGCTCGAGATGAGGTTCTACAATTTGTTTTTCTGTTTCGACAGAAATATTTGGAGCCAATGAGCGCTGCAGAGAATCGGCTTGGGTTTCTGCCAAAACTCCCACAATATCATGTTCTGAAGACGATACTGCGTTCACCGAAATGACATTTGTATTCATTCCTCCATCTTGGTGAACTGCGGGTGTGTGTTTTTCAAACCCCTGATTCACAGCTATGGGGGACCTTTTTGAATTGGTCTGCTCTACATTTGTTGGAACTACTTTGGATTCCATTGAGCTCACTCCATTCAGGTCCGCCTTCTGCTTTGGCTGCTCTTTTTGAACCTTACTGAAGAGCTGATCTTTACCTTGATTTTGGTTTGTGTTAAACAACAACACTGATAGACCAATGCTCAGGCCAAGGGCCAAATACCAGATATTCAATGAATGCCATTGAAAATAAAAGAAACTGTTTTTATTGCTTCTTTTAATGGCAGCATCCATGATAAACTCAGGAGCTTCCACTTCAGCATTTCTAATTTTCTCAAACATGGGATGATTCCATTTTCCTTCGCTCATATGCTCATTATTTTATTCATCTTTTGTAACTCATTTTGAATATGCACCTTTGCTCTTGACAATTGTGATTTAGATGTATTGATGTCAATGCTCAGCATTTCCGCAATTTCCTTGTGCTTAAATCCCTCAATTACATATAGGTTGAAGATAGTCTTGTAACCGTGCGGTAATTTTTGAATGCATTGATTCATCTCTTCCATTGAAAACTCTTGATTCCAAGCATCATCGTCGTTGGCCAATTCAAACACACCATCATCAATATCCTTTTCTAAATGCTTCTTAATCGCTTTACGATAAAAAGTTATGGACGTATTTACAGCAATTCGTCTTAACCAACCTTCAAAGCTACCATCAAAATGATAGCTATGAATGTGGGTATAAATCTTAACAAAAACTTCTTGCAATACATCCTGCGCATCCATTCTATTTTTAGCATATCGCAAGCAAATGGCAAACAGAAGACCTGAGTATTGTTTGTACAAGCGCTCCTGTGCCCAGCGCTCTCTTGCACAACAACCTTTGATGATATCCTCCATTTTCTCTTTCATGCAAAAGCAAAAAGACCCATTTACTAAAGATACAACGCTTTTATCAACAAAATGGTTGCTTTGCTACATAAATTTTGAGATGGCCTCACCACGATTTTTGGTAAGTATTCTGTAATCCAGAAAATAAACCAATCTAAAGCTCACACTCCCGCTAATTGGAATTTGTGACGTGGTTTTAAAATCCTCTAACAAACCACTGGGTATCGCCGAAATCTCATCAATCTGGCTCCATTTCCAAGCAAAATTCAATTCACTTCCTGGGGTAAAATTCCACTTGTAGAAGAAATCCACTGTGAAAGAATTGAAGTTGCGGTTAGCCCGGGAACTCGACGATCCCTCGTCCCAACCCACATAATCTGTGGATGTCAACTCACCAAATTGATCCAATTCATAAAACTGATGGTAGCGGGAATAACCCCAATAATGTCTTACCCTGCAATTAAAAGACATCAATGGATTCACCGCATACGTAGCTGTCAGAACATTGGTATGTGAGATGGCATCTCGACGACCAAAGACAGGGGTGTCGTCCTTAGCGTCATGAAACGTTGCAAATCCAATATCTCCAAAATGCTGTTGCAAACTGTAAACATAAATGAGCATCCAGTGGTCATTGATTCTGTATCGAGGAGACAAACGGAAGTTCTGAATGGTTCTACCTTCATTCTCATAAATTCCAAATCGACCACCCACATCCATGGCCAGCTGTTTTCTGTAGTCCGTTGAGATCCAACCGCCCACTTCGAAATGGGCAAAATCATGAAACTTCATTCCCCAAACACGGGGTTCAAAATAATTATAAGCCCGAACAGGTTCCGTGTGAATAGAAACATTGTAGGTGGTAAAATTCTTGGTATTTAAACCCAATTCCCAATCTATTTCCAAGCTGGAAAAAGCTCTTGGGGCATACAAACTTTCACGCGCCACATTGAGCTCACTCCACATTCTATTGAATGGCCCAAAGGGTTTGTATAAGCGATAAGCCAAATTGATGTACTGCCCCCATGAATTGTTGGCTTGCAAATAGCCCAAATCATTGGGATTGTATCCATCACTTTCCATGTAATACCCTGTTGACCCAGTCAAATTTCCACTCAAACGCGAAATGGCAGCACCATGTGAAAATCCCCTTTGATTCAACTTGGCAGTTGAAAAATACTCTTCACCTCTTCTCAAAGATGAAGCCCCCCAGGAAAAAATAGACCAATCATTGGCCTTGTCTTTTAGTTCAAAATTATACGCAGAAACATTGGCATCATAAATTGAACCCGCCCTTGTCACATTCGTATTGGTAAAGGTGATGTAGGAATTATTTTTCAAATTCTGATCCATCACAAACACGTTATAGTTGGACAATGGCTGAGTCTCTATTTGACGCTCAACACCTATGGAGTCGCGGACTGTAGCGTAGCTTGGTGCCGTGACACTATTCATTAATCCTATTCCCGTATTGCCTTTTGTCCGTCCTGAAATTTTTGTACTGTTGAACAACTGACTCTGCATGGGATTGGAAACAACAACATCACCTTTATTCAATTGACCATATATGTCAAAAGCACCAACGGGCATTCCTCCAATACGCCTAGAATAAAAAATTCCAGACTTATTAAACAACTCCGTCCCCTCCATGAAAAAAGGACGATTGTCTTGGAATTCAATTTCAAATGGTGTCAAATTCAGGATGAGTTGGTCGCTGATGGTTTGACCGAAATCAGGAATCAATGTAGCGTCCAAGGTAAATGCGTCACTCAACCCCATTTTAATGTCCATACCTCCATTGTAAGAGAAACTGGAAGGGCTTCCTTCTGCATAATTGTAATAACTGCTCAGGTAAGGGAACAAGAAAAACCGCTTGGGTGTTTTAATGTTCTTGATGCCCATTAACTTCCCCATTTGGGCCAATTCGCCGGGTCCATTTGGGTTCACCGGATTCCACTGTGAAATCTCACGGTGCCTTCTGATTTCTCTCGCAAAATTGATGTCCCACTCTTGCACTTCTTTTTCTGGAAAACGCAAAGCAGCATAAGGAATTTTAAATTCTGCACACCATCCTATATCGCTGATGTTTACCTTACAATCCCAAACAGCATTCCAACTCACATCTGGTTCCTTTTCACCTGCTGTAACCCTGCCATCCCATTGTTCACCCCATGGAGAAACGGCAAATGAAAAACCATTGATTCCATCTTGATAGCAATTGATGGTAATGGCACACCAATCGCTGTTCCCATCCCCATCTCTTCCTGATAGTTGTTTTAAAATGCTATCGGGATGATTGTCAAAACACATGAACCCGATGTACAACGCTTCTTGGGTGTATACAACCTTAACTTCGCTGGGTTGTCGCACTGGACCACCAGGTACAGGCAACTGCTCAATAAAATTGGCCGCCCTATATGCATCACCCCAAATTTCCGGTTCTAAAATACCATCCAGTTTTGGTGGCGTTTTGATCAAGGTAGCTTCCAATCTGTTTTGGGCATCCAATCCCCAACTGCATAGAACAAAACACAAAATCTGTAAAACAATAAACGGGTAACCTTGTTTTTTCATTGGTAGCAAAAATAACCTACTACTTTTGCACGCAATGAAATTTTTAAATCATTTCTCTTTACTCTGCGTCTTTTTTTTCAGCGCAAACACTTTTCTTGCTCAGGAAAAATTCACCATCAGTGGTGAGATTCGGGAATCTCGGACTGGTGAAACCATGATAGGGGCGGTAGTCTTTCTTGCAGGCACCCCATATGGAGCCACATCCAACAATTTTGGTTATTACAGCATAACGGCACCCGCCGGCCAATATCAATTGAAAGTAAGCTTCGTTGGCTTTCAAGAAATCGTTCAAACACTTGACTTGAAAAAAAACGAGTTATTAAACTTTGATCTAGAAGAATATAAAAGCCGCGATTTGGTGATTCAAGCAGATCGCAACCGCAATACGGAAAGTACAGATATGGGTCGCATCGAGCTCCCAGTTGATCAAATCAAAAAACTCCCTGTTGTATTTGGCGAAGTGGATATTCTCAAAACCATTGCACTGCTGCCAGGGGTTCAAAGTGCAGGAGAGGGGAATACTGGATTTTATGTAAGAGGCGGAGGTATTGACCAAAATCTGATTTTATTGGACAATGCCACTGTTTACAATGCCTCTCACTTGTTTGGTTTCTTTTCTGTGTTTAATGCGGATGCCGTTAAAAACATTGAGCTATTCAAAGGTGGAGTTCCCTCCGGATATGGCGGAAGATTATCCAGCGTACTAGACATATCACTCCGTGACGGAAACTACAAAACTTTCCATGGCACCGGAGGAATAGGAACCATTGCCTCGAGATTCACTGCTGAAGGTCCTATCAAAAAGGACACTTCCTCTTTCATCATTTCAGGCAGAAGAACCTACATCGATTTTCTTTTGAAACCACTTATCAATAGTCGACCCAATATACAAGGAACGGGTTATTACTTCTATGACTTGAACGCCAAATTCAATTACAAGTTGAGCAGCAAAGATTGGATTTCCATCAGCGCTTACTTGGGAAGAGACGTCTTCAGTTTCAGCAGCGCCAAGGCTGGATTTTCCACAAAAATCCCCTGGGGCAATGCAACCAGCACCTTGCGTTGGAACCATGTATTCAGCCCAAAACTATTCATGAATACCATGTTCTATTTCACAGACTATTCATTTAGCTTTGAAGGAGGCCAAGAGCAATTCACTTTTGGGCTCAAGAGCGGCATCAGAGACTATGGGTCTAAAATACAATTTAGCTATTTCCCTAATCCCAACCACAAGATCAAATGGGGTGTGGATTACACCTACCATATTTTCACTCCCAACAACTCCTACGCCAGCAGCGGTGACACTCAATTTAATCTGAACAACAGCAGCAGATTGAACTCCCATGAATCTGCAGCGTATTTCCAAGATGAGTGGGATATCAATGAAAAGATAAAGGTCAATTTGGGACTAAGACAAAGCTATTTTTTACATACCGGTTCTTTTACCCGATACATTTATCCTGAGACTGCAGGACTTATTGGAGCTGGTTCTCCTCAAACCATCACTTATGGAAATGGTGAAAAAGTGGCGGATTATTGGGGTTTTGAGCCAAGAATTTCCGGTAGGTATTTGATCAAGGAGGGATCCAGTATCAAAGCCGGATACAACAGAAATTTTCAATACATCCACCTCAATAGCTTCTCCCCTACCTCACTACCTACTGATGTTTGGTTGCCGAGTACGGATCGTTTAAAACCGCAATTCTCAGATCAATACAGCGTTGGCTACTTCCGTGACTTCAAAGACAACAAATGGGAAAGTAGTGTTGAAGTATATTACAAAGACATGTTCAATGTTTCAGAGTATCAAGAAGGTGCTGACCCCTCACAAACAGTCAATGACAACATAGATAACCTACTATGGTTCGGAAAAGGATGGAGTTATGGCGCAGAATTTTTCTTGAAAAGAAATACTGGTAATGTTACAGGATGGATTGGATATACCTGGGCTAAAACCATGCGTCAATTTGACGAAATCAATGAAGGAAGAGCATTTCCTTCCAGGTGGGACAGGAGACATGACTTTAATTTTGTTATGAATTACAAAATCAATGAGCGTGCAGATATTGGGTTTGTCTTTGTATACGCAACAGGAAATGCCATTACCCTGCCCACCTCAAGATATTTCTACCAGGGCAATGTCATTGATGTATATGGTGATCGCAACAGCTTTCGCATGGCACCTTATCACAGAGCGGATATCTCTCTGAATCTCGTTTCCAAGAAAAGTATCGCACGACAACAAGCGGCCAAAGAGAATCCTCATTTAAAAATAAGGGCTTTTGTATCCAGTTGGAATTTCAGTATTTACAATTTGTACAATAGAAGAAATCCATATTTCATTTATTTCGCAGCTGAAGGAGACTTCAGTCAAGGCACTTTCCAAACCAAGGCCTATCAAGTGAGCTTATTCCCTATCCTTCCCAGCGTCACCTGGAATTTTGAATTTTAATGAAAGCCTTAGCCTACCTCAATAAATATTTGTGGAAATATCGCGGCAGAATGATGGCTGGCTTTATTTTCATATTGCTCACCAATGTTTTCAATGTATATGCACCACAAATCATTGGGGAGGGAATAGACTTTGTAGCCACAATCATTAGGGAACAAAAAAATATTCTACAAAATGACGTTGTTATAAAAACCCCTGCCTCCTTGCAATGGATAAAGGAATTAACTGGATGGGGAGATGAACTCATTTTAAATACCAAAAACTGGCAATCTTACAGCCTTTATATTGGATTGCTCTTGGCATTGGGATACATTGTAGTTTACCTCATCAAAGGTGTTTTTCTTTTCTATCAAAGACAAAGCTTGATTGTGATGTCCAGACACATCGAGTATGATCTCAAAAATGAGATCTACCAACAATATCAAGCCCTAGACGTTTCCTTTTATCGGCAGAACAGAACCGGAGATTTGATGAACCGCATCAGTGAAGATGTGAACAGAGTGCGTATGTATTTAGGTCCCGCCGTCATGTACACCATCAATCTAGTGATTCTCATTGTACTCTGTGCAGGGGTCATGTGGAACATTGATGCCACCCTTACCCTGTATACCCTGGCACCAATGCCCTTGATGATGTTTGGAATTTTTTATGTTAGCACCATCATCAATAGAAGAACTGAAAAAGTTCAAAGGCAACAAAGTAAACTAACCACCATCGTTCAAGAAACTTTCAGTGGAATCCGGGTCATCAAGTCCTTCAGAAAGGAGAGAAAACTTGCCGTTGATTTTCAAAAAGAAAGTGATGAATACAAGGGGCTTCAAATGAAATTGGTGAAATCAGATGCCCTTTTTATGCCTGTCATTAGCATCTTGGTGGGGTTAAGCACAATCCTGACCATTTACATTGGAGCATTGCAAGTTGAAAAAGGTGCCATCACCATTGGCACCATTGTTCAGTTTGTATTTTATGTCAATCAATTAACCTGGCCATTTGCCAGCGTTGGATGGGTGACGAGCCTCGTCAGAAAAGCAGAAGCCAGCCAAACCCGTATCAATGAATTTCTGAAAGCAGAACCCATCATCAAAAATCAGCCATCCGTAGACACACCCATCAAAGGCAATATCCGTTGGGAAAATGTTTCTTACACCTATCCAGATACGGGAATACAAGCTTTGAAAAATGTTTCCTTTGAATTGAAACAAGGACAATCATTGGGAATCATTGGTAAAACCGGATCCGGAAAATCCACTCTGTTTCAATTGATCACGCGGAATTTTGACCCTACCAGTGGCCAAATAACATTTGAAGGTGCACCCCTAAATTCCTTGGATTTAATCAAGGTGAGAAAAGCCATCAGCTGGGTACCTCAAGAGGTGTTTCTTTTTTCGGACTCCATTAAAAGTAATATCCTATTTGGCAAGGAATCAGCCACCCAACAAGAAATGGAAGAGGCTGCTGATGATGCCGGTGTGATGAAAGATATTTTGCAATTTCCCAATCAATGGGAGACCATTTTGGGCGAAAGAGGAATCAACATCAGTGGGGGACAGAAACAGCGTATATCCATCGCGAGAGCCTTTATCACTGCCCCACAAATTCTCTTGCTGGATGATTGCCTTTCGGCGGTTGATACCGCCACAGAAGAAAAAATCTTGAGAGGTATTAAGAAGAGGATGACCAATAAAACCAGTCTAATCATTTCGCACAGGGTTTCTTCCATTCAGCATTGTGACAACATCTTGGTATTGGATAATGGAAAAGTAATGGAAAGTGGCAACCATGAGCAACTCATTGCCAAAAAGGGCCTGTACCATCACTTTTATCAAATGCAGCATGAACAACAATCCGAGATTTGATGTGAATCAAAGCTTCGGCTGACATCTGTCATCATTTCTTTTCACACGCGTATGCATATTCGCAACTTAAACGAGAAAGTTGCCATGCGCATAACCATTGATATTACACCTGATACGACGCTCAACGAGCTGAAAGCTAATTTTGCCCAATATTTTCCGTATTTGAAATGGGAATTTTTTCGAAGACCACATCTGCACCACCAAGGTTCTCCTAAAAAAGAATTGATTGAGGAGAATGCCAAAATGCAATCCGTATCAGATCAGATTAAAAAAAACCACATTGAGTTTCATGATTCCACCTCCGTGCAGGACGTTGAAAAATTGCTTTGGGATTCGTTTGGACTTTCCGTTCAAGTTTTCCGAAAAAGTGGAAATCTATGGCTAGAAACCACCGTAACAGATCAATGGTCATTGGCTTATCAAAATGAACAAGGACGCGAACTCAGTGAACAATTTGATCGCAAGAAATAACACACATGAATTGTTACCACTGCGGGGATAAAATCAGTGGGCCTGTTGTTCTTCATGACAACCATTCATTCTGCTGCCATGGCTGCCAATCTGTGTACATGCTATTGGCGCAAAATCAAATGTGCTCCTTTTATGACAACTCAGAAAGGAAACTCAGCAAAACTCCTCAAATTGAAAAATACAGCCATCTCGATAATACTCAAGTGGCAGACCAATACATTCAATTTCGTTCTTCAGAAAAAAATATCATCCAACTCCGAAGCCCATTTATTCAATGCGCATCCTGTGTCTATTTATTAGAAAAACTTCATTTGCTTCAACCAGGCATACTGGAAAGCCGTGTTAACTTCAGTCAACAATCCATTGTCATTCAATACAACCCCAAAGTCATTTCCTTGCGACAACTGATTGAATGGCTTACCTACATTGGATATGAACCCGTGTTAGATCATGAAAAAGCGGATACATCACTTTGGAAAAAAATCCAAAAAGAATATTGGATAGCCATTGCAGTCAGTGGATTTTGCTTCGCGAATATCATGTTGCTTAGCTTTCCTGAATACTTGCATTTGGACATGTCTGAAGCCAAAGAGATGACTGCGCTTTTTCGTTGGATCAATCTATTTCTTGCCATTCCTGCCCTTTTTTGGGGTGGCCGTGTTTTCTTTCGAAAAACGATTCAAGGATTTCGTGCAGGAACCATCCCCATTGATGCGCCTTTGGTATTGAGCCTTCTGCTCACATTCTCTCGATCCTTGTATGAGATACTCTCAGAAACCGGAGCCGGATACTTGGACTCCATGAGTGGCATCATCTTCTTCATGCTCATTGGACGCTATCTCCAGGAAGCCACTCAACACCGTTTGCACTTTCAGAGAACATACAAATCCTTTTTTCCCATTAGCTCACTCCGATTGAAAAATGAAAAAGAAGAATGGATTGCTTTGAATGAAATCAAGGAAAATGACATTCTCTGCATTCATTCCAATGAAATGATTCCTTGCGATAGTGAGCTACTCAGCGAACATGCATTAATCGATTATGCCTTTGTCACTGGTGAATCACAACCGCAAGCAACAAAAGCTGGAGATAAACTTTTTGCGGGTGGAAAACAATTGGGCGGAAGTATAAAAATTAGGGCCTTGCAGAAAGTTGAACACAGCTACTTGGTCAATTTGTGGAACAATAAGACAACTGAAAGAAATAAAACTCAATGGACGTGGGTTGATCAATGGGCCAATCATTTTACCTTGTTTCTTTTTGGCATTTCCATCTTATCTTTTATCTATTGGTACAACATCGATTGGAATCGTGGACTGCACGCTGCCACCACCATTCTCATTGTTGCCTGTCCATGTGCATTGCTGCTATCCTCTGCCTTTACCCAAGGTTCTGCATTGTATCAATTGAGTAAATTGGGCGTACATGCCAAAAATGCCAGGGTCTTGGATACGCTTGCCAATGTTAATTGCATTGCCTGGGATAAAACAGGTACACTCACCACCAAATCGGTTCAAGTGGATTGGGTAAAAAAGCCGGAATCCATGCACCTTGCCGCCATTCATTTGTTGTCCAAGCAATCCACGCACCCCATCAGTCAAGCGTTGTCTCAAAACACAAAAAGACAGGAAGCCAATCTCTCATTTACACAGTTCACTGACATTGCAGGAATGGGGATATCAGCTACTTTCAATGGAAACGTTTATAAAATTGGAAGTGCTGAATGGGTGGGTACAGCGCCCATTGAAAACATCAACGCCTACATTGGTTTCAATCAAGAAATTATTGGTTGCATCGCCTTGCATCATCCCATTAGAGGTGGAATGAAAAAAGCACTTCATGAATTACAAAAGGATTTCAAGCAGACCATTCTCAGTGGAGATCCATTGAAATTTTCTAATGAAATGCTTTCCATTTTTCCGGAAGGCTGCCATCCCTTTCATGGATTAAGTCCCATTCAAAAACGAAGTCACATCGAACAACTCAAGGAACAAGGAAACAAAGTGGTGATGATTGGCGATGGGCTCAATGATGCCGGCGCATTATCTGCTGCTGATGTTGGCATAGCAGTTACAGAAGATGCATTTGGATTTTCACCCAGCTGCGACATCATCATCGAAAGCAAACAACTCCACAAAATCCCCCAATTGATTCAATATGCCCAGGACCAATTAAAAATTGTCAAATGGAGTTTTGGCATCAGCCTATTGTACAATCTCATTGGGCTGTCCATTGCGGTTCAAGGGCAAATGCACCCATTGATAGCTGCTATTCTCATGCCCTCCTCCAGCATCACCATCATGGGTTTCACTACACTGCTAGCTTACTGGAGAAGACCTCGCTAACCGATTATAGGAGCAATGAAACTATATTTGCTTCATGCTGGATACAGAAATTAAAATCAGTACATCACCCAAACGAGATGTCATCGGGAAAATCATTGTGGGAGCTTTAGTGATGGGACTATTTTATCTCATCCCCAACCGCTGGGAGGGGCTACCGATCTTGCCATTTGAATGGGCCGGAATCATCTGGGTTTCTTTATCATTGCAATGGAGAAAGGCCTTGGCCTCATTGCTACTTTTTCAAATGGTAATTGTCATTTCCGCCACTTTTTTTCTGGGATATCCCGTTAAAGCTCTGCTTACTTTGCCAGGGATGATCATGGCTGAAATAGCCGCCGTGGTTGTCACAGCAAGATGCAATGAATGGAAGGAAGCTTATTTGCCATGGTGGAATTTTATGATTGCAGTTTTGGGCATGTCCATTATTCTCCTAGGATCTGCATTTTGGATGAAAGCGCTGGGGGACCAAAATTGGACGCAACTCATCAAAGCCATGTTCACCGGTATTTTAATGCTTTCAGCATTTTTACTCATGCTCCAACAATTGTTGTGGCGAATGATCAAAGGAAGAGAATCTTATTACACTAAAAAATGATCAAATACGAAATTCATGCGGGTGTGGCTACCATCACACTCAATAGGCCCGATAAATTCAATAGTTTTAATCGCCCCATGGCGGATGCCTTTAATGCAGCATTGCAAGAAGCAAGTGCGGATGAAAATGTTCGTTGTGTCATTATCGTTGGTGAAGGCAAAGCATTTTGCGCGGGCCAGGATTTGCAGGAGGCCATTGACCCGCAAGGGCCTGGATTGAAAAAAATTATTGAAGACGGATACAATCCATCCATTTTGCACATCACCAACATGCCCAAGCCTGTAATTGCCGCGGTAAATGGCGTTGCAGCAGGAGCAGGAGCCAATATTGCATTGGCTTGTGATTTTGTAATCGCCAAACAAAGTGCTTCGTTTATTCAAGCCTTCTCTAAAATTGGATTGATACCTGACAGTGGCGGAACTTATTTCTTGCCAAGGCTTATTGGTTATCAGCGGGCATTGGCGCAAATGATGTTGGGGGAAAAAATCAATGCGGATGAGGCAATGCAAATGGGCATGATCTACAAAAGTGTTTCTGATGATAACTTTACTGAAATCGTTCAATCACTGGCCCATCAGTTGTCCAATATGCCAACAAAAGCATTGGCCTTGACCAAATTTGCACTGCAAAAAAGCATGCAGTCCAATTTGAATGAGCAACTCCAACACGAGTTGAATGGTCAATTGGAAGCAGGTGCTACGCAGGATCACCGAGAAGGGGTCCAAGCGTTTTTAGAAAAACGCCAACCCCAATTCAAAGGCAATTAAGCAATGAACCAACATTGGACAGATGTCAAAGACCAACTGCCTGAAGATGGCCAGCGCGTGTTGGTTTTTGTTCCCAACAACAAACATTTTTTACCCGGAAAGAGCGGCGAATTTGAAATGCGAGAAGTGATGATCATGAAATTCTGTCAAAACTTCTATCCTCCAGAAAGTGAACGCGGATTAAAATACGGGGTTCATTTTTGGTCAGGCGAGGGCAACAGCAATTGTTTTTTCAGCGCTGTTGAGAAGTGGATGCCGCTCCCAATCTAACCTTTACCGATCAACCAAAACAAGGATATCTCTTTTAGTATTCTAGTCGAATGTTATGCTCTCCCAATATGGCCTCTTCCACTCGATTGACCCATTCAGATTGAAAAGGTTGTGAAACCCTGATATAATTATCTGTATAGCCATTCATGCGACCATCTTCATTGGCCCCTTCCCACAATATGGTTCTGGATTGACCAATAAAAGATTGATAGAAAGCTCTTTTCTTCTTTTCTGAAAGCATGCGTAATTGGGTTGTTCTCTCTTGGCGCTTTGCGACAGGAACTACATTTCCCAGTCTCAGCGCCGTAGTATTGGCACGCTCACTGTAAGTAAAAACATGCAAGTAAGAAACGGGTAATGATTGAATAAATTCCATTGTATTTTGAAACAACTCATCCGTCTCACCAGGGAACCCTGTAATCACATCAATCCCGATGCAGGCATCAGGAATAAGTTGCTTGATGATATCGATTCTTGAACGATATAAATCGGTTCTATATCTTCTTCTCATCGCCCTGAGCATCTCATCATCCCCACTTTGCAAAGGAATATGGAAATGAGGCATGAACTTCTTAGACCGCGCAACAAACGCTATGATTTCCTCCGTGAGTAGATTAGGCTCAATGCTCGAAATACGAAAACGCTCAACTCCCTCTAACGCATCCAACTTCACTATCAAATCAAAAAAAGTTTCTCCATTGTGCGTTCCAAAATCACCAATATTGACTCCCGTTAGAACAATCTCCTTGGCGCCTTTTTCAACCGCTAATTTGGCTTGTTCAATGGTTTCTGCTATACTCGCACTTCTTGAGCGACCCCTCGCCAATGGAATGGTACAAAATGCGCAAAAGTAATTGCATCCATCTTGTACCTTGAGAAAAGTACGTGTTCTATCGCCAGATGAAAAAGAAGGAACAAACTCATTCACTTCTTTAATATGTCCCACAACTACCCGACCCCGCTGCTCAGATCTCTTCTGAATATGATCCAATATTTTAAACTTCTCGTTGGCTCCCAATACAACACTCACCCCTTCTATTTGGGCTATTTCATCAGGCTTTAATTGAGCATAGCAACCTACCACGGCAACAAATACATCGGGATTCAATTTGATGGCACGGCGAACAATGTTCCGGCATTTCTGGTCTGCTTGATCCGTCACGCTGCAGGTATTGATGACCAAAACATCCGGATTTTCATCCACTCCTACTTTGGCATAACCCGCCTCGCCCAAAATTTTGGATATCTCACTGGTCTCTGCAAAATTGAGCTTACAACCCAAAGTGTGAAAAGCAACTTTAGACCCTACTGCGCTCATGGTACTTTTTTAATACAATTATCGCAATAGAACCGCCTACAACCATCATCAACGCGATAACCATGGCTTGGGTCCATTTCATCCCAAAGTATTCTACAAAATTATTGACCCGTATCTGCTCTATAAAAAATCGCTCAATGCCATTCAACACCAGGTAAAGTGAAAAAATTACTCCTGGAATTTGGATTCGCTTCCGCAACGACCACAAGATCAAAAAAATGGATGTCGCTAAAATCGTTTCATACAGAGGAGTCGGAAAAACCGGAACTTCCAAATGCGTCCCATATCCAGGAAAGATGGAACCGTTCTCCATGGGGACACCCATTCCCAATACATTATTGGGATAATCATAAGACCACAGCCAATCAGGAAAAATTTTCATCCAGCCAGGTGCCGCTGAAGGATTGTCAATACCCCAATCGCCATCGCCACTGGTCTGACAGCCCATACGACCTATACCGTAGGCCAATATCATCCCCGGAGCGGCGGCATCCGATAAATGCAGCAAAGGAAGACCTTTCTTTTTAGCATACAGCAACACCACAATTGAACCAACAATAATACCTCCATAAATGGTAAGGCCACTGGTAAAATTCTCCAAGGAGGGGTTGCTAAAAAAGACAACCAGCTCATTGGGGTTTTCTAAAAGATGGAACAACTTCGCACCTGACATACCGGCAATAGCCGCAACAAATGTGATGGATCCAACGAGCAGGTGAGCGGGTTCTTCGATGATCTGCTCTTTGGGTTGAGGCAACTGAGCTTTTTTATCTTCCCAATGTTTCCAGCCTCCCAAAGCCAAGGCCAACAGAACTCCCAACAACGGATAACCATCACCAGACATCAAGGCCTTTTGCGCCATTCCATGGGCAAAGATCACTTCACTGTTGACAAATAGAAACACCATTTTCCATCCCAAAAAGAAACCCAAAAAGGCATTGGTGGCAATCTCCCCCCATTGCGGACCAGCGCCGATAATTTGTTTTACTTTTTGAGCAGGAAAAATTCCTTTCTGCTCCATTCGTTTCATTTCTATTTTCAGCAACACACTGGCGATGATGAAAGCCAATGCAACAAAAAAACCGAAACTATTGACCAACTTCAGAAATGGCAGGTCCAATCCAAGTAAATCCAGTAATGCGTGATAAAGTGTTGGGTACATGCCACAAATATACAGCGCATCAGTGGGTAAAGGAAAGCTCCTCCCACTCTTGAACGCAAGTCATTCCTTTGTCATCAGCATACCACTTGTGAATCATGGTAACAAACACCTCTTTGGTTAACCCTTCCTTTTTCCAATTCACCACCATATTTTGCAATGCTTCAGGCCTGGCCCCCCAACGTGTAACCATGGCTCCTTCATTATTGAGAAATAAAAACATTGGGACTGCGCGCGCACCATTGGTCAGGTATTGATCCATCAAATCTAAATTCTCATCTCTTAAAACAATGCGCAACTGATGTCCTTTGGCAGCTGACCACTTTTCCATGTACGGAAGAATCTGAGCACTATCGCCGCACCAGCCTTCAGTAATCACCAAAATGCGCAGCGATTGAGAAGATTTGGAAACATCCTGAATAGAACCATGCTTATCAATCCTATTCATGCGCTGTTCATTGAGTATACTATACGCTAAAAGGTCATCTGATTGGTTGGGGCCAGTCACCATCTTCTTTCCATGCAGCTCATGCATTAGGGCGCGGAAAGCCACATAAGTATAGCCCTTTTCCCAATATTGATTCAAGTTCGATTCTTTCATTCTACAAAAATGCACTGTCTTAACCTTGATCACCAAATCATTTTACACAGAAAAAACTTGACACGATAAGTATTTCGTTTATATTTGTTTATCCCTACACAAGTAGGTTTTAATTTTTTTAATTTTTATTACATGAACATTTTTGTTTCAGGCTTACCCTTCAGCCTTACTAGAGAAGAGTTAGAAAGTGCTTTCCAGGCTTTCGGTAATGTAACTAGCGCACGTATCATCAAAGATCGTGATACTGGTCGTTCACGTGGATTTGGTTTTGTAGAGATGGACAGCGATGACGCTGCTCATTCTGCGATTTCTGCATTGGATCAAAGCGAATTGAAAGGTCGCCGCATCAATGTTAAGATTGCTGAGGAGCGTGCTTCAAGATAATACTTTACCAGTACGAATGAAAAATCCGCTTTTGAGCGGATTTTTTTTTGAGTCGAAAATATCAATTCATCACAAAAGGAACTTCCAAATGGAAATCTGGAACTCTGACAATGAATAGCTCCTTGGTCAGGCCATGCTGCATCGTGTAATAACCGGACATGCGTCCACGTGGACTTCTTAGGTCACAGGCTGAACTGTAAACAAAAGTTTCGTTGGCCCCAATGAAAGGTTGCTCTCCAACTACACCTGCCCCCTCTACTTCTCTGCAATGTCCGGATGAATCAAAAATATCCCAAAATCTTCTCGTCAATTGAACGGGAAAATCATTGGTATTGGTGATATTGATTTGATAGGAAAAAACAAAACTATTCAAAACAGGACTGGATATCCCCGGCTCGTACTTGGCCAAGACATCAATTTTTACTCCCGCAGTGGTTAAGGTTAACATTGAAGCGAAGATAAATCATTTCACCTTTATCAATGTTGATAAGTCACTGTTTTATTTGAAAAACTCACGTTTAACGCTTTCAGTACATCTCTAACTTCCGCCTACAACTAAAGTTTATGAAAAAAATAATTTTTCTTTCCCTGTTATCCTTATCGATTTCGTCAGGATTCAGCCAAGAGAAGGCGCGTACAACGTGCCAAGACAGTGATGAGGGCTTTATTTATGAAGCGGATCGTTTTGCAGACATCAGAATTCTAAAGTACCGTATTCCTTGCTTCGACCAGCTCACTGCTGATCAAAGAAAACTTGTCTATTATTTAACCCAAGCTGGCCTCGCAGGAAGAGACATCATGTGGGCACAAAATGGACAATACAATCTTGCCATTCGCTCTGTTTGTGAATCCATCTATACACAATACCGTGGGGACAAAGAAAATTCGGATTGGCTTTCTTTCGAAACCTACTTGAAGCAATTGTGGATGAGCAATGGCATTCACCACCACTACTCTAATTTGAAACATCAACCACAATTTTCACAACAATATTTTGATCAACTTTTAAAAGAAAGCAATGTTGTATGCGATGACAACTTGAAAAGGGTAATTTTCGATCCCAAAATAGCTGCAAGAAAAGTAGAGAAAGATGCCAGCAAAGGATTGGTCGAAAACTCCTCTGTCAACTTCTACGGACCCGGTATAACGACAGCAGAGGCCTTAGCCTACTACGAAAGCAAAATCAAAGCGGAGGATAGAACTCCACTTTCCTATGGTATCAATGCTGACTTGATCAAGGTAGATGGAAAGATTCAAGAAGAGGTATATAAAGTTGGCGGTAAATATGGTCGCGCTTTGGAGCAAGTTGTTTATTGGTTGGAAAAGGCCGAAAAAGTGGCCGAGAACGACAAGCAAGCTGTTGCCCTTAGAAAACTCATTTTATTTTACAAGACAGGAGACCTAAAGGCATGGGATGATTTCAATATCCAATGGGCCAGAGCCACTGAAGGTGACATTGATTTTATTCATGGTTTTGTAGAAGTTTACAACGATCCATTGGGAAATAGAGGATCTTATGAAACCATTGTCGAAATCAACGACTTTGAGGCCAGTGCCCGCATGAAAACCATGATGGATCATGCCCAATGGTTTGAAGACAATAGCCCTACAGACCCTGCCTTCAAAAAGGACAAAGTAGTTGGAATTACCTATAAGGTGGTCAATGTTGCAGGGGAATCCGGGGATGCCAATCCCTCAACACCCATTGGCGTGAATCTTCCCAATGCACAATGGATCAGGACCATGTATGGCTCAAAAAGTGTGAGCTTAGGGAACATCGAAGATGCCAATAACAAAGCAGGAGGTTCAGGTATACTCAAGGAGTTTGCGCATGATGAAGATGAAATAATTTTGGCCATGAATTTCGGAGAGACAGCAGGCAAGATGCACACCGCCATGCACGAAGTAATTGGTCATGCCAGTGGGAAACTCAAAGAAGGCGTTGCTCCATCTTCTCAAACATTGAAAGAATTTGCCTCCACCATTGAAGAAGGAAGAGCTGATTTGGTGGCACTCTATTATGTCATGGATCCCGCTTTGGTTGAATGGGGCTTGATGCCGAGCTTGGAAGTTGGAATGGCAGAATATGACGGTTATTTCAGAAATGGACTTTTAGTACAATTGAGAAGATTGAAATTGGGCGAAGAAATTGAAGAAGCACACATGCGCAACCGTGCATGGATTTGCAATTGGATAATGGAGCAAGCGGCCAAGGAAAAAGAACCGTGTGTTGCCTACATCAAAAAGGATGGTAAAACGTTCATTGATATTAAAAATTATGATGAAGTTAGAAAGTTGGTTGCTCAATTACTCAATGAGGTACAACGCATTACTTCAGAAGGAGATTATGCAGCGGCAAAGAAACTAGCAGATGGTTACGGAAAGCATGTTGACCAAGCCATCCACAAGGAAGTATTGCAGCGTTCCGACAAATTAAATATACCACCCTACAATGGCTTCATGAATCCGGTTTTGGTACCTGAAACGGATGAT
This sequence comes from uncultured Chryseobacterium sp., assembly GCA_964420985.1. Lineage (GTDB taxonomy): Bacteria > Bacteroidota > Bacteroidia > Flavobacteriales_D > Sanyastnellaceae > CAMCTV01. Next base: position 33,090 of record CAYQUT010000023.1, read on the forward strand.
AAAGGAAACATCAAAGACATTAAAGTAACCTACATGGACAGCTTTGCAAAGCAGATGTTGATGTACAGCAAGGAATATGGTTTTTTAAAGTGATTCACTTTCTATGAATCAAAAGGCTGATGTTTCATCAGCCTTTTTTGTTTTTAGCCTTTGGAGTTTTTCACCATCAAATAATGCGGACCGATAATAGGAATTTGATAAACTTCCGATTTCACTTTCCATCCGCAACTTTTGTAAAACAGAACAGCCACTTCTCTTGCATCACACCAAATAGATTGATTCAAAAAAAACTGCTCCGCACCAATTAAAAGTTGTTTGCCCAATCCTTGTCTGCGATGATTGGGATGCACGGCCATAGCCCGCAAACGTAGATTGTAAATCTCTCCATCAATTTCCCTTGATTCTGACATAACTGAGCAACAAGCCGACACTTCGCCCTTTTCATCTCTGATAGAAAAATGCTGGGTGGTAGCTAAAAAATCTGCGTCCAACAAACATTCTTCCATCGCTGCCTTGTGGGGCCATAAAACCAAAAAGCGCAATGGTCTTAATTCCATTGCGCTTTCTTTGTGAAAACTATATTTCATTTGTATTTTATGCCAACACTGCTTTGACCTTATCAGCAGCCTCTTGCAAGGTTATGGCGCTGTGCACTGCCAATCCGCTGTTGTCAATCAATTGTTTGGCCTCAACAGCATTGGTTCCTTGTAAGCGAACAATGATGGGCACTTCAATGTTGCCCATATTCTTGTATGCATCAACAACTCCTTGAGCCACACGATCACAACGCACGATACCACCAAAAATATTGACCAAAATCGCTTTAACCGCAGAATCTCTTAAAATCATACGGAAAGCAGTCTCCACTCGCTTGGCATCCGCTGTGCCGCCTACGTCAAGGAAATTAGCGGGGTCTCCACCACTCAATTTAATAATGTCCATTGTAGCCATGGCCAAACCTGCGCCATTCACCATGCAACCCACGTTGCCATCCAACTTCACATAATTCAAACCTGCTGCACCAGCCTCAACTTCAATTGGATCTTCCTCCGTTACATCGCGCATGGCCATGTAATCAGGATGACGGAACAATCCGTTTCCGTCAAAGGTCACTTTGGCATCCACCGCAATGACTTTATCATCAGAGGTCTTTAAAACTGGGTTAATCTCAAACATGGCAGCATCACATCCGACGTATGCAGCATATAGAGACTTGACAAATTTTCCCATTTGTTTGAACGCTTCCCCACTCAAACCCAAATTGAATGCAATTTTTCTGGTTTGAAAATCGGTCACACCCGTCAAAGGATCAATGGTTTCTTTAAAAATACGCTCTGGCGTATTTTCCGCTACTTCTTCAATGTTCATTCCTCCATCTGGCGAGTATACAATGACATTTCGACCTTGTCCACGATCCAAAAGAACCGACATATAGAATTCTTTTGGCTCGCTCGCACCTGGGGCATATACATCCTCAGCAATAAAAACCTTGCTCACCAATTTCCCTTCTGCCTTGGTTTGTAGGGTAACCAAATGACCACCTAAAATTCCTTTTGCTTTATCAGGCACCTCATCAATGCTCTTGGCCAAAACAACTCCTCGTGAACCGGTCTCTGTAACGGTCCCTTTTCCACGGCCTCCAGCGTGGATTTGAGCTTTCACAACAAACCAACCTGTGCCTGTTTCTTCTTTTAATTTAACGGCTGCTTCTCTTGCCTCTTCGGGCGTAGCAGCCACATATCCGCGTTGTACAGCTACGCCGTACTTGGCCAAAATACTTTTTCCTTGATACTCGTGAATGTTCATGGTAATAAAATTACGCTTGCGAAGGTAAGGGAAATACTCCTTTACTTTGCAATTGTGATTGAGATCAAAAATATCAGAAAATCCTATGGCGCTTTGGAGGTGCTAAAGGGAGTGGATTTCACCATTCAACAAGGCGAAGTCATGGCCATTGTTGGCTCCTCAGGAGCAGGAAAATCAACACTTTTGCAAATTCTCGGCACATTGGATAAGCCTGATGAAGGCGAAATTATTTTTAATGGTCAATCAATTTTTTCACTCAAAAATCAAGCATTAAATTCGTTTCGGAATAGAGAAATTGGTTTTGTATTTCAATTTCACAATCTGCTTCCAGAATTCACGGCCTTGGAAAATGTGATGCTTCCCGCACTCATCAAAGGCGATTCCTCACACAATGCCAAAGAAAAAGCGGAAGATATCATGCGCAAATTGAATGTTGTTGATCGCGGGCAACACAAACCCAACGCGCTCTCTGGCGGGGAGCAGCAACGAATGGCCGTTGCAAGGGCCTTGATGAATAACCCCACCATTATTTTGGCAGACGAGCCCTCTGGTAATTTGGACAGCAAGCACGCAGAAGAACTTCATCAACTGTTTTTTGACCTGAGAAGTGAATACAATCAAACTTTTGTCATCGTTACCCACAATGAAAACTTGGCCAACCAAGCTGATCGAAAATTGACGATGTCTGACGGTCGGATTCAATAAATTTCATCATTCCTTTTTTTATCTCATTATCTTTGAGGCATGCAATTTTTGCGACCTGAAATGTTATGGGGTCTTTTGGCTTTGTCGGTGCCAATAGCTGTGCATTTGTTCAATTTTAAAAAGCAGCGGATTGTATACTTCCCCTTCACTTCTTTTCTAAAAGAAATCAAAGAGGAGACGCAACAACAATCCAAAATCAAACATTGGATCATTCTGCTATTGCGCCTGCTGGCCTTGGCCTGCATCGTATTGGCATTTGCCCAACCTACTTGGAATACTACTATCACTCAAGAAGGTAAGAAAAACGTCAGCATTTACATAGACAATAGCTTCAGCATGGAAAACCAAATGGACGGAATATCCCTTTTGGAAAATGCAAAAAACAAAGCCCTCGACATCGTTTTTGCCCATGGAGAAAATGATAATTTTCAAATCATTTCAAACGAATTCTCTGGGATTCAACAACATTTTGTAACAAAAGACAAAGCGTTGGATTTGATTCAAAATATCCAACCTTCCCCTCTATCCAGAACTTTATCAGAAGTTCTAGAAAGGCAGCAGGATTTAATCAATAAAAAATCAGGTTATCAAAGTGCTGTTTACCACATCTCAGATTTTCAAAAGAAACAGCTCGCTGATTTTCAAATCCCAAATGAGCTTAACGCTCTTGTAAGGTGGGTGCCTGTTCAAAATGAATCCCCGGACAATGTATTGATTGACTCCATCTTTTTTGAAATCCCATACCACAGCCCCAATCAAGAGGAAGTACTTCACGTTATACTCAGGAACGCGGGAAACAACTCCTTGCAAAATATACGTTGCGAATTTTCGGTTAATAAACAAATCAAAGGGGTAACGACTGAAGATTTTCAACCCCAAGAACAAAGAGAAGTTATTTTCAAATTCACCAGTAATGGTTCAGGTATTCAATCCTGTAGAATCAACATCAATGATCAACCCATTGTATTTGACAACAACTTTTATTTTACTTATTGGATTGAAAAGGAGATACCCATTGGAATCATTATCGACAAAACATCCAACTCTCAAAGGGTATATCAAAATGATCAGCACTATCCCATCAATGTGCAATCCTTAAGCAGTGCCAATCTGAATAGCATCATCAATAGCCCCGTATTTATTCTAGAAAACATTACCAATCCATCCAGCGGATGGGTGAGCAGCATCAAATCCAGAATTGAAGAAGGAGGAACGCTCATTGTTATCCCCCCCGTCCAAAACCACAATAATTCATGGATTGATTTTTATAGCCAAATGGAGATTGGGAAAAGCTTTGATTTTTCTTCAACCTCGACAAAAGGATCAAAAATTGATTTTGACAATCCCGTTTTCAAGGGTGTTTTCAGCCAGTCCAACTCGTTTGATTTACCTTCCTCCAATGGTCATCTTGATGGAAAATGGAATAGTGACTTACAAAACCTGGTCAACTATCCCGATGGCTCACCTATGCTGTGGTCAAAAAAACTAGGAAAGGGACAAATCTTTGGTTGGAACTTTAACACTGCAGAAAGCAATATTTTTCAACACAGTTTGTTTCCCATTGCCATGATAAGGTGCGCAGAGCTGTCAGGAAATCAACAACCACTCTATTTTACACTCGGTCAAAATAATCCATTTGTTATTCAAAACTTATCCCTCGGAAACGACGAGCAAATCATTTTGCAAAACGAGGATAGCAAAGACAAAATCTTACCGTTGGTTAAAAGCAATAATCGCCAAGTGTCGATATCCATTGGTCATTACATCAACAAAAGTGGAATTTACCAGGCAATTCAGAACAATCAATCGCTTTACGCCATTGGCATTAACTACAACAAATCTGAATCCTTGCTTGATTTTTTCAAAGAAACAGAATTGCAAGAGATGATTGATAAAAATACTTGGCGCAATGTTGATGTAATAGACAACAAAGTTGAGAACATTGGCAATTATGTCAAAAAATTAGATCAGGGTAATCAACTGTGGTGGTACATCATTATTGCTGCATTAGCGCTCTTATTTACTGAAAGCCTTTTAACTGGAATATGGAAAATGTAAAATCTGTTTTTATCAAAAATGTCAAAATTGCCGACGTCACGAGTAAGTGGAATGGTAAACTGGTAGACATTATTATCGATAAAGGAACCATTCATCAGATTGGAAAAGGTCTATCCGCTCCAAAAAACGCAACCATTTTTGATCAACCTGGACTTGTCATCAGCCCGGGTTTTTTTGACATGCAAGCCAGAGTTGGTGAGCCTGGCAATGAGATGGCTGAGACATTTGAATCAGCTTGCGCCGCAGCTGAGCAAGGGGGATTCACTGATCTTTTGGTTTACCCCTCGCACAACCCTCCTACCTGTCAGGCCGCACAAATTTCATTCATCAAACAAAATGGACGTAGAGGAATCCGATTGCTTCCTGCTGGTTGTATATCCGATCAAATGAAAGGGAAACAACTGGCAGAATTGTTTGATATGAAACAAGCCGGGGCTATGGCATTCACCGATGACAAACAAGCCATGTCCACCGCTATGATGATTAAAGCGCTAGAGTATGTCAATGGTTTTGATGCACTGCTCATGGTTTTCCCAATCAACCACCAAGTCAATCCTGACGGCTTAATGCATGAAGGAAAAACCTCGACATCCATGGGAACAAAAGGATTGAGCAATTTATCCGAGTACATGCAAATTCAGAGAGATATTGAGATTTTAGGATACACCGGCGGTAAAATCCACTTCTCAAACGTGTCTTGCAGTGAAAGCGTTGACCTCATAAGAAAAGCCAAGAAAAAAGGTCTAAATATCACTTGTGGTGTTTCTGCACATCAATTGAGTTACTTGGATCAAGATTTAACTTTGTTTCCTACGAACCTCAAAGTCATCCCACCCTTCCGATCTCAAAAAGACAGAGAAGCCCTCATCAAGGGTCTCTTAGACGATACCATCGATGTCATCGTCAGTGACCACACCCCCATCATCATTGAAGAAAAAAGTGTAGAATTTGAATTTGCTTCTTTTGGCATCAGCGCCCTACCTACTGCCTTTCAATCCGCATTTACAGCACTAGAGGGAGACATGAGCCTTGAGGCTATTCTTCACAAAATGACCATTGCGCCGAGAAAAATATTAGGACTTCCATCTCCGAAAATTGAAGAGAACCAACCTGCACGTTTTACATTGATTTCATCCGCAGAAAATACAAAATGGAGTAAAAAAGAATGGGCCTCAAAATCCATCAATTCACCATTCATCGGAGAAACATTGAGAGGACGGATTATTGCAACCTTGATTCAGTAATCGTCAAACTGTATTTCTTCCCTTCTTCTGCGCATTCCACTTGAGAAAAGATGCTAGCGGCTTCGGCCTCAAAAGCCGTTAAGTCAGAATATCGCGCACTGAAATGCCCTAAAATCAGACGCTTCACCTGGTAAAAAAGGGCCACCTCTGCTGCTTGTTTAGCTGTACTATGATAAGTATCCTTGGCACGCTTAACGTGATCTTCCAAAAAAGTGGATTCATGGTACATCAAATCAACCGCCATCAAATCATCATCATTCAATTGAAGCGGTAAGGTATCGGTACAGAAAAAATACTTTCTGGGAAGTTGTCTCGGACTACAAACGTCGTCTGGATAAATATGCTGTCCATCTTCTCGTTCAATCGCTCTATCCTTCTTAAGCATCAACAGTTCATCCAAGGTTAATCGGTGAGTAGAAATGTATGATTTAATGATTTTGCGCTCCAATGGCTTTTCTTGAAACAAAAAAGCATTACAAGCTACGCGATGCCTAACTGGAATACTTTTCACTTTTAAAAAATCGTTCTCCCAAATCCATTCGCTCGTCTTTTGAGTATGGATATAATGAATGGGAAAAGATAAAAACGTATCTGAAATTTTGAAGGTTAAATCAAGCCATTCTTTCAATTCGGAGGGTCCTACAATGGTTAAATCAGCAGTCCTGCCCAACAAAGAAAACGTGCTCAGCAACCCTATTAAACCGTAAATATGATCGCCATGCAGGTGGGAAATAAAAATGACCTCGATGCGCTGCATTTTGATACCATTTTGTCTCAGCTGAACCTGGGTACCCTCACCACAATCCAGTAAAAAATAATGGTCACGTACAGAAACAACTTGGGCTGTGGGGCGGAGACGCTGGGTTGGCGTCGCTGCTCCACAGCCCAATATTGTAATATCAAAATTCAATTAGTGCTGAACTACGATTCTCTTGGTTGAGCGACTTGAACTATTTTGCACGCTGTACAAATACACACCTTCTTCCCAATCTTGGGTATCCATCCAAAGCGTATTGAAACCTCTTTTAGAAGCAAAAGATTTGTCATAAACCTTTCCTCCCAAAAGATTGTGCACTTCTACTTTCACGAGCTCAGAAACGGGTGATTCAAAATTCAAATTAAAACCATTATTGGCAGGATTGGGCTTGGCGTTGCTCAACTCAAATTTCATGTTGGCATTTTCAATCACTGCTGTGCCATCCGTTATGGTCAGCGTATAGCCGGCGAAAGAATACTCAACAGGAACAGGAAAGCCAAATACCAATGCTGTTGCCACGACATTGATTTCAATATTAAAAACACCTGTTTGGGTTGGGGTTCCAGATAGGGTAGCACATTTTTGTTGACCCGCAGGAAAGGTACAATTGGCAGGGTTGCAAGCTATGGCCAAACCTAAATTGGATATTGGCAATCCATTGTCATAGGTAATGCTTTGAAGTGAAACCGTGGAGATGGTATAACCCGCATAGGTTGGGTCTATCAAACCGGCATCATCTGGAATCATGAAATAAATCACCTGGTTGTAGGGCTGATTGATAACACCATCTGCCAAACCTACAGCAGTATCAGGAAAAACTCCATAAAGCGCACCTCCAAAATCGTAAGCCAAAGGATCGCACTGTGCATTGGCACCTAACGTCAATGCCACCAAAGTGATAAAAGTGTAAAGTTTTTTCATTGTAATTTTTTTAAAGACGTGTTTTATAATTCTCTTTCTACTTCTTCAATGTATACCAAATCAACCGCCTCATTCACTGTTGGGGTAATTTTCAAAACGGACTCCAACTGTGAAAGCGTAATCAATTTTTTCACGGAGTCCTGAAGCCCGGTAATCACGCATGAACCATTGGCATCTCTGCACAACCTGTTGGCCACCAAAATAGCAGACAACCCGCTGGAGTCAATGTATCGAGTGGAAGATAAATCCAAAACGATATTGCGAACGCCTGCCTTGTTTTGAAGAACAATCTCACTCTTGAGCTCAGGAGCTTGAAGGGCATCTAGTTTTTCGACATTGGTAGATATAATGACCAGTTTGTCTTTTGGTTCAACAGCGAATTTCATTTGTTGGTGTTTTCACAAATATAACTAGAATTTTTAAAAATCCTAATGACGTTGAATACCCTGTGACAAAAGATAAATAACGGCCATTCTAACCGCTACACCGTTCTCTACCTGGTCTAAAATAATGCTGTAATCTCCATCTGCTACCTCTGAAGAAATTTCCACTCCCCTGTTGATGGGGCCAGGATGCATGACAATGATTTCTTTGCCCAACTTTTCAAGTCGTTCCGCTGTCAATCCATATTGAAGATGGTATTCTCGCAAGGAGGGGAATAATCGAACATCGCTGTCCTGGCGTTCTAATTGAATGCGCAACATATTGGCCACATCACACCAAGCAAGCGCTTTGTCAAAATTGTATTCTACTTCAACACCCAAGGATTCAATGTGTTTTGGAATCATCGTGTTAGGGCCGCAAACCATCACCTTAGCTCCCATTTTTTTAAGACAATCAATGTTTGAGAGCGCAACGCGAGAATGGGTAATATCGCCAACGATGAGAACTTTTTTATTCTTTAAACCACCCAACTTTTCTCGAATAGAATAGGCATCCAAAAGGGCTTGAGTGGGATGCTCATGTGTACCATCACCTGCATTAATGATGGGAACATCAATGTGTTGACTTAAGAAAATGGCAGCTCCAGGCGATGCGTGACGCATGACCACCATGTCCACCTTCATGGCCAGGATATTATTAACAGTGTCTACTAGAGTCTCTCCTTTTTTAACACTGGATGTTGCCGCAGAAAAATTAACCACATCCGCACTCAGTCTTTTTTGCGCCAATTCAAAACTCAAGCGGGTTCTAGTTGAGTTTTCAAAAAATAAATTGGCCACAGTAACGTCTCTTAAACTGGGAACACGTTTGATGGGTCGTTGAAGTACTTCTTTGAATTCATCGGCATGTTCAAAGATCAATTGAATGTCATTGGCTGATAAATCTTTTATGCCTAACAAATGTTTCGTAGAAAGTAATTTTTCACCCATTATTTTCCTGTTGTAACAATACTTGAGATTCCTTTTCCTTTTCAGACTTCCACACCACCCTCACTTTCTGACCATCATAATGATCAACACTTTTTCCTATCATCAATGGTTCAATGGGCAATTCTCTTGAGAATTTCCTATTGATCAAAACCAATAAATCAATTTTATCCGGTCTACCATATTCAAGCAAAGCCTCAATTCCCGCCCTTATAGTACGTCCGGTATAAAGCACATCATCAATCAACACCACTTTTTTTCCGTCCAAATGAACTGGGATTTTAGTGGAGTGCGCCACCAATTGCTTATCCCCCCTTCTGAAGTCATCTCTGTAAAATGTGGGATCTACGCATCCATGCATGATGGAAAGGCTGGGGTGGATTTGTTTTAATTCCTCCATGATTGCAGTAAGCAGACTAATTCCACGGGGCTGCAACCCAATGAGGACGGTATTTTCAAATGGGTAGTAATTCTCGGAGAGCTGAAGACAGAGCCGCTTGATGACTACTCCTAAAAGACCTTCGTCCAACAATACCCTTTTTCTAGACATGGAACAAATTTAGTGCTTTCAACTTACTCGGGGGAAATAAAATGCATATCATCATGCTTGGATTGAATTTCATTTTTAACAGATCGCATGCGCAAGGCGAGACGCAACAAGCTTTTCTCATCTCTGTCTAACATCCATTGAGCGGCTGCCTCATCGTTATCCGCAATTCGAGCCACCTTTTCTAAAAGAGCATAATCAAACTTGACCAACCAATGACAAGCTTGATCGCGTCCTTCAGCACATTCAATCATGGCCATTAAATGGGGAAACTTATTATCAATGAGCCATTGCCTGGCTTCCCGTTTATGATAAAGCGCAAAGACAAACAGTCCCAATTCAGGATATCCATTGGACATTAACCAATCGCGGATTTCCTTATTCCCATCGATAGCTTCCGCCCATGCTAGAATAATTTTCTCAGGATATGCCACTTGACTTTTTTTTTACAAAATAAAACCAAATCACTTACAACATCATTTATTTTGCATCGAATTTGAAGCTAATGCGTCCGATATTATTTTTTTTCCTCTTTTTTATTTTGTCATATAAAACAAATGGGCAAATCATTTTGGGGCCTGAAGGGGAGAAGCTGATCAAAAGTCCTTTTCAAGTGGTGGATCAGGGCTGGGAACATCGAGGCGCTGTTTCTTTGAACAGTACTCAGACTTATTTGTCCAATTGGGCCTCTGGAGGAAATAGTGCATTTAATCTTACCGGACTGCTTAATTACAGTTTCTTTTATCGGGACAATCGACACAGCTGGGACAATATCATCAATGCTGCCTACGGACGATCTGTGATAGAGCTCAATCAACCATCAGTAAAAACAGACGACAAACTGGATTTCACCACCAAATATGGATGGCGAGCCAAATACAATTGGAGTTACACTGCCATGATCAATTTCAAGACACAATTTGCAGGTGGATATGTTGCGGGAAGCAGAGGCATTCCAGATTTACAAAGAGGCAAAATATCCGATTGGCTATCCCCTGCTTATTTCACCGCAGCTTTAGGAATGGATTATCTACAGCAGAGAATCATTACTTGCTTCATCTCTCCTTTCACCGCGAAAGGAACCATTGTGAAAAATCAAAGATTGGCCGATCTTGGTCAATTTGGGGTTAAACCGGCCGTTCTAGATGCCAATGGTACAATAATAAAACCGGGTGAAAATTTAAGAATGGAATATGGAGCCTATATTCGTTTGGGCTTGTCCAAATCTTGGAAAGACCAATATCGATTGGACACCAAGTTGGAATTGTTTTCAAGCTATCTCAACAATCCTCAAAACATTGACTTCAACTTTGAAAGTGTTTTGGGATGCAAAATCAACAAATACCTAGGATTTTCAATCACCATGCAGATGATCTATGATGATGATATTGTCCTCATCAAACAACCAGCAGGATTTGATAAAAATGGAGTACCAACAGCTGAAATCAGAGGCCCTGGACTGCAATTCAAAGAAGTTTTAGGTGTTGGATTTCAATATTCTTTGTAACTAAAAAGAATTTACCTATATTTGCATCCCAATTTTTAAGAAAATGAAAGACGGAATACACCCAGAAAACTACCGCTTGGTTGTTTTTAAAGATATGTCAAACGAATATGCGTTTTTAGGCAAATCAACCATCAACACCAAAGAAACCATTCAATGGGAAGATGGTAATGAATACCCAGTTGTAAAATTGGAGATTTCTCACACTTCGCATCCCTTCTTTACAGGTAAAGTAACATTGGTAGATACTGCTGGTCGTATTGACAAATACAACAGCCGTTTCGCCAAGTTTAAAAAATAATTTTGCTGATCGCAACAAACAAGGGGCTCATTGCCCCTTTTTTTGTTGATACCTGGGATGATAAAGATTAACCTCCTCTCTTAACCTATTGCGATCTAAATGGGTGTAGATTTCAGTAGTTGTGATGGAAGCGTGCCCCAACATTTCTTGAACCGACCTAAGATCAGCCCCCGCTTCAACAAGATGGGAGGCAAAAGAATGCCTAAACGTGTGGGGGGAAATAGATTTCTGAATACCATTTTTAAGGGCTTCCCTTTTCACTAAATTCAACACGGTCATTCTGCTCAATCGAGAGCCTCGTTTATTTAAAAAAACAAAATCCTTGCAAAGTTCAAGGATCATTTGATGATTTCGTTCTTTTTCTATATAATAACCAACCCACTTAATGGCTGTACCTCCTATGGGCACCAACCGTTCCTTATTCCCCTTACCCAATATTTTCACATAACCCTCAGAGAAGAAACAATTGGATAACTTCAAGGTTAACAACTCCTCCACCCTCAATCCGCAACTGTATAAAACTTCTAACATGGCTCGATCCCGATGCCCTGAAGTGCCCGACAAATCGACATGATCCAATATCTGAAACACCTCTTGTTGATTCAAGACATCCGGCAGGTACTTTCCTAACTTGGGGCTATCGATGTTCAGCATGGGGTTTTTAGCCAAGCCATTTTCCATCACCATAAAATCATAAAAAGCGCGCAGTCCAGACAAGAGTCTATTTTGTGATGTGCTAGCAATGCCTTGATTGACACAATATGCCAAAAATTCCCTGACATGTTCCTCAGTGGCCAGTACAAAATCGATATCTCTTTCCTGAAGATATTCTAACCACTTAGTAAGGTCATAAGAGTATGACTCCACACTCTTGGGAGACAAACCTCTTTCCAATCGGAGGTAAGTAACAAATGATTTAAAATGATATGTCATGCCCTCTCATAAAACGGAAACCCTCCACTAGGGAGGGTTTTCAGACATCATTACCTAAACAAATTCTATTATTAACCAAAGTACTTAGAGAAAGCCGTTGCTTTTCAATAAGTATACGTTCAATCTTTTACTGTACCCATTTCTGTTGGGTAATCATCAATGCCTCTTGCACTGTAATTCTATTTCCATCTTGATAGGCTGTTACAAAGGGTCCAGGCAAGTTTGGACATTGGGATGTCAAGCTCACCCGCTTGTCTCGGGCCTCTGAATAAACTTTGAATTGACCATGGGTCCATTTCATCCAACCTTCGTGATTTTCTACTTGACAAGTCTCATCAAAACCAAATTTGTTTTTCCATTCCGATTTTCCGACACTGCGGTGGTTGGCCAAAATTTGCACCCTGTAAATTACTCCCTTTCCTGAATTGGCATTTAAGATTGATTCCTTTTTCTTTACGACATTCTCTTTGACACTTTCCTTTGGAACTGCCACTTTGGTCACGGCTGGATTGTTCTCTTTCACAACTTCAGTCACAGCCTCATTATTGACTTGTAAGCCGTCGTTCTCCGCCTTTTCTGTTTTTTCAACAGCGAGTTCTGCCGTTTTGGGGGCCATTCTTGTGCCTGCAACAATGGGTATCTCGCGGGGTTGATTGTCTACAACAAAACTCAACTTACCATCAATGGTCAGACCCGCCTCAGGAAGTGTCTTGCAAGACAATTTGTACTTTATCGCAATAACATCCGCACCTGGGACTTCAAACCAAACATATTTGATATTACCCCCATCCACCGTAACGGTAGCACCACCATTCTGCATCTTTGAAATGGTACAACCATCACTGGCCCATTCTTGCAACTTTAAAAAACCTTTCAAACCATTTAACTTCACCAGCAACTCTACTAGGAAATCATCGCCCACCTTACTGATGAATCGCTCACAAGTTGGCATGTCATTATTGGCGTTCAATGTCGTTTTATAGGCATAAGCAACCATTTCATCTTGGGTGACCAGCATTTCATTCTGTGCACTACCTTCTTCCAGATTACTGGACACGGGGATGTCCTTTCTTTTGCTTTTGTCGATGTAGGAAAACACGCCTGAAATCTCATTCAAATCACCTTCACTTCCGTTTTTAACCAACTGATAAGTAATCTGGAACTGATCCACTTGAGGCAAATTCATCCAAACAAATCTGATTTTTTGTTCTGAAAACGTAAAGGATGCTCCCTTGGTTTCCATTGCTCTTACAATGTATCCACGAGGAATATTGATTTCCAACTTGGCAAAACCCTCTAAGTCTGACTTGTCAATTTTCACCTTTACAACACTAGTACCACTCTTGGTAAAGGCGAGAGGAATCTCCTGCTTCACCGTTGGCTCATCCAAATCCAAACTGAATAAGCTCAATAAGCTTATCGCGAGAAGATGAAATGTGATGAAGAGAATTTTCATATCTATTCTTTTTGTCGAAACAAAAATGAATTTTGTTTACCTCTCTTTTCTCTTTTGTTTCAACATTTGCAAACAGCAAATTGTGAATTGCATGAAAACCATTGTACAAAAAGTCAACGCCGTTAAAAAAGTGTATGCTCAACTAGATAAACAAATTGACGCTTTACAGCAAGCATCTGGGCTCCATTGCCCATCTGGATGTGGTCAGTGCTGCAAGAAAGCAGATATTGAATGTACACCAGTGGAGTTTTTGCCCATGGCACTAGATTGGCTGGATGAAGGTGTGCTCTGGGACAAATACGAGGAGATTAAAAAACAAGAATCAACGCTTTGCTTTGTATACCGACCAAGCGTAACCTCATTTGGAGGACTTTGCAACAACTATCCCAACAGAGGACTTATTTGCAGACTTTTTGGTTACTCCGCAAGAGTCAACAAAGAAGGAGAAAAGGAAATGGTAACTTGTAAGATTCTAAAAGAGGAGCAAAAACCTGCATTGGATTATATCGTAGACAACGAAAAGATCATGCCAGTCATGACCCACTTCTCGTCTCGCATTGCCAGCATTGATCTTCAATTAAACCAGCACATGCCCATCAATCAAGCCATGCTTATGGCCATAGAAACTGTGGGTGCTTACTATGCTTACCGAAAAAGAAAAGCGCCAAAAAAACCAAAGGCCACCCCAATGAAAAAGTGACCTTTGATAAAAACCTGCAAGGAAAATATGAAACCGGTTTTATCCGGCAAACCAATGGTATGACGATACAATCCCATAGCGGTTGCCTGCCCTCCAAGTTATCCCTTGTAAAAAAGAAGGGATCTTAAAAAAAACTTGTTAGTAATTGCATGGCTTTCACAATGTCCGACTAGATGCCCTCGTTATTTTCGTTGTGATGAATAACAGCTGCAATTGGACCACCGTCTGTATGTACTTTCTCTTTTCCTTTCAGATGGTTGGACAAGAAAAAGTACGCATTGGTTTATTTGCCAACAAGGAGTTACAAGAAATAGAATTTCTCATTGATCAAGGAAGCGCAATGCTCCAATCAGAAGCATCGTCCATTATTCTCACACAAGGGACCAAGGTCAGTTTTAGGAACAATTCAGGAATGGTTTCTGCCCATGCCGACACGATTCATTTCAACGGTAAGAAAATCTCTTTACAAGCTGCCAATATTGAAACCGTCTTTCAAATTCAGTTCTCTTCTAAATCAAGAAAACTGAAATATGGAGAGCAATTGGAATTCCGTGTAGTCAACAACAAATTGGAGATCGTAAATGTCATGCCTTTGGACACCTATATATCAGGCGTGGTTGAAGCGGAAGGTGGCCCCAATCACGAACTAGAATACTACAAATCCCAAGCGGTCATCAGCAGAACCTATTTGCTCAGTCAATTCTATAAACACATCGACGACGGATACAACTTGTGCGATCAAACGCACTGCCAAGCTTTTAACGGTCTTCCCAAACATGAGCACATCATGACCAATGCGGCCGAGCAAACCAAGAGCTTGGTCATTGTTGACGAAAATGCCAATCTCATTACCTCTGCCTTTCACTCCAATTGTGGAGGAAGAACCAACAGCTCTGAATATGTTTGGACACGCGCATTGCCCTATTGCCGTGAAATAGTCGACACCTTTTGCATCAAAATGCCCAACAGCAATTGGGAAAAAAGAATCCCCATCAACGACTGGAAAAATTATCTAGCAAAAAAAAGATTATCATCGGCAGACAGCGCCAACTACGCCTACTTCCCAGGTGAAAAAGAAGTGTACTACCGTGAAGGTGAAACGCGTGTTCCTTTGATTGACATGCGAAAAGATTTGAAATTGAAATCTACCTATTTCTCTGCCTATCAGGAGGGGGATGAGATGGTGCTCGTAGGGCAAGGATTTGGCCACGGCGTTGGCCTATGTCAAGAAGGTGCCATCCGACAGGCACAGTTGGGATACAATTTTGAGGACATCATCCACTTCTATTACTACAACGTCAAAATTATTCCTTATCAATACATTGCTTTTTTCAAGTTTGAATAGGCAATATTTCAAGTAAATATGCGTAATTCGCATCGTGAATAAAAAAATTCTTGGACTCTTATTTTTCGTCATTCCCATTGCCCTTTGGGTATCGAGTTCATCTTGTAAAAAAAATATTGCATTTGATACCGCTGGTCAATTGACATTCAGCACCGATACGGTTTTTTTTGATACTGTCTTCACCACCATTGGCAGTGTCACCAAAACTTTCAAGATCTACAATCCTAATGACGGGGTTGTCAAAATTGACAATATTGCTTTACGGGGTGGTTCCGCTTCCCATTTTAGAATAGCCGCTGACGGAGACAATGGAACTTCATTTGGCGATCTTGAAATCTTGCCTGGTGATAGTCTCTTCCTCTTTGCTGAAGTCACCGTGGACCCCAATGACGATTTCTTCCCTTTTATCGTTGAAGACTACGTTGACATAGAATACAACGGAAAGAATGAGAGCATTTACCTTGCGGCATTTGGACAGAACGCTCATTTTCACGGTGGTCCAGATGCCTTGACTACCCTCTCCTGCAACGAAATTTGGAACAATGATTTACCCCATGTGGTATATGGCGTTTTAGAAGTAGAGCCTGGATGCCAACTCACCATCAATCCTGGCACACAGGTTTATCTGCACAAAGGTGCGGGAATCTTGATCAATGAAGGAGAGTTGCATGTGCAAGGTGAGCTGGGCAATGAGGTAGTATTTCAGGGAGACCGATTGGATGCGGATTATACCGACCTACCCGGACAATGGGGAACTGAAATCGATTTTCAAATCACTGGCAACCAAGGACCCGACATCTATACCCTGTCGCGAGGTGGCATTTGGATTTATCAAAGTACAGGATCAACCATTGACTACGCCATTCTAAAAAATGGCAATACCGGCATTCAAGTAGATACCACAGGGACCAACAATTTTGCATTAACCATCACCAACACCAAAATAGACAACATGGCTGGTGTGGGGTTATGGGGACAAGGAGCACACATCAAAGGACGAAATTTATTGGTCACCAATTGCGCTGAAGGTTGCGCGTATTTTTCGATTGGCGGAAAATATGAAATGGACAATTGCACCTTTGCCAACTATTGGAGTGGAAGCACCCGCACAGCCCCCACAGTGGCCCTCAACAATTATTACAAGGACATCAACCAAGTTATACAAGTTCGACCTATCTACAACACCGTTTTCACCAATTGCATCATCTATGGCAACAGTGCCGACCTGAGCGATTTTAACGAGTTGGTGGTGGATTTGGAATATCCTGAGTTGCAAGATTATCTCTTTAGGTATTGTTTGATTGATTACGATGGTGCCACTTCTGACCTTGCCCATTGGGACAACATCATCAATCAGCAAGCGCCGCACTTTTGTGATGCCAATGATGCCAATTTCAAGATCAATCAAAACAGTACCCGCATGATGGGTGGTCCATTTGGCGGGGGACTCACAGATATCCTGCAACAAGAAACGGGATCTTGGAAAGGCTGCTACGATTACACCGGCAGTTGCGATTAAAAGGAATCTATTATCTTTGAACGAAACCGAAACCACTGAAAAACAACAACGATGGAGCACTTTGACATTGACCTAGCGCGCAAATGGGAGTATGAGAATGGATTTTATTTGAGTTGTGAGAACGGCCGCTTGGGCAAGTTGCTCAATCAATTGGAGATCTATAAACAAATCCTTCACCTTCCAGGAGATGTTGTGGAATTTGGTGTTTTCAAAGGAGCTTCTTTGGTTCGGTTGATGACCTTCCGCTATTTATTGGAAAACGACTTTACCCGCAAGGTGATTGGCTTTGATATGTTTGGGAAGTTTCCAGACAATGTTAAGTTTGAAGAGGACAAAAAATTCGTGAAGAACTTTGAAACCGATGGAGGTTGGGGCATACATGAAGATCGCCTGCATGCCTTATTGAAGAACAAAGGTTTTCAGAATTACGAGTTGGTTCAAGGCGACATCCTTGAAACTTTGCCCAAATATGTGGAGAACAACCCAGCGCAAAAAATAGCCTTGTTGCACATTGATGTAGATGTGTACGAGCCCACGATGGAAATCCTAGAAAGATTATGGGACAAAGTCGTCCAAGGTGGTATTGTGATGTTGGACGATTACAGCTCACGCTATGGGGAAACCGTTGCGGTGGATGAGTTTTTCAAGGATAAAAATGTATCCATACAAAAACCACCGTTCAACTTTATTCCGGCTTACATCGTCAAAGGGTAATTGTCTTTTAGAGCAATCCGACAAGTTGATTAATTTGGTCTTTGAAGCGACCCTGTAAATTTCCATTCGCATCCCATGCCTCTTGAATCCCACTCAATTTGGGTTTGAAGTAATGCGTATGCATTTTGACGTAGTGGAAAATACCTGTGAGATGTTCTTGACCACGGAGGTTTCCTGCAGCACCAGAAGAAACGCCCACGATATAAGCCATCTTGTCTTGCCATACTTTTTGAGGAATGGCATCAATAACCAATTTCAGGATACCGGGAAAAGAACCGTTGTATTCTGGAACAACAAAAACCAGTTGTTGGATGGGCACGATGAATTGATCAATGGCTTGCTGAAAAGCTTCAGAACGGTTGCCATAGGTTTCGCCAAAGGCAATATCCACGGGCAAGTCATTAAAGTCCCACACCTGAACATCCTTTCCCAACGCTGCTGCGCGCTGTTCAATCTCTCTACCCACTCGCCCACTGGCGCTGTCTTTTCTGTTGGTTGCAATGATTACCGTTATCATG
>CAYQUT010000024.1:0-47485 GCA_964420985.1 uncultured Chryseobacterium sp.
GAATCTGGCTGGTTCAACTTGTAAGCCTTGGCAATTTCCAATGCCAACCGCAAACCTGAAGTGTCGCGCTTTTGCTGCTGCCATTGTCTTTTCTTGGACGCCACATCAGCATCCTGCGCCAACAGAACACAAGAAAAAAATCCCAAGACCAAAACCAATATTTTTTGGCGCATGTTCAAAAATACATTTTTACCTAGCACAAGCCCCTGAAATCAGTATAAATTGATTTTTGTTTAATATTTTAACATTTTAATTAAACAAAATTGAAAATTGATATTACATTTGTTCAACATTTAAAACAAAACATTAAACAATGAGCACGTTAGAATTCAATCATTTGGTCGCAGCCAACAGCACTCAACTTCGCGGTTTTGCTTTCAACTACACCAAAAATTGGGATGATGCGGAGGATTTGATTCAAGATACTTTATACAAAGCCCTGCGCTATAAAGACTACTTCCAAGAGGGAACCAACTTCAAAGGTTGGTTGTTCACCATCATGCGCAACATTTTCATCAATGGATACAAGCGCAAAAAATTGCAGCAAAACCTATTAGAGGAATCTGCACACAATGTCATGATAAATGGTAGTAAGCTCAAGGAGGACACCATTTCTTCAACTCTCAATCACCAAGAAATACTCAAGGCTGTCAATACTTTGAATGACGACTACCGCAAGCCTTTTCAAATGTTCGTAGACGGATTTCACTACGATGAAATTGCTGAAGAAATGGGTATTCCTATGGGAACTGTGAAAAGTAGAATTTTCCATGCCCGTCAAAAATTATCCAAATTGTTGGTAGACTTTCAATGAGGTTTATCAATCTAGGTTGAATATTCATTTGAAATTTCTTAAGTTTGTGCAACCTATCCGATGACTACCACGTCATTGGAATTGAAGAACCCAACCTATGAAGCACTATTTGCTAATTTTCTCTTTTGTTGTTTTTGGACATTTCGCCTTTTCACAGGTTATGTCCATTTCTACTTCCAACAATATTACACCCGCTTCACTCAACAATTATGTCAACAACATATTAATCAGCAGTGGTATTACTTCCGATTATATTTCTTATTCTGGCAAACCAGAGCAAATAGGTTATTTGTCAGCAGGTGGAGCGCAAGCTGGATTGCCCTTTGAGAGTGGAATTGTATTATCGTCGGGTTCTGGTGACGGATTAAATAATATTACTGGTGGCGTTAACGGACCTTGGACACTTGGCGGAGTATCGAGCCCAGTATGGCCAGGAACATTTAGCCCTGCTACTCAAGTGTGTTATTCCACCCCCTGCACACCATCAGGAGCAGAAGGAACAATTAGTGGATTATTGGCCACCCAAGCGCAAGATGTAGATGATCAATTATTGGCTTTGGGATTGTATACCGGTCCTACTTTCATGCCGGCCAACGTATCCATTAATGATATGGTTATTCTAGAATTCGATTTTATTCCTTCTGGTCCTTTAATGTCTTTTGAATACATCTTTGGATCCAACGAATACACGGGGTATGAATACACGCAATTCAATGATATTTTTGGTTTCTTTGTTACTGGCCCTAACGCTGACCCTACCCTTCCCGATTATGATAATTTAAATATTGCCAGCGTACCAGGCTATGATCCTCCGTTGCCCATTACCATATCTACCATCAACAATGACGCACCGGCCATCAATAGCCAATACTACGTCAATAACAATCCTGCGACTCATCCCATCAATGCAAGAGGTTTCACTGATGTCCTCACTGCGTCGTTGGATGTAATTCCATGTCTTACTTACCACATTGTTTTGGCAGTTGCGGATTGTGGCGATTCCGGTTTCGATACTTTTGTAATTTTAAAGGAAAATTCTTTGTTGAGCATTCCTGATGTCACTGTTGATTTGAACATCAACGGTTCATCCGTAACCAATAACATGATTTTCGAAGAATGTGGTCAACCTGTTTTACACGTAGAATACGATCCTACCGTGACGCCAACGGCAAATGCTGATATTGTTTGGGGAGGCACTCCCATTGCTTATGACGGAACCAATCCCAACAATTATGATTATGCAGGATTAGATGCCAATGGCAATCTTGTTCCATTGCCCAATGCCATCAACTTGACCCCAACCAATCCTTCTATGGACATCATCATCAGTGCGATCAATGACAACATGGTTGAAGGTTTAGAAACCATTCAGTTGCAAATTCTCACCCCGGTTGCGGGATGCTCCGGATTATTTAACTCACAGGGCCAAGACATCATCATCAATGACCTACCTCCCTTAGATTTAGCATTTGACTCTCTAGCGATTGTCCACCCCATAGATTTTGACACTCTCTATTTGGCATGTAACAACCAAACGCCTCTGCCTTATGACCTAACAGGGGGAGATGCCAACTACACCTATTCATGGCAGGATGAATCCGGTGAAATTGGCACCAACAGCACTTTGGTGTATGACGGCGCTGCTTTGGGAGAGGGAAGTGTTTCATTAACAGTAGCCGATGGCTGTAATCAATCCATTACAGACGTCATTCAAGTGGAATTTCCTCGATTAAATTTCTCCGTTGGAAATGATTTCGTAGGCAATTGCCAAGATCCACACACTGTCTCACCTGCAGTTACATCAGGAACTCCCAATATCAATTACCAATGGTATGCTGATGGAACGCTGATGTTTAGCAACAACCAATCTGGAGCTGCAGCCATAAGCGAGACACTTACATTTAATGACACTACAGTTGTAACAGTAGACGGCATTGATTTGTGTGGACAAACCTGGACGGATGAAATGATATTTTTTATTCCAGATGCACCTTTGGATATCACCAATATTCCTGACACCTCGGTTTGTCTGTATGGAAACGCCACTTTCACAGCAGAAGTAACTGGTGGTGGTGGTGGATACGTTATTGAATGGCCCCAATTGAATGTGATGGGTGCCTCAGCAGGTGTGTACAATATTTTAGGCGACTTGACTCAAATTGTGCAAGCAGAGGATGTATGCGGTTCTGTTGCTTATGACACCATTCAAATTCACATGGATCCTGTTTCGGCGAATTTTGAAGCTACTATGTTGGAGGAAAATATATATGAATTCATCAGCATGCCATGTGAGGGATGCTCTTACACATGGGATTTGGGGGATGGTTTCACCTCTGAGGACACTGCGTTGATTCATGAATTTGACGGATTAGATGCCTACACTGTACAATTGAATGTAATCAATGAAACAGGTTGTACTGATGAACAGGACTTTACGGTTACTGCACCTACTTACTTTTATATCCCCTCTGGATTTACCCCTAACGGTGATGGCATCAACGATGCCTTTGGATTGGTGATCGAGAATGTTGAAATTTATGAACTAACCATTTTCAACCGATGGGGTGACATTGTTCATCAGAGCAATGATCCTCTTCAACCATGGATAGGTGATGTGAATCAATCAGGAACATACTATGCTCCAAATGGAGTTTATTCTTACCGATTAAAAGTTAAAGGAAAAAATAAAGATGCCAAAACCATACATGGCAATATCACCATTATGCGTTAATCTTCAATTTCCTTCTCGGCCAAAAGGTTAGATATCATTGCAACAATCTGCTTAGGATGTCCTTCTGGCATTTGCTTAAATTGTTCATGCAAATAAGTTTGAGACTCTATCAATTGCTCCTCGGATAAAGGTCCATCCATTACCTCCATCACTGAATAGCATTCCAATACCGTTTCCATTCCACCGGCGATTCCAATTTGAATCAATTCCTTTACATAATCCTTAGGATTTCCTCCACAATTCCACATAAATGCCATGATCTGCCCGTAGTGGGCTTTCCACTCTGAATTACGCAAAGCTTTCATGAATTCCTCTTCAAATCCTGGAACTTTCAGCGTGTTGAGAATCTCACGAAGCTCCTCTTTCAACTCTCCATTTTGAGCATGTATAAAAACAGAAATCAATGGCAAAATAAAATGAGACTGAGGATTTTCTTGCAAAGCAACAATGGCCTTTCTCACTTTATCATCATCTTTTGAAAACAAATCATCCATCACTTTGCTCTCCCATTCTTTATTCACTTTTGCCATAGTATTTTTTTAGCAAAAATAATTGCAATTCCTTCAAAAAACACCTAATATTGTGTGAAACAAAAAAACCAAGAAGTGAAAAATATTTTTACCCTCGTCATTGCCTTGTTCACTATCAATGCATTTGCGCAAAGTGCTAATCCCATTCAAATCACCATTAATGGTCAAACAGATCGTGGCGGTTTGTGGCAAATTCATGAAGACCTCAAAGCACAGGGTTTGAACTTCATTTATAATCCTGAATTTGACAGCCAAAGAAGATTGGTGAAACTATCTTACTCTATTAAAGAAGCCACTGGTCAAGAAGTTATTGGCAACACAGAGGTACCTGGCAATTTTCAGCAAGGTGCAATGGCCATTATTCGCATGAAAAAAGTGAATGACCATTGGATAAAAGATTAATAAAAGAAACCGCTAATTATTAAAAAACCGCTCATGCGGTTTTTTTTTATCCCTACATTTGAAAGGTCATGTTAAAGCAAAATTTACAACTCAAACTTCAACAAAAACTTTCTCCCCAACAAATTCAATTGATGAAATTGTTGCAGGTTTCAACGATGGATTTGGAGCAACGTATCAAAGAGGAGTTACAAGATAATCCCGCGTTAGAAGAAGGTGATGAAATGCCGGAGCAGGATGATCAAGAAGACATCAACCAAGATGATACTCCAGAAAATGACAATGAAGACATAGACATCAATCTGGAAGATTACTTTGATGACGATACACCGGATTACAAAACCCAAGTAAACAACCAAGGAAAAGATATTGAAGAACGCCAAACACCCATAGGTCAAGGAAGCTCGTTTCAAGATTTACTGTATCAACAACTGCATTTTCTGGAATTGAATGATGAGGAAATGATGATTGCTGACTACCTCATCGGTAATTTAGATGATGATGGTTACTTGCGACGTGATTTGGCATCCATCGGCAATGACTTGCTTTTTGCTCAAAACATCACCACTGACATTAAGCAATTAGAACATGCACTCCTCCAAATACAATCTCTTGATCCTCCAGGAATTGGCGCGCGTAATCTTCAAGAATGTCTATCCATCCAATTAAAAAGGTCTGATAAAAAAGATGCGCATAATGCCACCGCTCTATTAATTGTCGTGAAATATTTTGAAGAATTTACCAAAAAGCACTTCGAAAAAATAGCGACGAGATTAAACCAAACGCTCGATGAAATTAAGCCTGCCATCGATTTAATCTTACATCTTAATCCAAAGCCCGGAAATGCGGGTTCAGAGAGCAACAAAGAGGTGCCACACATCACTCCAGACTTTTTACTCACCAATGACAATGACGAACTGAAGCTTACCTTACACGGTAAAAACGCACCTGAATTGAGAATCAGCCCTCAATACAGAGATATGCTCAGCCATTACTCAAAAGTTGGTAAAAAAGACAAAAGTCAAAAAGAAGCAGTTCTGTTCGTTAAACAAAAAATTGATGCCGCCAAGTGGTTTATCGACGCCATCGTTCAGCGCAATCAAACGCTCCTCATTTGCATGGAGGCCATCATTGAACATCAACGTGCCTTTTTCATGGAAGGAGATGAATCAAAATTACGTCCCATGATTTTAAAAGACATTGCAGACCGTGTGAACATGGATATTTCAACGATCAGCAGAATGGCCAACAGCAAATACATACAAACGCCATTTGGGACTTATTTATTAAAATATTTCTTTTCAGAAGGCCTAAGTACTGACGACGGGGAGGAAGCCAGTTCGAGAGAAATCAAGCAAATATTGAAAGACGCCATTGAACAGGAACCCAAACGAAAACCTCTGCCAGATGAGAAACTGATGGAACTTCTTAATCAAAAAGGATACAATATTGCTAGAAGAACTGTCGCCAAATACCGTGAGCAACTGGGCATACCGGTAGCAAGATTAAGAAAAGAACTATGACTTTAATATACCGCATTGCCCAATTTTTATCTATTCTTTTCCATCCACTTTGGATGCCTTTGCTCATTTACGTTATTGTGCGTTGGATGGATCCCTATTTCATTGCGCCAACCAATGCTGATGCTTTTGTTCTGGCCCTTCTCATCATCAACATTATTGCTCCTGCCGTTAGTATTCTCTTCATGATCAAGTATGGGATGGTCAGCGGGATTGAGCTGAGAGAACGCAAAGAACGACTGGGCCCTTATTTGTTGGTTATTCTATATTACTGCATTTCCTATTCACTCCTCCGCTGGCAAGGTCCTATTCTTCCCAAAGAAGTTTTCTCGTTTGTACTGGCGGTAATAGTTTCATTGGTCGTTTCATTGATGATTAATCAATATTGGAAAATCAGTGTACACATGTTAGGACAAGGTGGCGTTTTTGGAAGCTTATTGGCATTGAAATCGGTCCATATGGCTGATGTAACCATGATTGCAATTTTCACCATTTTCATGGCGGCCCTCACAGGATATAGTCGTGTGAAACTAGAGGCGCATACTCACGCTCAAGTATATGCTGGATTTACACTTGGCACCATCATTAATTGGCTGATCATCTCAAATCACTGGGCAATATGAATGCTAAAAAAAACATTCTTATCACAGGAGGAGCTGGATTTATTGGTTCTCACACCGCTGTTGCCCTACACGAAGCTGGTTTCAATCCTATCATTGTCGATAATCTCAGCAATACGCGATTAGAATTGGTCCATGGAATTGAGGAGATCATTCAAAGCAAAGTTGATTTTCATCAACTTGATTGTTGTAATAAAGAACAAATGATTGATTTGTTCAATCAATATACCATTCAGGGTGTTATCCATTTTGCAGCTTTCAAGTCCGTAGCAGAATCCGTGCTTGAACCGCAAAAATATTTGGACAACAATATGGGTTCACTTCAAGTTATTGCAAATTGCATGCACAAAAATGGTGTAAACAATTTGGTATTCTCCAGCAGTGCTACTGTTTATGGAGAACCAGATAACAACCCTGTAACGGAAGACACCCCCTTCAAACAAGCGGCCTCACCGTATGGTGAAACCAAGCAATTGGGTGAGAAATTTATACAAGATCATTGTTCCCGAGATGATCATTTCAATGCTGTTCTTTTGCGTTACTTCAATCCCATTGGAGCACACCCCAGCGCATGCATCGGAGAGTTGCCTTTGGGAATACCCAATAACCTTTTGCCCCTTGTTAACCAAGCTGCCAAAGGAGAAAGATTGCTTAAAATTTTCGGAAACGATTACAATACCCCTGATGGCACATGCTTAAGAGATTACATTCATGTAATGGATTTGGCTGAAGCCCACGTTGCTGCGTTGCAATGGTTGTTTCAACAAAATGGAAGATGTGAAGCTTTTAATCTAGGGCAAGGAAAGGGAGATTCAGTGTTAAACATCATCCAAAGTTTTGAAACAGTAAACCAAGTTCAAATTCCATATGAATGGAGTGAAAGACGACCTGGTGATGTAGAACAAATATGGGCCAACCCAACCAAGGCTTTTGAAACGTTTGGATGGCAAACCAAACGATCCACAGCGGATGCATTGCGAGATTCATGGAATTTTGCAAAAAAATAATTTTTTTGTAACCTTTTTCGGCCTCCTCACGTTCAATCCTTGTATTAGGGTTAAGACGTATACAAAAGTACTTTGTGAGATTGAAATGGTGGAGGCCGCCGGTGAATGAACCTAGTTCTTCCCGGCGGTTTTATTGTACATTTGAGGTCTATGCATTTGAGTGAGGACGACAACATCAAATTAAGACAGCGGGATTTGAATCCAGCGAATTTTGTGCAGCAGTTGCAACAGATATTACATTCCATTTCTCCAACTAAAATCGAAAAACCTTGCATCTTGGGCGACGGTATAGAATTGCTCAACCCTATTGATTGCAATCGCTATATTGACCTTTACAATGATTCGAAATCACTAAAAAAAACGCTTTTCATTCCGGCATCTGGAGCAGCCACAAGAATGTTCAAACATTTGAACGCTATCCAATCATTTGATACCGATACACTCGCTGAAGAATTTATTATACGATTCAAAGATTTCCCTTTTTATCAAAATCTCAAGCAAATTTTCAAAGAGAATAAAAAAGATCTCGAGCAAATGGTGGATGCTGACCAATGGTCTGAGATTTTAACCACCATCACAGAGGAAATTCAATTTACGCAACTGCCCAAAGCTTTGATCCCTTTTCATCAAAATGAGAATGGGAATAGAACGGCATTTGAAGAACAGGTTAGAGAAGGTCTAACCTACTTGCAAAATGAAAATGGAAGACATCATTTTCATTTCACCATTTCACCAGAAATTTCCGAACTTTTTGATCAAGCCAAGCAAAGTATTGTTTCCCAAAACAGTTCTGTGGATATAGAATTCAGTTTTCAGAATCCGAAAACAGACACTCCTGCACTGAAAGGAGAACATAATTTTGCAAGGAATAAAAATAACGAGATCTTCTTCAGACCTGCTGGTCATGGGGCGCTTATCAATAATTTACAAGAGATATCGACTGATATCATTTTCATCAAAAATATTGACAACATAGCGCAAGAAAAATGGACTCCCCAAATTACATTCTATAAAAAAGTACTTGGTGGACTACTGATAGAATTAAAGAACAAAACACATCAATTGCTTCGTTCTTTAGAAATAGACGAGAAAGAATCTCTCTCGAACGCGATTGAATTCCTTTATCAGCAATACGGATACCGTAGTTTAGAAGAACCCACGATTGGACAAGTATATACAGCCTTGAATAAACCCATTCGGGTTTGTGGAATGGTCAGAAACGAAGGAGAGCCAGGAGGCGGTCCTTTTTGGGTTTTGCACCAAAATGGCCATATCAGTAAGCAAATTGTAGAGAAAAATCAAATTGATGTTTCCGATCCTCAACAAGCAATGCATATCGGCAGCTCTACTCATTTCAATCCTGTAGATATTGTATGTTGTATCAAAGACCATAATGGTAATAAGTACAACCTAGAAAAATTCATCGATCATTCCACCTCGTTTATCAGCGATAAATTTCAAGATGGCCAAATTGTCAAAGCGCTAGAATTGCCCGGTCTATGGAATGGATCAATGTCCGGATGGAACAGTGTGTTTGTGGAAGTTCCTTCTCAGACCTTTCATCCCGTTAAAACCGTCAATGATCTTCTCAAACCGGGACACAAGCTGTAACATCCAGTACTTTATTGCAAAAAAAGATTTCTTCACTGTTACTGTTGGACGCCACAACAACAATAGCATGATTGGACTGCTGAACCAATTGAGCAAACCAATCAACTCCTTTACTGTCCAAATGTGCTGTTGGTTCATCCAGAATTAAAACATCTGCACTCATGGCAAATGAAAGCACCAATTTCACCCTTTGACGCATGCCCGATGAGAATGACTTGAGTGGTTGATTTCTGTGTTTTTCCAATCCTATCAATGACTCCATTCTTTCCATGGACCAATCGGAATGAAATCCTCTTAATTTCTGAACCTGTGAAAACAATTCCATGTAACTCAATTGTTCAGGCAGGAGCAACGCTGGTGATGTCCAGGAAATATACTTCCATTGTTCATCGGCGGGTAAAATCTGATCATTGTTTTTTAACACAACAGACCCTTCTGTTGGAGTTAAATAACCAGCGAGTATGCTCGTTAAGGAACTCTTGCCGGAACCATTGGCGCCAATCACGGCTACCCTATCGCCTTTTGTCCAATGATTCTGAACGTTGCGGAAAAGCCACCGTCCGTTGAATCGTTTGCCGACATTGATGAGATTAATTTCCTCAACCATTCAAACCTTTAACAATTCCCTTTTCAGAGCTGCTGATGAATGATAAAATTTCAGCAGTAAAAGCGGTGGGCTCCATGTTGGAAACCACTTCCACTCCCTTTCCTACAGTGGGTGACTGAACAAATAATGCCCTGTAGATGTCTTCAATGTGTTGCACTGAGGTATCATCATAACCTCTCCTTCTTAAACCAATAGCATTTACACCAATGAAGTTCAACGGCTCTCTTGCTACCTTAATATAAGGAGGAACATTCTTCCTGACCAACGAGCCCCCTGCAATAAAGGAATGTTGTCCAATTCGAACAAATTGCTGAACAGCAACTACCCCTTCAATGATTACCCAATCTTCTATGGTTACGTGCCCCGCGATGTTTCCTGAATTGGCGATGATACAATGGTCGCCCACAAAGGCATCATGAGCAATATGAACGTAGGCCATAAGAAGACAATGCTTTCCTACTTTGGTCGTCATTCTATCTTTGGTACCTCGGTTAATGGTCACACATTCCCTTATTGTTGAATAATCACCTACCTCGGCAGTTGAAGGCTCTCCTTCAAATTTAAGATCCTGAGGAATAGCTGAGATAACGGCTCCAGGAAAAATCCTGCAGTGCGATCCAATTCTAGCGCCATTCATAATGGTGACATTGGGGCCTATCCATGTGTTGTCCCCAATGACAACATCGTCTTCGATTGTAGAAAAAGCACTAATGGTTACGTTTTGACCAATCTGAGCTTTTTCGCTGACTACACTGTAGGGATGGATCATACTGCTTTTATTTCTTGTGCGACTTTATCTTTGACCACTTGCGCCAACATGGTGGCTTCAGACACTACTTTTCCATTCACGTAGGCTGTACCTGCCATATTCACAAGTCCTCTTCTAATGGGAGACTTCAAAGCCAGTTTGAACACTACGGTATCTCCTGGAATAACTTTCTGTTTGAATTTCACCTCATCTATTTTCATGAAATAGGTACTGTAATTTTCAGGATCTTCCACTTGACTCAATGCAAAAATACCACCCACCTGTGCCATGGCTTCAATTTGAAGAACACCTGGCATTACCGGGTTATTGGGAAAGTGGCCTTGAAAAAACTGCTCATTCATGGTCACGTTCTTCACCCCTACAATCGACTCGTTATCCATCTCCAAAATTTTATCTACCAGTAAAAATGGATAGCGATGAGGTAGCATTTTGGTAATGTCGTTGATATCATACAAGGCAGGTTTGGTAAGATCAAATTGTGGCCCCTCCGTTTTTTCCTTTTTAATCAACAGTTTGATCAATTTGGCAAACTCCACATTTCCATAGTGACCTGGTCGTGCAGCCAAGATATGACCTCGGATAAATCTTCCAGTTAACGCCAAGTCACCAACAATATCGAGCAGTTTGTGACGAGCAGGCTCATTCTCATACTGCAACTTGATGGTATTCAGCACCCCTATTCCCTCAACTTTGATATCTTGCTGCTCTCTACCCAACTTTTTAAAAATGGCTTTGATATCATCATCTGAATAGGGTTTATCGACCATCACAATGGCGTTATCTAAACTTCCGCCTTTGATTAAACCATGTTCTGCCAATATTTCCAATTCTCTCAAAAACACGAAAGTTCTGCATTTGGAAATTTCATTCTTGAAATCTTCCAGTTTGTACATATGCGCGTGCTGCGTTCCCAAAATTGGACTGTTATAATCCACCATTACGGTTACTCTGAATTCACCACCTTTGGTCGGAACAGCCAACATCTCTATTCCCTTTTCAACATCTTCATAGGTTAGATTGTCTTTTAATTCAAAGTACAATCTATCCGCATTTTGCTCAGTATATCCCACTGCCTCAATGGCCTCGACAAATGGTTTTGAGCTACCATCCATAATGGGCATTTCCGGACCATCCACTTGTATCAATACATTGTCTACCTCACATCCATATATCGCCGCTAAAACATGTTCTGATGTATGGATCTTGGCTCCATTGAGTTCAAGCGTTGTTCCTCTTTGGGTTGTAGTCACCAAGTCACAGTCTGCGGGAATGATGGGCTGACCATCGATGTCCATTCGTTGAAACTGGTAACCATGGTTTTCTGGAGCAGGACATAATTTCAAATTCACCTGGGCACCAGTATGCAAGCCCACACCTTGAAGTTCTATGGCACTGGCCAATGTTCTCTGTTTAACTGACATATCGCAAAAATAAAGCAAATCAGCCCCCAAAAGGGAATTTGGGCAATTACTTTCGACGTGCAATTGTTAATCCATCACGAATAGGAAGAATGATGGTTTCCCAATGGTTTGATTGTGCCAAATAGGTATTCAAAGTTTGTAATATTTGGGTATCCATGTCTCCATCTTCAGCTTTTTCAAGCACTTTACCACTCCACAAAACGTTATCCAAAAGAACCCATGCTCCAACCTTGAGACCTTTTTCAAGCACCAAAAGATAATTCATGTAATTGCGCTTATCCGCATCAACAAATACCAAATCAACACCACTCAACTCAACTTCTGGTAGCATCTCCACTGCATTTCCATATTGAATCCGCAATCTCGGGTCTGTTAGATATTTCTGATGCATCCATTCCAATTCATGATTCACTTCAAAACTGATCATTTCGCCATCCGCAGTCAATCCTTCTAATAGGCACAAAGCGCTATATCCTGTGAAGGTTCCCAACTCCAGAATGCTGCGCGGTTGAATCATTTTTGAAATGGCAGAAAGCAAACGTCCTTGATAAGCCCCACTGCACATGCGCGGATTGATCAGCTTTTGCCATGTTTCCTTTTCCAACTGAACCAGATTCTCTGGAATAGCTGAAAGCTGAAGATTCACATATTCCTCTGTTGTCATCTTTTACAATCCCCCTTTACCATTATACAATCGAACTGGGCCATCCAAAGTAAGTTTGATAATGGGCACCATTTGTCTCCGTATTTTTCTTTTTTGGTTCCAACTCAAAAACACCAATCCAGGCTTTTGACTCCACGATATTTTGCCCACCACTTTCGAAGCAACATTTACACCTTGATTCAAAAACTCAGCTTGAACAATTTTATTCAATAACCCCTTGATTTGTATTGGTCCATTTTCATTTCCATTTAAGAACAAATAAACACAAGTAGAATCCTTGCTATACGTTGACCCTCCATAATAGTGTCCCAATGGAAACCCTGCAACCGTTCCGAATACAGCCTCCCCATTCTGTTTATTCCATTGCCCCAATGTCCGCAAAATCTTTTCTTGCTCCTCTGGAATCACCCCGCTCTGCATCGGACCAATGTCCAACAATAGATTTCCACCGTTGCATACAACATCCGAGTAAATAGCAATGATTTCTTCCGGTGTCTTCCAATGATTGTCCTTGGGCTGATATCCCCAATTATTATTTGTTGTTAAACACAACTCCCAATATTTTTCATCTGGTCGCTGTATAGGAAAATTTTGTTCGGGTGTGTCATAGTCTCCCTCCCCGTTTAATCGCGCATTGATAATCACTTTGGGATTGTGTTTTCTCAACATCTCGCCCAACATCGGAGCATGCCACTCTTCTGCGGAATGTTCCCATCCGCCATCAAACCACCACAAATCAGGATTTTGCTGTGTCATCAACTCTTGTAATTGAAGCTGATTGAACTGAACAAATTTCTTCCAGCGATCTGGATTGTCTTTTATTACATACCGCACACTGTCCTTGGTGAAACCTGTATAATCAGGATGAGACCAATCCAAAATGGAATAGTAAATACCCAATTTTAAACCTGCTTTCTTTACCGCATTCGAAAATGGGGTTAATACATCTCTTGCCGCTGGCGTGTTTTTGGGAATAGACCAATGATTGGCAGCTGTATTCCACAGTGCCACACCATCATGGTGTTTAGAGGTAAGCACAGCATATCGAGCACCACTCTCCTTGATCAAATCCACCCACTGGTTGGGATCATAACTCTCCGCAAAAAAACCATTGATTTGTTTCATGTACTCGTCGTGGCTCATTTTCTTATTGTAAAAAGCCCAAGACTCATCCGTACCATTCACTGCATAAATGCCCCAATGAATAAAAATACCCAATTTGGCATCAGCAAACCATTGCATCTTATTTTCTTGGCCGACAATATTGCCTATCCAAAAGAAAATGATGACAAAAGAAACAATCCCATTCTTCATCTTGCTAAGGTAAACTTTTCAATTAAATTGCGCTCATGCAAAAAAAGCTGATTCATCTATTTTTGGGGCCCCTTTTGTTTGGATTGGTATATTTATCATTGATTGCTCATTTCAGTTTTGAAATGTGCATCAGTGCTGGCGTCGTTGTATGGATGCTTACATGGTGGTTAACCGAAGTAGTGCCGATGGCGATAACTGCTTTACTGCCTATTTTGTTTTTTAGTTCAACTCAGATATTGAATATTGAGGATTGCTACAAGGGATATAGTGATCGATTTGTTTTTTTATTCTTAGGAGGTTTTCTACTTTCCTTGGGTTTTGAGAAATGCGGTCTTCACAGGGTTTTGGCCGATAAGATCCTTAAGAAATCTGGCAACACCAATCGTTCCGTTTTGCTTGGATTTATGCTTACTACCTATCTCATTAGCATGTGGATAAGCAATACCGCCACTGCCATAATGATGATGCCATTGGCCACAGGAGTGATTCATCTTTTTGAAAAAGACCGTCAATTTCATAAAAATTTAGTTTTGGGAATTGCTTACTCTGCCAGTATTGGCGGAATGGCCACATTAATGGGATCTCCCCCAAATGCTGCGGCCGCAGGAATTCTGTTCAATAGCTTTCACATTGAAATCACCTTTCTCACTTGGTTAAAATGGGGATTCCCTTTTTCGTTTATTTTATTGGCGATTGGCTATTTGATTTTGTCACGACAAATGAAAGAGACCAGCAAACCTTTTCAAAAAATAGAACATGAACTACATGTGAGTAACCATCCCCTGACCGATAGACAATGGAAAACTCTTTTTGTTTTTATTGGGGTATGCCTCTGTTGGATATTTCAATCCCTCCTTGCATCAGTGCTTGGAGCTTGGTTCAATGATACCGCTATTGCTCTCATTTTTGCAAGCTTACTATTTATCCCCCTTAATAATCAGCCACTTCTTAAATGGGAGGATACATCTACTTTGCCATGGGGAATACTGCTAATGTTTGGAGGAGGATTAACCATGGCCAATGGTTTAAAAGAGGCGGGTTGGATGAATTGGCTTGGACAAGTATTTACACTATGGCCTCATGATCAATGGAGTCTAATTGTTCTCATAATAGCAGTCAGTATCGTGCTCACTGCCCTCATGAGCAACTTGGCTATGGTTGCTGTATTTATTCCAATTGTGGCCCAAATAGCATCTGAAATAAATTACCCAATCTTGAGTCTTGCAATACCCGTTGCTATAGCATCAAGTTGCGACTTCATGTTTCCGATGAGCACTCCCCCTAATGCCATTGCCTATTCCTCTGGTCATGTTTCAGCGCTACAAATGTTCAAGATTGGATTTGTTTTCAATTCAGCAGCCTTCATCATACTTCTGCTTTGGATGTTATTGATGCGTTAACGCTTTACTGCGTAGACTACTTTCTTGGTTTCAAAAAAGGGATCAGAAAAATCGTTGGATATTTTGTACTCCTCTACAATATATTGACTTTTAACTTGCGCTATTTCCTCATTTAAATCACCGCCTTTTAAGCAGATCAATCCATTGGGAAGTGCATTTCTTTGTTCTCCAGAATACTTGCCTTTGGTCCATGTCAATAATTCTAAGAGAGGAGCAACCGCCCGGCTTACCACAAAATCAAACTGCCCCTTCACTTCTTCCACTCGTGCGTGTTGCGAAGTGATGTTGAGTAATCCCAAAGACTCTTTTACCCCTTCTACTACTTTTATCTTTTTGCCGATAGAATCGACCAAATGAAACTGAACATCGGGGAAAAAAATGGATAAGGGTATCCCCGGAAATCCGCCGCCTGTGCCTAAATCCAACACCCTACTTCCTGGTTGAAATCGGATATACTTTGTGATGGCCAAACTGTGCAACACATGGTGGAGCATGAATGAATCCATGTCTTTTCTTGAAACCACATTAATCTTTTGATTCCAATCCACATACAAATCCTGAAGCTGAAGCAACTGTTCAACTTTTGATTCATCCAAATCAGGCCAATATTTCAAAAAGAAATCCCGATTCATCGCTTCATTATTTCTTGGAGTAAATCCCTTGCCCTGAAAAGCTGGGCTTTCACCGTACCCAATGGCAAATCCATTTCCTCCGCAATTTCCTCATAAGATTTTTCTTCAAAGTAACGGAGCTCAATCATCCTTTTGTAGCGTGGTTTAAGTTGATCAACTACCCCTCTGATCTGAATGACCATCTCATTTTTTTGCATTCGTTCGTCAGGGTTGAGCTCAAGGTCTCTGACAGGAATTTCATAAGACTCCCCATCATCTCCTCTCGATACTTGATGAATACTCACGGCCTTGATGCGTTTCTTCCTCAAGAAATCAATACAGTGATTGGAGGCAATTTTAAACAACCACGTTGAAAAAGCGAACTGAGGAGTGTATGCTTCTAACTTGGCAAAGGCCTTGCTGAAGGCTTCTATGGTCAAATCTTCTGCATCCTCTTGATTTTGGACCATTTTAAAAACCGTGTAATAAAGCGAGTCTTTGTAGCGAGACATCAAAAAGGCAAAAGCCTGTTGATCATTGGTTTTGGCTTTTTGAACCCAATGATAATCTTCCTGTGCCTTGGTTGACAGATGAGCGATCAATTCCATTTCTGAGGCTTTCTTATCAGGTTACTAAAATAAAACCAAACGTGCAAAATCTGAATCTGAATCTCAATGATCGGGGCAAAAAAGGCAATGTCGACCGGTTGATGTGCAAATTTCAAAAAACGATAGGTACCCGTAACGAACCAAATCCACCTCAAAACCAAAAGCGCCAAGATTGGGTACATTGAAGGAAAGACTATCACAAGGGCAAAACAAAAGAAATTCATCAAGAACCAACTCATTGGCAAAAGAAACAACCTTCTTTTATCTGCAGCCTTATACATTGGAGAGGTTGTAAAATGTCTTCTCTTTTGAAGCTTCCAATCTCTAAAATTTCGCTTGGGTTCAGACACGGTTTGTGCATCTTTTGAGAATACCACTGCGCTGTTTTGTTTGGTGGCAATCTGATTGATGAGCAAGTCATCATCACCCGAAAGAATAGAATAATTGGATTTAAAACCACCCACCTTAAAAAACAAGTCGGTGAAATAAGACAAATTCCTACCCACTCCCATGTATGGTTTTCCGGCTTTTGCAAATCCCAAATAATTCATGGCCACCATGGTATTGTCTAGTCGAACGAGTTTATTGAACCAACCTTTGTACTTCACGAAAGGAGAATAGCCCAAAACAACCCTAATGTCATTCTTATAAGCTGATGCCATTTCCGCAATCCATTGATTGGTTCTTGGATAACAATCAGCGTCTGTTAGCAGAACGATATCATTCTTTGCCGCTTTTATTCCCAATGTCAACGCGAACTTTTTACCCTGCATGTTCTGCTTGTCTTCATCAATATGAATAACATGCATATTGGGATAGTTGATAGAAAGGGCTTTCAGAATATCCGCAGTGTCGTCATAACTCGAATCATTAACGACGATGAGCTCAAAATTTGGATAGTCTTGCTCCATTATTTTGGGGATATTCATCATCAAGTTTTTCTCTTCATTTCGTGCACAAACGATTACGCTGACACCCAACTGTTTGATGGCTCTTTCTTCACTTCGTTTAGAGACCAAAGGAAAATAATAGGCTATCCAATAATACAATTGAATGAACCACATGCACAAGGCCAAAATGGCCAACATCCATCCCCAAGCAGGCACGCCGTAATACATTGCCAAAAACCAATCCTGACTCATATTGCAAAAGTAACTTCATTCCAAGTAATCCAGCAAAAAAGGCCCCTAAACGGAGCCCTTTTTATTCACAATATGATTACATCTTACTTTTTAACTATCCAACGAAAGTTCTGATAAAAATTTTCAGTTTGAACAGTAACAACGTAAACACCTTCTGGGAAGTTACCTTGTAACTCCATTTGATTCTGGATACCATTTATGACCTTGGTCAACACCAACTCTCCCACAGCGTTATACACTTTGACCTCAGCATTCATCATGTTCATTGAACCAAATGAAACAATAGCCTCACCATTGGATGGATTGGGATATAAAGAAATCTCGGGTTTAATAACCTCATTCATTTGCGTCGTACCACCCGTGCAATCTTCATTGACAAGCTCAACGTTATCAATGTAGATGTTATTCCCATATCCATTGTAACCCTTGAACTTTACATACATCGTGGAGAAAGCCATATCATTGAGATTAACACACTCCGATCTAAAATCACCTGCTGCCGGAGCAGTGTAATCTGCTGTGCTCGCTGCAATGGTGGCCAATTCAGGCCCACCTTTTCTATAAACTTCGGACCAAGTATTCTGGCAATCTGTAGAAACCAAAACAACCAAAGAATCATCGTAAGTGTTATTGTACTGACAGTGTGCAACATCAAACTTTAATGAAGCCGCATTGGTAGGAACGGAGAATGGAGGCAATACAAATTCATCCACTTCGCCTTCAGCATTGTAATTGTAACAATCATACTTCAACATTCCGTTTCCTCCAACGGCTACTCGTTCCCAAGTAGTGGAATTATCTGGATTGTTCAACTGCCAGTTGGTATAAGGAAAATTTGCCACTGACATAGCATTGTTGTAGGGTAATGCTGTTGCTGAGGAATTGTCAACAAATGTCACTGTAACACTAGATGCGTTGTTGCTGTTGTTCTCGTCTGTTCCGTTGTTGGGGCTAGTAACTGTGATGTTGATATTGTTTGTTCCTGACACCAAAGTTATAGCGGGCAAATTGACAGTAACAGAGGAACCTTGTGTCAAATTTCCACTCCAATTGTAGGTAGACATAGCGCCTCCATTTACCTGATATTGAATGCTGCATGAGGTTAAGTTTTGAATACCGTTGTTGGTCAATGTACAACTTGGAGAAACCGAGTTATTGCAAGTCACAGCAGGAACATTACCAACTCCATTAACACCTGCATCCAAATTGGCTTGAACAAAACCTTCTGGATAACCATCTACCACCAAAATCCCAGTATTTCCTGGATCTAGCCATTCCTTAAGACGTGTTGCCGCAGTGGCTCCTGCATCCCATGATACGCCGAAACGTCCATAAGAATCTCCTTGACCATTTTCAACATTTCCACTGCAGGCAGAATTGCCCCCATACAATTGACCGATGATTCGATGGTTTTGATCAAACAAAGGCGATCCTGATGAACCTGGTTCCGTGATTCCATCATCCCATTGCGCTACATCCCATGTTTGTGCACCACCCCAGTTGCCTTGTGTAACAGGATCATTCTCAAAAGATATTTTCTTTAAATCGCCACTGGGATGGTGAATCCCTACCACAGAGCTCACCGTATTGGCATCTGAAGCATCCCAACCAGAATATTGAACATTGTAACTTGCAGGAGGAACTGAATTCAATTCCAACAAACAGAAATCGCTGCCTGCATTTTTAGCTCTCAACACACTTCCTGAGATTGTTTGATTAGTGGGCCCTGTGTTGCCGGTACAACCCGCTGTTTCATGATTGAAGACAAACACCCAACTGGCAACGTTTGCAGCATAACAATGATTGGCTGTTAAGAAATAGGGAGTACCATCATTGGCGGTATTATTGACCAATGCGCCAGTGCAAGATGCAAAACCCCCATCTAAAATCAAACCAACTGATTTTTTCTCTATTTGCCAATCAGCACCTACAGCGCAATTCACGTTGTTATTGCAGTTTCCGCTGGTTCCGTATGGACCTCTTTGAGCCAAATCATCAGATAAATGACTGCTAAGAACAGTTCTGTATCCATGGACAATTGTTCCTAAAGCCAACTGAACCTCATGCATTCTTGAAAGGGGTACGGATAATTCAATAACGGCTTCGTCATCATGAATCAAGGTGGTACCCAAAACGTTGGCCTCCGAATTATTTTTCTCCGTGATTTTACCAATGAATTCGTCTCTCGAGCCTGACCAAATAAACATCTCTGCACCTTTCACCAAATGAAAAGAATTGAAAATGAAATTAATGGACTTGGCACCAGTGCAACGAACTCCCAAAAACCACGTCGCCATGTCATTCACGTCATCATAAATCCAAGTCCCGCTATTTTCAGGACTATAGTTCACATTGTACTCTATGCCAAATCGATAAGGAGCTGATTTGTCCAAATCTGTGGTTGCATCCTCCATTTGAATCTGATTCATATTGGGCGTTTCAGTCTCAACAAAAGGGATAACACTAGGTAGATCCTTAATGGACCAACGCTGTGGCTCACCGCCAAAGGTTACTTGTGCATGGGCCGAATTGCACAACAATGCCAATCCAACCGACACGAAAAAAATAAATTTTCTATTCATGTTCATAATTTGATGCAAGATAAAAAACCTAAGTGTTACATGACAGAATTTTAACGCAGCCCCTGATATTTTTCATAAAAAAAGCTGCACCGGGGTGCAGCTTTGTACAAAAGAATCAAGACTATTATTGTTTGCTGAATCTTCCGACCACAGCGCCATTCGAAGTTGATAACTCAATAAAATACATCCCCACCGACAAATCAGAAACGTCTATGGAATCATTCAATTGATCAACATTCCATTGTCCTTTTTGAATAAGCTTTCCGTCCGCGCCATAAATGCTGAATGAAACACGATCATTGGCTGACAATTCCAATCCCTGTATAGACACGTTAATGTTCTGATTGGCGGGGTTGGGGAATAACTTCACCACTGAAGAAGTCAACATCATTCCTGGATTTTCACCCTGTGGATTGTTGTCATTATACATGCATGTTCCATCATCTTGTGTAGCCGTTGCATTATAATTCAATGCTGTGGAATCCATGCACCCCATCACCTCATTACCACAGTTGGAAAGTATGCCATACATACCGTCCTGACCAGTTCCCCAACTTAAATTGCCAAAGAAATCGCCATATCCCATGCTGTTGGAGATGGTGACATATCCGCCATTCCAACCATCACCCCAACTGTCTTCCATGGAAACAGTGTAACAATCGGGAATGAGACAAACCATTTCAATAGAGGTGGAATTATTGACCTCACCCTCAAAACTATAGACCACATCACCACTTGAATTGGTAATATCAAAGGACATTTCATCAGCCCAGAATCCCGTTGCCGCAACAATGTATGACCAACCATACTGACAATCCTGACTGTAAACACAAGAGCTATCCGCCACATTGGCGGCAGGATCAAAATTCATTGCTGTAGGATCCATACAACCTTCATTGTTGATCTGACAACCCTCTGTATTCACAGAAATCATAATCATATCCATTGAACCTGATGCCAGATAAGGTGAAGCAAGAGGAGCTGCTGCCCCATTGAGGTAAATATTTAATGTATTGTTTTCCCAACCGTCACCAAAATTATCATTCAGTGTCGTGTAGAAACATCCATCGTTGATACAGGCGTAAGAATCCTGATAACCCGCAGAGTAGGCAACATTCACTCCGTTTTCATCATACAATGATACAGAACATTCATTGGCAAAAATACCACCACTCCAGTCAAAGTACAACATGTTTAAAGTGCCGCAAGCATCAGGAAAAACGCAACTACCGTCATCATAAGTTGCATTGGCATTGTAGTTCAATGCATTCATTTGGGTACAACCTGTCACCGGGTATAAACAGCTGCCGTCATTGATATCTGCTTCTTCATTGTAGTTCACCGCAAAAGGATCATTGCAACCATAAGTAATGACATTTCCACAAGATCCATCAAGACTGAATTGGTCGGACTCCTCTGTTAAAGTGGCGTCTAAACTTTCATGAATGATTTGAACACCGCCTACATTAATCCAAAAATAGCCATTGTACCAACCCGTGTTATTGGCATTATTGGTCATTACCGCGGTGTAGCACATGTTAGGGTCCAAACAAATGTCTGTATTGTAAATGGCCACATTGCCCAACGTTGGATTGGTAAAAACAACAACGCCATTAGAATCGATGATGGACAAACTTACTTCATTGCCGTTCCCAAAAGTGCAGATGTACAAATGGGCATTGGCTCCTGCGCTGCAATAAACACAACTACTATCAGAA
The DNA here is from genome assembly GCA_964420985.1 of uncultured Chryseobacterium sp. Classification (GTDB taxonomy): domain Bacteria; phylum Bacteroidota; class Bacteroidia; order Flavobacteriales_D; family Sanyastnellaceae; genus CAMCTV01. Next base: position 22,069 of record CAYQUT010000024.1, read on the forward strand.
ACATCAGCATTTGGATTAAAATTAATGGCCAATGGATCAGTGCATCCGCCATATAAACAGCTGCCGTCATTGACATCTGCATCTGCATCGAAGTTGGCTGCGCTAACATCTGTACAACCATATTGAATACTGGTGCTGGTGCAGTTGGTTGAATTTATCGCCAACGTAAACATCATATCAGAACCCGAACCAAGGGTACCTGAAAACATCATTGTTGAATCCACAGTAATGGAAATATTACCTCCATTCCAACCATCCCCAAAAGTGTCATGCAAGTGAACAGTGTAGCAACCGTCGGGTAAACACTCTGTATTGAAATAATTCCCATTATTCTGATAGGGACTGCTCTGTAAATAAATTTGTCCAAAATCGTCCAAAATGAACCACTGCATCTCATTACCAAAAATGGCTGTTACCGTGTTAACGCTAACGTGGTTTAAACCATCAGGACACAAATTTTGGGCTGATGCTGATTGGAACCAACCCAATAGAGAGGACAAAGTGAAAATCAGTAAAATATTCTTTTTCATAGGTTTAAATTAGTCGTGGTCGAAACTAAATGAAAAAAATTAAACAGAAGGAATAAAAACGGGATTTAACATTTCCGACCTCAACCAAGACATTGCACCGCTACCCATTAATCGAAAATCATTTTCATTCAACTTCTCGTAAAAAGCAATGAATTGTCCCTCTGCAATGGCTCTTTGGGGATGATCAAAAGTAAAAATCACTCCCCAATCTGACAACCAAACAGTTGCCCTCTCTAAAATTTGCCTATACCTTACTTGCGCCCAAACACGCTGGCCTGAATACATTGCGTCTGAGTTCAAAAGGTGAACATCATTCTTTTGAACAAGCACACACCGGGTAAAAAGCGCTTTATGATTTTCTCCTTGACCGACGTAGACAGTATTGGATTGGGTGTCTGTATGTAAAACAAATAGAGGTTCAGAGAATCCTCCTATGCTCAGACCTTTTCGTTGTCCAACGGTGTAGTAATGCGCCCCTTGGTGTTTCCCAATCCATCGACCTTTGATTTTCGACCAATCTCGCTGAACCACATTTTTCAACATTTGATCCCAATTTCCATTGGGATTTGTATTCGAATCGGAAATGAAACATCCTTCATCCATCAATATCACATTTCCTTCCTTGGGTTTCAATTGCTGTTGCAAAAAATCAGGAAGCCTCACCTTTCCGACAAAACACAATCCTTGGGAATCCTTTTTTGCTGCTGTTGGCAATCCAACTTCAGAAGCTATCGCTCTTACCTCAGACTTCTCCAAATGACCAATGGGGAATAACGCTTTGCTCAGTTGATCATGCGAAATTTGAGAAAGGAAATAACTTTGATCCTTGTTTACATCTAATCCATTGAGCAATTCGAATTGATTCAATTCATTATTCCAATGCTTTCTGCAATAGTGACCCGTTGCAACAAAATCGGCCCCAATTTGCTCTGCCGCTTTCAAAAAGACATCAAACTTAATTTCGCGATTACAGAGAATATCGGGGTTTGGGGTTCGGCCTGCAGCATATTCTCGAAACATGTAATCTACGATTCGCTCCTTATAAGCCCCACTCAAATCCAAAACTTGAAAAGGAATGCCCAAATGCTCTGCAACAAGCATTGCATCATTGCTGTCGTCTATCCAAGGACAATCATTGTTGATGACTACTGACTCATCATGCCAGTTGCGCATAAATATCCCAACAACTTCATACCCCGCTTGAATCAACAGATAAGCGGCCACACTGGAATCCACTCCTCCTGACAATCCAATGACCACCCGATTTTTAGACATTGCACAAAAATAACAGATAAATTTCATTTCGATAAGGCAACCATCAATAAGATTATCGTCACTACCTTAGTGAAGTGCCAGAAACAAGCATCATTTTAGATTTAGTCTCAGGAAGTATCCGAGGAGAAAATCGCTCGCAAGAGTTGATTTACAAAATGTTTGCGGGCAAAATGAAGGTAGTTTGCATACGTTATTTGAAATCAAGAGAAGACGCTGAAGATCTTTTGCAAGAGGGATTCATCAAAATTTTCAATCTGCTTCCTCAATATTCAGGAACTGGATCCTTTGAAGGGTGGATGAGGAGGATTTTTGTGAATTTATGCATCGATACCATTCGAAAAAACAAAAAAATCTCCTTCATTTCTGATGACCGCATGGAAATTGCCGACCCAACAGAAAAGGATGAGGTGGATGAAAACAACTTGCCTGACTTCACACCAGATGATGTCCTTTTGGCTATGGAAACCCTTACACCTGTTTACAGAACGGTTTTTAACCTGATTGCATTTGAGGACTATTCCCATCAGGAAGTTGCCGATAAACTGGGGATTTCCATTGGAACCAGCAAAAGCAATTATTTCAAAGCAAAAAAGAATATTCAGCGCATCTTGATTAATAAGAATACCCAAGAAAAATGAGCGAAAAGCAATTTGAAGAGCAATTAAAAAAGAAGTTTAGAGATTACGAAATGCCCGTAACCGCAAACTTGTGGCCCAATATTTCGAGTGGGATAGGATCCAAATCCCTTTTTCTCAAAGCTTCTTACAAATGGCTCATTGCCGGCATGGTAGTGGGTGGTGCCGCCATCGGAACTTACTTTACCATGTCCAATAGTCCACAAGACAATAGGATCACGAGCAGCAACGAAAATCAAAAATTGAGTGCTCCTCAGGAATTTGAAAACAAGGACGTATCCACTAATCCATCTGATGCCAATTCTTCTGTTGATGTAGAGAATTCAGGTATCACCGCGATGTCACCCGAAAGTCGTCAATCTTTGTCCCAAGAACCCAGCATCAAGGAGAACTCAAATCAAATCAATCCCTCAGAAAAGATTAATTCTTTCAAAGAAAATCAAATCGAATCTAGCTCATTTGCTACAGCCAAAACCCATTGTGTTGGAGCCGAAGTCTCGTTCAACTCACCTTCCACTCCCGATGATGTTAGCTTTCTTTGGAATTTTGGAGACGGAAGTTTTAGCAACGAATCCAACCCCAAACACAAATATTTGAATCCTGGAACCTATGTTGTTTCGCTGTCTGTGTCAGGTCACAAAAGCGCACAGATTAACACCATGAACATGAGTGAAACCATCACGATTCTCACCACACCCAAAGCAGATTTTGATTGGTCTTTCGACAATGTCGAATCAGGAAAACCTTTGGTTTCTATTGACAACAATAGTGAAGCAGCGGTCAGTTTTGAATGGAATTTCCATGATGGTAAAAAGAGCAATGAATTCAAACCCAGCAAGGTCATCACCTCCAATGGGAAATTCCCCATCTCCATTACTGCCATTCATGAAAATGGTTGTAAGGATACCAAAATTAAGTATGTTAGCATCAACGATAACAATCAAATCCTAGCCCCTGCTCAGACACTGGCCGGGCAAGGATTCTTACCAGAAGGTTTAAAGGATTTGAAAGGAAGTTTTGTCATGTCCATTTACGATAATGGAAAAAAAATATTTGAGACCAAGACCATTAAAAGACCTTGGACTGGTATCGACAACAACGGTAGATATCACGAAGTAAACAAACAGTATACCTGGATCATCATTACCAAAGACATCAACTCCGGTGCATCCAATTATTATTCCGGAAAAGTTTTGCTGAAACCTTAACCAAACCCTAATATCAATCTAGTAAGAAAAGTGGAGCTTCGGCTCCCTTTTTTTTTAATATTAGTGCAACTTTTAATGTATTATATTTGTCTGTCAAGATATAACGTGTATCCAATACTGTTAAGTGAAAATGAGAAATATTTTATTGATTTGTTTCGTTGTATTTATTTACAACACATCCTGGAGCCAGCAAGTGGTTTTTGACGCTGGCTCTAATAACCAAACCTACACCGTTTGTGACCCTGCAGTAGGAGAAACTACTGGTATTGTTGCTTCCGGAGGAAGCTCCAATCCAACCTACAGCAATGGAGAAAACGTTACCGTTACTTTCTGTCCTTTCACCCCAGGGGATGCAATCACTGCAACTTTCACCATTTTTAATTTATCTACAGTAGATACCCAACCCGGCAATGGAAACAATTCCGATCAAATGTTTGTATTTGATGGACCTGATACAGGCTCTCCCTCTTTGGGTAATTATGGAGGAACAGCCATTCAAGGAACGAACATCTCCGCTACCGTCACCAACACATCAGGATGTCTGACCTTCCAATTCGTTTCCAATGATCAAGGAACAGGAACATTCTCCGGTGCAGTCGCCTGCTCCACACCTTGCGATCCCCCGCTTGCCGCTGGTATTTTGTTGGATGGTGAAAACGGCGCCACCAATTTCAAAAAAGTTTGCATCGGAGAAGAAGTACAGTTTCAAGAAACGGACTCTGATGGCGCACTTGGATACGACTTAATCTCCTACAATTGGGATTTTATGGATGGAACCAGTGCTGCAGGAACAGACAATGGAATTGTAACACACAGCTGGTCCCAACCTGGGCAATATTTTGTACAGCTTTTTGTTCAGGATAACAACACCGATAATGTTTGTACCAACACCAATTTCATCTCTCTAGAAGTTTTGGTTGCACCCCTTCCTGAGTTCGTAAACTTCCAAGAAGATGCTGAAATATGTGTGGGAGAATCGGTTAGTTTCACCGCTCAACCCGACATTTATGAAGTGACTTGGTCGGGGTTCAATGGTGCAACCGAAATTGAAGAAGGTTGTTTTACGGATGACCAGTTGGGCGTGGCCCAAGACGTTGAAATTTACCAAACTGGATTTGTTGCTGGAACAGTCATTGAAAGTGTTGATGATATTGTCGATGTTTGTTTTGAGATGGAGCACAGTTTTATTGGTGATATCGTTGTCATCCTTACTTGTCCCAACGGACAGAGCATGGTCTTCCATCAACAAGGCGGTGGAGGAGTTAATCTTGGGGAGCCTAACCCCGCGACGAACATGGATGAGTTTCCTTGTAACGATCCTGCTGTCATTGGTGTTCCATATGAGTATTGTTTTTCTCCAGTTGCTACTCAAACTTGGGTGCAAGCTGCAGCTGGCGCAGGAGGTGGCTCGTTGCCTGCAGGTTCATATGCCCCCATTGACCCTTTTACCAATCTTGTGGGTTGTCCCGCCAACGGTATTTGGACCTTGACCATTGTGGACAATTGGGCTGTTGATGATGGACAAGTTTTCTCATTTTCTCTGAACCTTAATCCTGATTTTTATCCACCCGTAACAGAGTTTACCCCAGAAATTGGAATAGATGAAAATTTAAGCTTCTGGAATGCAGGTTCATTGCCCTCATATGCAGTCATCAATGACGCCAATGCTGATCAAATCACCATCACCCCAACACAAGCGGGTGTGGATGTCTTTACTTACACTGTCATTGATGATTTTGGATGTTCCAATAGCACCTCATTTACTGTTAGCTGTTTTGAAGCTTTGACAGTGACTGCAGGTCCAGATTTGCAATATGCTTGCGGAAACCTCACTCTTGAAGGCGGGTTTGTTGGAGTTCCAGCTTGTACGGAGTGTATCGATAGTTACAATATCCCTTATCAGCCCAATCAATTTTTAACAGAGACCTATTGTCCAGATGCCAATGACGGCACCATGATGGCCATCACTGTAGCCGGTTCTGTTGAAACCTGTTGTGATTTATTTCAGATTTATAATGGCCCAAATACAACATCTCCCATTGTGTTCTCTTGGGGTCAAGGGACTGGCTTACCCGCTACTATGAACCCTCCACAACAGTTTGTATCAACCGATCCCAGTGGATGCATCACCTACTCTATCGACCCTGATGTGAGTGTGCAGCCTGTCATTACATTGACCGTATCTGCGTTTGATCCAACTGGTGCTGAAATCGGAGGAGGACCAGATTACACATTTGAATGGACACCTCCTACCTATTTAGATGATGCATCTGAATTGCAACCTTCTGCTTCTAATGTTGCACAAGCCACCACTTATACTTTAGTAGGCTATCCAACAGGACATCCAGGTTGTTCCTCTACGGATGAAATGCAAGTGACCATTAGTCCTTTAGGAGATCCAGGAATAAGCACAACTCCGCCCACCTTCTGCGACAACCTCACAGCACCCATCAACATTTTTAACCTCCTCGGCGGAAATCCATCCAATGTCAATGACTCTTGGGTAATGCCCGATGGTTCTACTTTTACTGGTGTCAGTACTGATTTAACTTTTGATGTAACCACTGCATCACCCGCTGATGCAACCTACCCTACTTACACTTTTACCCATGAAGTCAGTTTGGGCAGCTGTTCTACTCAAGCCAGCGTTACCATTAACGTTTCTGAACCACTTACTGCAACCGTATCGGCTGACCATGAAATCTGTGATGATGCTGAGACAGATCTTGAAGTCTTGACCACCAACGAAGGATTGGCCCCGTACTTTTACCAATGGTCATTCAACGGAACCAATATTGCCGGTGTGGAAGACTTGATGTCATACGTACCCAACGCCACAGGTGATTACTGTGTAACCATTACAGATGCATGTAACCATAACATTCAACCTTGCGTGCATGTTGATGTAAGACCCAAAGCACCTGTGACCATTGATGCCCTCACCACAGCCGCTTGTTGGCCAGATCCTTTCAATCTCAGCATCACAACCGACCCCGCACTTTACCAAGAATCATATTGGGAGATTAGCAGTGGTCAAACGTACATGAACATGCCTGACTTGAATTTACAAATGGCGCAACCCGGAACATATGATGTAAGTTTGACCCTCGAAGATGACTTAGGCTGTATTTACGATACACTGATATACAACTATATTGAATCATATGCCCCGCCAACAGCAGGATGGTTGGCCAGCGAAGATGAAGTCAGTTCTTTTGATCCATTGGTTTCTTTCACCAATATGACCGAAGGCAACATCGTTTCTTACAGTTGGACCTTTGATAATGCCAACGACCAATATTATTCAGAGGAATATGAACCTACTTTCACCTACCCCTTTGGTATAGGAGGTGTGTATGAAGTAGAGCTTCAAGTAATTGATGTCAATGGGTGTATCGATGTGGCAACAGGTAACATTGAAGTTCAAGAACCATTTTTATTCTTTATCCCAACCGGATTCACTCCCAATGGAGACAACATTAATGATGCTCTGCAAATTGTGAGCAATGATTTGGATGAATCAGTGTTTGAAATGACCATCTTCAACAGATGGGGGCAAGTGGTTTTTCATACCAATGACCCTTCCACTGCTTGGATGGGAGAACAATTGGATAGTGAGTATTTTGTACCGAATGGCGTTTATATGTGGAATGCCACAATACGTTCTAAAGCCACAGGAGAAAAGAAAGAAATCACCGGTTCAGTAACCATCACCCGATAGGCGAAACGGATAGACATGAAAAAGGGAAGTAAAATTACTTCCCTTTTTTTATGATCATTCTTATTACATCTTTTCCGGCATCTCAATGCCTAACAATGACATACTACTTTGAATGCTGCTACCTGTTAAAGCCGTCAAAATCAACCTGAACTTTTTCAACTCTTCATTCTCTTCTCTCAAAATATTGCAATGTTGATAGAATACGTTGAATGTCTTGGTCAACTCATAAGCATAAGCCGCCATTACAGATGGATCGTATTTCTTAACAGCATCATTTAAGAACTGAGGATAAGAAAACAATAATTTAATCAAATTTCGCTCCTCTGCAGATAGAACAAAATTCAATGAACCCAATGACTTCTCATCTTCTGACCAATTGGCCTTGCGCAAAATGGCTTGAGTGCGAACATAACCATATTGAATAAAAGGACCTGTGTTGCCGTTGAAATCAATACTCTCTTGCGGATTAAACAGCATATTCTTCTTAGGATCTACGCGCAGAAGAAAATATTTCAAAGCTGCCATACCAATTTTGTGGTAAGTCTGTTCCTTCTCTTCCTGCGTCAACCCATCCAATTTACCTTGCTCCTCTGCCATCAGTCTGGACTCATCTTTCATGCTTTCCATCAAATCATCAGCATCCACAACGGTTCCTTCCCTACTTTTCATCTTACCTTCTGGTAACTCTACCATCCCATAACTCAGATGGTGACAAGCCTCTGATTGTTGCCAACCCAATTTAGAGAGAATTTTAAACAGCACCTTGAAATGATATTCTTGTTCATTGCCGACTGTATAAATCTGCGCAGCAGTGTCCGGAAAATCTTCAAACCTTAAAATAGCGGTACCAATATCTTGGGTGATGTACATGGCTGTTCCATCTTTTCTCAAAACAGCTTTTTCATCCAAACCTTCACTGGTTAAATCAATCCAAGTACTTCCATCTTCCTTTCTAAAAAAAACACCTTTGCCAAGCCCCTCTTCAACAACATCCTTCCCCTTTAGGTACGTCTCACTCTCGAAGTACAATTGATCAAAGTCAACGCCCATGTTTTTGTAGGTGACATCAAATCCTGTATAAACCCATTGGTTCATCATTTTCCACAATGCCGTCACCTCCTCATCTCCATTTTCCCATTTGCGCAGCATCTCCTGAGCAGCAAGCATGGACGGAGCCTTACTTTCAGCCTCCTCTTTGGACATGCCATTCTGAATCAACTCGGCAATCTCGGCCTTGTATTGTTGATCAAAAGCAACGTAATATTGACCTACCAACTTATCACCTTTCAAGCCAGTCGATTCTGGTGTTTCATTTTTACCGGCATGTTGCCACGCATACATACTTTTACAAATATGAATCCCGCGGTCGTTGATAATCTGAACTTTGGTAACCTTGTGGCCTGCAGCTTTCAAAATCTCAGCTACCGAATAGCCCAGAAAATTATTTCTCAAATGTCCCAAATGAAGCGGCTTATTGGTATTGGGCGAAGAATATTCGACCATAATTCTTGGTTTTGTATTACTCACTTCCCAACCCCATTGAACAGCACTTGCCATTCTGATAAATGCATTTTTCCAATATCCATCTTCAATGACCAAGTTGAGAAAACCCTTGACCACGTTGAATTGCACCACAATATCACAATGTTCAACCAAGTATTCGCCAATGACTTGGCCCAATTGCTCCGGCCCTAGCTTAACAAATTTGGTGATCGGAAATACTACCAACGTAATGTCCCCCTCAAACTCCTTTCTTGTTTCTTGAAATTGAATACTCTGTTCCGTTAATTCAACGGAAAACTGCTTTGAAACCGCCTGTACCACGTATGGAAACAGGATTTGATTAATGTTATTCATGCTATAATTCGTACTGCAAAGTTAAGAAGGCTGTACCTTTGTTGCATGGGTAATTCTAAAGACTCTATTCTGCACAGCATTGAAGAAGCGATAGCAGATATAAGACAGGGAAAAGTGGTCATTGTGGTAGACAACGAGGACCGAGAAAATGAAGGTGATTTTATAACGGCTTCCAGAAATGTCACGCCGGAAGTTATCAATTTTATGTCCAAAGAGGGACGAGGATTGATTTGCGCGGCCATCACTCCCGAGCGTGCGCAACAGCTGGATCTGCCCTTGATGGTTACACACAATACTGATCCCAATAAAACTGCGTTCACTGTTAGCGTTGACTTATTGGGGCATGGATGCACCACAGGGATCAGTGCCCATGACAGAGCCAAAACAGTGCAATCCTTGATTAATCCCGCCACTACCCCTAGAGATCTCGCTCGACCTGGTCATATTTTCCCTCTAATTGCCAAACCTGAAGGCGTACTCAGAAGACCCGGTCATACTGAAGCTACCATTGATCTAGCGCGACTTGCTGGATTTGAACCTTCTGGTGTTTTGGTTGAAATAATGAATGAAGACGGCACCATGGCTCGTCTTCCTCAACTATTGGACATTGCAGAAAAACATCAGTTGAAAATTATCTCGATAGAGGATTTGATTGCTTACCGCATGCAGTCGGAGAAGTTGATTATTGAAACAGAACGAACACCCTTTCCAACACCATTCGGAAATTTTATTTGTTGTACTTTCAAACAAAATATAACGGGAGAAAAACACTTTGCTTTTGTTCTCGGAGATTGGAATGATGACGATAGCATTGCTGTCCGAGTGCACAGTGGTCAACCAGAAAAAGATTTATTGGATTACATCCAACATGGCGAAAACGCCGGATTGGGCAAGGGTTTGAAAGCCATTCAAAAAGAGGGAAAAGGAGTCCTGGTGTACATGCATGCGAGTGCAAGTTCCAATCTCACTGCTGCTATGGACGACCGCGACTACGGAACAGGAGCTCAAATCATCCGAGCCTTGGGCATTAGAAAAATGAATTTGCTAACCCTACACCCCGTGAAAAGAACCGCGCTTAGTGGTTACGGAATAGAAATCTTGAATTATCTGCCATATTGATTATGAAAAAAGAAGAGATTATCGCTCAATTTGATCCCAATAGCGCTGGCCTTAAAGACGCCAACATCTATGGACTTCCATTTCAAAATGAAGATTGCGATATCATTATCATACCCGTTCCATGGGAGGCTACCGTCAGTTATGGTAGTGGCGCCGCTGAAGGGCCTTCACATATTTTTGATGCCAGCTTTCAAGTCGATTTACACCATCCTCAATTCCCAGAACTTTGGAAAGCGGGAATTGGAATGGATACGATTCCTGAGTATTTGCAAGAGCTTAGCATTACTGTTCGTCCCAAGGCTGAGAAGGTTATTGCCATGCATGAGGAAGGCCTTGACGTCGTTACTGACGCGCTAGGACAAAACCTCCTGGAGGAGGTGAATGCGGCTTGTGAAAAAATGAACCAATGGGTAGAAGAAAGAACCATCTTTTGGCTGTCTAAAAACAAAAAGGTTGCCCTGCTCGGAGGTGACCATAGCACTCCGCTTGGATACTACAGAGCCATGCACAAAAAACATGGGCAATTTGGAATCCTACATATCGATGCCCACATGGATCTGCGCATTGCCTATGAAGGCTTTGAATTCAGTCACGCCTCCATCATGTTCAATGCATTGAAGGAAAAACAACTGACTCAGCTTACACAAGTAGGGATACGTGACTTTTGTGCACAAGAAGATCAAGTTGTAAAAGATAACAAAGGTCGCGTTGAAGTATTTACGGATTTTAAAATTCAATCTCAGCTTTTTGAGGGCGACAATTGGAAATCCATTTGCAACGAAATTGTGGAAACCTTGCCAGAGAATATCCTCATTAGTTTTGATATCGACGGGCTAGACCCCAACCTATGCCCCAATACCGGAACACCTGTTCCGGGAGGGTTGAGTTTTGCGCAAGCATTGTACTTGCTCAATATGGCGGCTGCTAAACGAAATGTACTCGGTTTTGATTTGGTTGAAGTAGCTCCTGGTGATGATGATTGGAATGGCAATGTCGGAGCAAGACTGCTATTTCATTTGTGCGGATTGTTGAATCAAAGAAAATGAAACTCCCTTTAATCACATTGGCTGTTTTCTTTCTTCCTTATTGCTTTTTGGGACAAAATGAATTGAGAGAATGGGAAGGCGAATGGAAGGGTGAAATGCTTGTATTTAATAATGGAAAAACATCTTCACCGTTCAAAACGCAAATGCGCATTCAACCTTCAAAACGTTGTAAAAATTGCTGGGATTGGGTTACCTCCTATTACAAAGACTCATTAACGGAAGAATTTGGTGTTGTCATTAAAGATTACTGGATGGAAATAGACTCCATCCAACCACAAAATATGATTCTCCATGAACCGGATGCTGATGGAATTGATATTTTGTTTCAAAAAAATGAAAACATCATCATGGGAAGTTTTAGCATCAACAATTATGATGAACTCGACAATGAAATTCCCAACGAGCAAATCCTTTATTACAGCCAATACCAGCTAGAAGGAGATCAATTGCGATTTGACATTTCTTACTTTGATTATGACTTGAATAATTTCGGAAAAGACGAATTAAACAGCAATGTCGGTCAATTGGTCCCGAGAGGAATACAGCGATCTGTGCTCATCCGTCAGAAAAAATAAAGGGCCGCATTTGCGACCCTTTCTATTCAATCCTAGACTATCAAGCAGCTGCTTGAGATACTACTTTAAATTTATCGGTGAAACTTTCCCAATCGAAAAGGAAATTGGCCATGATTTCATCCATTCTCTTTAAGAACAATGGATTGGGCGTTTGCATAATCTTGAAGTAATCCTGTTGGTAAGGATTTAAATTATACTTAAAGAAAACTGCCTTTGACATCGCATACAATGTGTTCTTTGATGGAGCGTTGATGCGGGACATCATTTCTTTGTAGGCATTTAAAATGTTGGTGAATTCTGAAACAGACAAGTCGAATACTGGGGCCAACTTCTGACTTGCTTCAAAAATAATCTCTTGGTCTTGACCTGCCGAAAAATATTTGGGCAACATATTAAAGTTTCCCGCGATGACAATCATCAAAAATTTACCACTATCATCCTTTCTTATGGGAGGGGTAGTAACAAACTCAGGACAATACGCAATGTATTCAGCGATGCTGTCAAATCCTTCCTCAACAGTATTCAAAATGGCGTTCACCAGATGGTGAGCAACGCGCTCGGTATTCAATTTCTTTTTTCCAAAAATCTGTAGCATGGGCTTAATTTTATTTTAACTTTTGGTTTTCTCAAAAATAGTTTCCCTAAAAGGGGCTGCGTCCCTTTATCACTGATGACATTTCAACAGAGTTATTCACCGACTTATTCATTAATCAACGTTCATTATTGTTACTTTTGTTGCAAAGAATTAAAGAGATGGATACGAGAATCATTAAATTTTTAGTCGCTGCACTTTCGTTGTATTACACAACAACACTGTTTTTGGATGGTTCATGGGGAACAGGAATTTTCATGACACTCGTGAGTGCCGTTCTTGTTCTTGTTTGTTTTAGAAGTACCCGATTGATTGTGGTATTCTATTATATGCAAAGGCAAAATTTAGAAAAGGCCAAAAATTGGTTGATGAAAATCAACCCCGAAAAGCTTTGGAACAAACAAAAAGGATATTATTACTTTTTGCTTGCCACCGCAGATATGCAAAATCAAAGCATGGCCAATAGTGAGAAGAACTTGCGCACGGCCTTGAACTATGGTTTGCGTATGGATCATGATAAGGCGGCTGCCTATTTAAATTTATCTGTATTGGCTGCCAACAAAAGGAAAAAAAGAGAAGCCATGATGCATTTGAATGAAGCCAAGAAATTTGATACCAAAGGCTATTTGAAAAAAGACATCAAAGAAGTTCAAAGAATGCTCAACAGCATTTAACGTCTACCCTGTTTGGCGACATACAATTGATGCACGGCACAGCCCGTGCATTTTGTTTTGTTGAGTTTCCACATTCCATAGAACTTTTTCCCCAAGTAATAGGCGGCCATGGCTACAGTCATTATGGTCAAAATAATTTGCATCAAGAAAAAACATTGTAAGTAATCAGGGCTGATATATAAGCCAAAACTCCCATGTACAGCACTTGAACAATAGGCCACTTCCATGAAGTGGTTTCCCGTTGAACTACTGCAAAAGTGGCCAAACATTGCATTGCGAAAACATAAAAAACCATCAGAGACAATCCACTGGCCACGTTATAAGTAGGACAATTCAGCTCTTCATTGTAATCATTTCTCATTCGATCCAATAGTCTGCTGTTGTCTTCAAAATCTTGACCAACACTATAAATCGTAGCCATCGAACCGACAAACACTTCTCTTGCGGCAAAGGAGGTAATAATGGCAATGCCCATTTTCCAATCATACCCCAAAGGTGTTAATACCGGTTCAATCGCTTTTCCTAGAATCCCGATGTACGAGTTCTCGAGTTTGGCGGCCGCCAAAAGATCTGTTTTCTCGTCATCGTCTAACCCCTCAATCCTTGCCCTCTCTTCAATTGCCTGATTGGCTTTTTCCAATCGCGAAGAAGGACCAAAAGAAGCCATGGCCCACAAAACAATGCTGAGTGCGATAATAACCTTTCCCGCATCCACCACAAAAACTTTGACTTTTTCAACCACCGTAATTCCCACTTGACGCATCAATGGCGGTTTTAACGATGGCATCTCCATTACCATAAATCCCTCATGTTTGGCCTTTAAAATCCACTTGAACACAACACTCATCAACAAAGCAAAAACCAACCCCAATGCATACAGGGCAAACAGTACCAAACCTTTTAAATCTATCCAACCCAATAAATTCCCCTCAGGGATAACCAATGAAATCAATAAGGTATATACAGGAATTCTGGCACTACAACTCATCAAAGGAGCAACAAGAATGGTGATCAATCGATCCCTACCATTGGAAATGGTTCTGGCGGACATGATGCCCGGTATCGCACAAGCTACACTGGACATAAGCGGAACCACCGACTTTCCATTGAGTCCAAATGGTCTTACCAACTTGTCCATAATAAAAACTACCCTAGACATGTATCCCGTCTCTTCAAGTATCGATAAAAAGAAAAACAAAAATGCTATCTGAGGAACAAAGGTCACAACGCCGCCTATTCCAGGTATCAATCCCTCTGCAATCAAATCAATAAAAATACCCTGAGGCAAGTAATCTTTGACCAAGCCGCTCAAATGAACAAACCAACCATCGATGGCATCCATAGGAGCAGATGCAAATCGAAAAATAAATTGAAAAATAACAAATAGGACAATCGCAAAAATCAAATAACCCCAAATGGGATGAATCAGTAAGGCATCCCACTTTGACTTATGAAACAACTTCTCTTTGGCCTTTGTCCCCTTCAATGGAAAGTTCTCTTTTATCCAAGCATAACGCTTTTGGGTGTTATCAACCTGTCCTTCCAAGTTATCTTTGAGTAAACGAAGATCCCCTTCAACGATGGGATTCCTCAAGTCAACTGCATTTTGAAAACCAAGGATAGCCTCTTTCAACGAATCAATTCCTTTTCCGTTTCTTCCGTTAACATCCACTACTGGAATTTGTCTCTCCTGCCAAATGGGATGCTGAGCAGAGCTCCAAAGACCATCCATGTCCGACATGGTCTTGACCAATAACAGAGGAATACCCAAATCATAAAGCTGCGTGAACAACAACATGTTGCGCTCCCATTGTGTGCGGTCAGCAACATAGATTACCAAATCAGGAAAAGCTTCATCCTCTTGGTTCAACAGAACCTCCCTGACAATACGCTCCTCTTCTGATCTTGGAAAAATAGAATACGTTCCTGGCAAATCTACCACTTCAAACTTTCGACCTTGATGCGAAAAAAAACCTGATTTCTTATCTACTGTGACTCCTGGAAAATTACCAACGCTTTGATTAAGACCCGTCAGCCAATTGAAAATGGTCGACTTCCCTGTGTTGGGATTGCCTACAATGGCTATGCGTTTAATACTTTCGGAACTCATGATGTTATGGTTATCCACTCTGCTTCTTCTAAACGCAAAGATACCACAGTACCACCAACAGAGACCGCTAAAGGATCACCCAAAGGAGCTTTGAAAATGACTTCAATTTCATTGCCAGCAAACAAACCCAAATCAGCCATTTTCGCGGCTAAAAAACCAGAACGAACTTGGGTGATTACACCTCGTTTTCCCAAATGGGCCTTCGACAAAACAGCCTCCTCCATTCTACGAAATTCTAAAATGTCCTTTCAGTATGCAATACCACAAAAGTGGTATTTTACTTTTGACGGAAATACAATCGGATGGGAACGCCCGTAAAGTTGAAATGCTCTCTGATTTTGTTTTCTAAAAACCGCTGATAAGGTAATTTTATATTTTGCGGTGTATTGCAGAAGAACGCTATGGCGGGTGACTTGGTTGGCAATTGAGTAACAAACTTAATCTTCACCTCTTTTCCTTTGTAAATGGGTGGAGGATAAGCCTGAATAAGAGGTAGCATAATATCATTCAACTTTGAAGTTGAGATGCGTTGAAAGCGATTCTCAAACACCTCGAGAGCCATCTCCAAAGCTTTTAATAATCGCTGCTTGGTAACGTTTGATGTAAAGAAAATGGGAACATCCGTGAATGGGGAAATGCGTTTTTTGATCTCCTCTGTCATCACTTGAACACTTTTGTGATCCTTCTCTACCAAATCCCATTTGTTGACACAAATAACAACCCCTTTGTTGGCCTCATCAATCTCATGAAATATGGCCAAATCTTGGGCAGTCACCCCTTCCTGAGCGTCAATCAATAATATGCAAACATCTGAGCTCCGAATGGCCTTTAACGTTCTAACAGATGAATAATATTCAATATCATTGTCAATCTGTTTTCTTCTTCTCAATCCGGCGGTATCCACCAAAATCATTTCCTTTTCAAAAGCATTGAAATAAGTGTCCACTGAATCTCGCGTTGTACCTGCGACATCCGATACAATAGACCTGTCTTGTCCCATCAAGGTGTTGATCAAGGTAGACTTTCCTACATTGGGTTTTCCAACGATAGCAATTCTCGGCAAATCCGTTTGCTCTTGCTCCGGCTCAACCGGAATCAACTCCGCCAAGTCATCCAGCAAATCTCCCGTACCATAACCGTTGTTGGCACTCAAAGGATACAGCTTGTCTGTCATTCCCAACGACCAAAACTCATGGGTCAAAACCTCCTTGTCCGCAGTATCCACTTTGTTACACACCACAAAAACAGGTTTATCTATCCTGCGCAGCATATGCCCAACGGCCTCATCCCACTCTGACAATCCATCCCTCACATCCACCATGAACAATACACTATCGGCCTCTGCTACGGCAAACTTCACTTGTTGATTGATGTCCTTCTCAAATTCATCTTCCGCATCGGACACCATACCTCCGGTGTCAATAATGATGAACTCTTTGTTTCTCCAACTCGCCGTGCCATATTTCCTGTCACGTGTCACACCCGAAGTTGGGTCAACAATCGCTTCAGAGGTTTCTGTCAAACGATTGAATAAGGTTGACTTCCCAACATTGGGTCGGCCGATGATCGCAACTGTATAACTCATGTGGCAAAGATAGGGCTTACAAAACGTATATTTGCCATGCATTAACGAAACAAGACCAATGGATAAAAAAATTATCTTTTCCATGGTAGGTGTAAACAAATACACCCCACAAGGAAAACACATCATCAAAGACATTTATTTGAGCTTCTATTACGGAGCTAAAATTGGCATTATCGGTCTCAATGGAGCTGGTAAATCAACAGTAATGAAAATCATAGCAGGACTGGATTCCAGCTTCCAAGGTGATGTCGTTTGGTCTCCTGGTTATTCCGTTGGCTACCTCCCTCAAGAGCCGCAATTGGACGAACAAAAAACTGTCCGTGAAATTGTAGAAGAAGGGGTTAAGCCCATCACCGATGCCCTAAAAGAATACGAAGAAATCAACGCCCTTTTCATGGATGAGGAGGTGTTGAATGATCCCGATAAAATGGATTCTCTATTGAATCGTCAAGCTGCAGTGCAAGATAAAATTGAAGCGCTGGGCGGATGGGATTTGGATACAAAATTGGCCATTGCCATGGATGCTTTGAGATGTCCTCCGGAGGATGCAAAAATTGAAAAATTATCTGGAGGGGAAAGAAGGCGCGTTGCTCTTTGTCGACTTTTATTACAACAGCCGGACGTACTACTTTTGGATGAGCCTACCAACCACTTGGATGCAGAATCCGTGTTGTGGTTAGAGCAACATTTACAACAATATCCAGGAACAGTATTGGCCGTTACCCACGACCGTTACTTCTTGGACAATGTAGCTGGATGGATCTTAGAGCTAGATCGTGGAGAGGGAATTCCTTGGGAAGGAAACTACACAGGCTGGTTGGATCAAAAAACCAAACGTCTGGCACAAGAGGAAAAGCAAGAAAGCAAGCGCCGCAAAGTATTGGAGCGAGAGTTGGAATGGGTTCGCATGAACCCAAAGGGAAGGCATGCCAAAAACAAAGCGCGTCTTCAGAATTATGATAAAATGATGTCTGCTGGAGAATCAGAAAAAGAAGCCAAATTGGAAATCCCCATCCCCAATGGTCCCCGACTTGGAAATGAAGTCATTGAATTCACCGGCGTAACAAAAGGTTTTGAGGATCGCATTTTATTTGAAAACCTTACTTTCAAACTGCCCCCTGCGGGAATCGTTGGGGTAATTGGTCCAAACGGAGCTGGAAAAACCACCCTATTCCGCCTGATCATGCAAGAGGAAGGCACCGATACGGGATCTATCAAAATTGGAGAGACCGTACAACTCGGTTATGTTGATCAACGCCACAAAGAAATTGATCCGGATAAATCTATATACGAAGTCATCTCGGGAGGCAATGAAGTCATACAAATTGGTGGCAGTACCATTAACTCGCGCGCCTATTGCAGTAAATTCAACTTTGCGGGAGCAGACCAACAAAAAAAATGTGGCGTGCTATCCGGAGGGGAGAGAAACAGACTGCATTTGGCGATGACATTGAAAACGGAGGCCAATGTACTCTTGCTCGATGAGCCCACCAACGATATCGATGTGAATACACTTCGTGCATTGGAAGAGGGAATTGAAAGCTTTGCCGGATGCGCTGTGGTGATATCGCATGACCGATGGTTCTTGGATCGCATCTGCACGCACATCCTGGCCTTTGAAGGCGATTCGGAGGTTTATTTCTTTGAAGGTTCCTTCTCAGAATATGAGGAAAACAAAAAAATGAGAAAAGGAGATGTGGGCCCAACCCGCATCAAGTACAAAAAATTGGTTCGATAATGTTGTACCAAAAAATTCTCAAACCGCTTTTCTTTTTGATGGATCCGGAAAAGGCACACTACATGGCCATGGATTTATTTTCATTATCCTGCAAGATTCCAGGGGTGCGTTCATACTTGAAGAGAAAAAACGCCTTTTCTAGAGAGGGTGTCCAAGTTGCTGGTATCCACTTCCCCAATAAAATTGGGTTGGCCGCAGGATTTGATAAAAACGGAAAGTGGATGCATGAACTCGCCCTTTTGGGATTTGGTCATATCGAAGTTGGAACAGTAACTCCATTGCCACAACCGGGCAATGACAAACCCCGATTGTTCCGCTTGCCTGATAACAATGCCCTTATCAATCGGATGGGGTTCAACAATGACGGCGTTGATGCCCTGGTAAAACGATTAGAGAATAGGCCAAAGGATATTGTCATTGGAGGCAACATTGGAAAAAATAAATGGACTCCCAACGAAAAAGCGAATGATGATTATTTAATTTGTTTTGAAAAGTTGCACGGAAAGGTGGACTATTTTGTGGTGAATGTATCTTCACCCAATACTCCCGGACTTAGAGCACTGCAAGAAAAAGAGCCCTTACTTCAATTGCTAGTGGGACTTCAAAATCATCCTTTACAGCGACAATCGCCTACACCCATCTTCTTGAAAATAGCACCAGATCTCACAGAGGAAGCATTGAATGACATCATCGATGTCGTAAGTCAATCTGGAATTTCTGGAATTATCGCCACCAATACAACCATTGATCGAAGTGGATTGTCTTACCCTCAATCACACATTGACAGCATTGGAGCTGGCGGTGTAAGTGGTCAACCAGTTCAATCAAAATCATTGCAAATCATTCGAACCATAAAAACCAAAAACCCAGCATTAACCGTAATTGGAGTTGGGGGTATTTTTACAGGCCAAGATGCCCAAAACTCAATCCTTGCAGGTGCGTCGTTGGTTCAAGTGTACACGGGCTTTATTTATGAAGGTCCAGAGATAGCAAGAAAAATAAATCGCTTCGTTGCGGCACAATGATTGATAAAAAAAAGTTAAGAAACATTTGATTATTCATCAAAAAGATAATTTTATCACCATGAAAAAAATGAGATTCGTTTTGTCCGTATTGGCAGTATTCCTGTTCATGGGCACTCAAGCACAGAAAACAAAATCTCCTTACACCATCAAAGGACATGTAGAAGGATTAAAAGACACCTCCGTTTATCTGGCACATTATTATGGAAAACAATTGTATTACAATGACACGGCGCGCGTAGACAGCAAGGGGAATTATCAATTTGAAGGTAAACCATTTGAAGAATGCGGTAAATACGCCATGGTTTTTCCAGGGCCACGATATTTTGAGTTCATGGTCGTTGAAGAAAACATTGAGTTCTGGTCAACGCCAGATGCTGATCCTACCAAAATCAAAGTTATCCAATCCGAAACCAATAAGAAATTCTTTGAATTCATTAAGTTCATCAATGATAAAATCAGAATGCGCGCGCCCATTGAAGCGTGTATCAATGACAGCACCAAATCAAAAGAAGACAAAAAGCCTTGCTTTGATCAATTGGAGGCCTTAAACAATGAGGTGAACAACTATCAATGGAATATTATCAATCAAGATCCAGGGAATCTTTTTAGTAAGTTCCTCAAAATGGGAATGGAGGTTAAAATTCCAGATGCCCCTGCTGATTTAACAGAAGAGAAAAAACAATTGTGGCAATACATCACCTACCGCAACAGCTACTGGAATAATACTGATTTGACGGATAGACGTATTGTGCGAGACCAACTATTTCACCGCACTTTAGAGACTTATTTGACCAAGGTTGTGCCACAGATTCCGGATACGATGCTCACAGAGGTGAATAAGCTCATTGCCAAAACAGAAGGAAATCCAGATGCTTTCAAATACATCACCCATCAAGCTACCTATCTGTCTGAAACATCAAAAATCATGTGTATGGACAAGGTTTTTGTGAATTTGGTTGACAATTACTATTTGTCGGGTAAGGCTACTTGGGCCAGTGAAAAAAATCTCAAAGACATGAAAGACGCTGCGGATAAAAAACGCAACTGTTTGTGTGGATCCATTGCTCCAGATATCATTCTATTGGATACCACAGAACAGAAATGGATTTCCATGCACAAGAATAGGGGTAAGTATACCCTATTGGTTATATGGGAGAGCAACTGCGGTCATTGCAAAAAAGAAATTCCCGAACTATTAGAAGTCTATCACAAATGGAAAGACAAAGGATTTGTGGTTTACGCTGTAGGTAATGATTTGGAAAATGACGGTTGGAAAAAATTTGTAAGAGAGAAGAAATTGGATTGGATCAATGTCAGTGACACCAAAGAAATCATGACCAATGAGGCGGCTACCTCTCTAATTAGTCAAGGCAAAACTTCCCTCCTGAGTTTGAACTATAGAACAACATGGGATGTATCTTCTACACCAAAAGTTTATTTGATGGATGAGAACATGAAAATCATCGCCAAGAGCATTGGTCATGAACAGATTGATGAATTCCTTGCCCATCTCATTGACGGGAAAGAATTGGATACCAAGAACCTGAAAAACGAGGACTACGAGGATGAGCATACTCCCAACAACAAGCCAAAGAAGGCGGGAAAGTAAAGTAAGATGAATTTAGATTTATTAGAAAAAGGTATGGGCGTTAAAGACGCCCTTTCTTTTGGACAAAAAGCAGCTGAGGACAGAACATTTTTTGAAGAAATGTTTCAAATCGCATTGCAAAATGACAAGCGGTCCGATCGCGCTGCATGGGTTATTTACAAGGCTGTTTTGGAGTGCAATTGCTCATTTGCCCTAGAATACAAATTGCCATTGTTAGAAGCTTTAATTCAAAGAACACTCTCTTCCGCAGCACTCAGAGAGTTGTTGAAGGTGTTGCTGCACTTGAAACCAGAAAAAGAGGAATCCTTTGGACAATTGTTCGACCGAGCCAAAGAATGGATGTTTGACGTGCATGCGGAAGCCGCTATTCGATACGCCTCGCTGAACGTGATTGAGCTGGCTGGAAAGACTTATCCTGAGATGATTCCGGAATGTTGGGAGATTATCCAAGATGCTAAAGCACTAGCGGAAGGGCCTTGGCAACGCCGTTGTAAAAAAGTACAAGAAGGGTTGAACAGGAAATACCAGAAATGGAGCGAAAAAAAAGGGTAACAATGTTACCCTTTTTACACTTTCAAATTTTCAATTAATATTTTCCTAAATCTTTACCGAAGCGCTTGCGGTCATTTTCATTCAAATAAATCTTGCGCAAACGGATGGACTTTGGTGTTACTTCAACATATTCATCCGCACCAATGTACTCCAACGCCTCTTCCAAAGTAAACTTAATAGGAGGAGCCATGACGGTTTTGGCATCGGTACCTGATGCACGCATGTTGGTCAATTGCTTGGTCTTGGTAACGTTTACCACCAAGTCATTGTCACGAGAGTGCTCTCCGATAACCTGACCCTCGTATACTTCCTCCATGGCCTCAACAAAGAACTTACCTCTGTCCTGCAGGTTACTGATACTGTAGGCAACAGCATTACCTGTTTCCATACAAATCAATGAACCGTTCAAACGACCTGGGATTTCATCTTTCATGGGTTGATATTCCTTGAATCGGTGGTTCATGATGGCCTCTCCTTGAGTAGCGGTCAACAAATAACTTCTCAACCCAATGATACCGCGTGATGGAATTTCGAACTCAATTACCGTTCTATCCCCCTTGGGTTCCATATTTTTCATTTCACCCTTGCGCTTAGAAACCGCCTCAATGGCAGTACCTGCCATGTCAGAAGGCAAGTCAATGGTCAACTCCTCCATTGGCTCCATTTTCACCCCATCCACTACTTTCAAGATTACTCTTGGCTGACCAATTTGCAACTCATAACCTTCACGGCGCATGGTTTCAATCAATACTGACAAATGCAATACACCACGACCAAATACATTAAAACGATCTGCCTTATCGGTATCCTGAACACGCAACGCCAAGTTCTTCTCCAACTCCTTTTCTAATCTTTCTTTGATGTGACGGCTCGTTACAAACTTACCTTCTCTACCAAAGAATGGAGAATCATTGATGGTAAACAACATACTCATGGTTGGCTCATCCACATTGATGCTTGGCAATGCCTCTGGATTTTCGAAATCCGTGAACGTATCACCAATTTCAAAATTTTCGATACCATTGATGGCACAAATATCACCTGACACCACTGAATCCACCTTTCTCTTGCCCAATCCTTCAAAAACATACAATTCTTTGATTCTGCCCTTGGTGATAGAACCATCTCTTTTGACCAAAGAAACGTTCATACCTGCCTTCAACTCACCGCGATGTAACTTACCGATGGCCATACGTCCTGTATAGGTTGAATAGTCCAAAGAGGTAACCAACATTTGAGGAATACCTTCTCTTGATATGGGAGCAGGAATCTTATCAATAACCATATCCAAAAGCGGCTCAATCGTTCCAGTCGGGGTTTTCCAATCCAATCCCATCCAATTGTTCTTTGCAGAACCATATACTACAGGGAAATCCAATTGGTCTTCATTGGCACCTAGGTTAAACATCAAGTCAAATACTTGCTCGTGCACTTCCTCAGGAGTGCAATTTTCCTTGTCTACTTTGTTGATGACCACAATGGGCTTCAATCCCATTTGTAACGCTTTTTGTAATACAAAACGAGTCTGTGGCATAGCACCTTCAAATGCATCTACCAATAGCAAAGCTCCTTCTGCCATATTCAATACGCGTTCTACTTCACCGCCAAAGTCACTGTGACCTGGGGTATCAATGATATTGATTTTGTAACCTTTATAAGGAATAGAAACGTTTTTGGCCAAGATGGTAATACCGCGCTCACGCTCAATATCATTGTTGTCCAATACCAACTCTTCTGATGTTTCATGTTCTTTGAAAAGCTTACCAGCCAACAACATCTTGTCCACCAGGGTAGTCTTACCGTGGTCAACGTGCGCGATAATCGCGATATTTCTAATCTTTTGCATAAAATAAATTCGGCGCAAAAGTACACATTACCTGGGGCTCAAAACGAATTATTTCTTTGAAAAGATTTTGTTATTGCCAATTTTCATTACATTTATAAAACCTTGACTATGTGCACCTTAACCTACCAACCACTGAAAGTGGTCTGTCTCATATTGGCAATTTCGATGTTTTTATTGACATCGTATAATTCAAGGTGTCAAATCCTCGGTGACTTTTTATCTACATCAACAACACTCAACCTAGGTTGGAATTTCATTGATGACAATGCGCAAGCTTACAATGGTTTATTCAAAAAAGAATCATACCTCTCTTCTCCTATACCCAATAGAATATCGATTATCAAACCGATTCAAGGAAAAATTAAAGCGGCATTCAATATCGGATACACCAAAATGCAGCCAGAATATTATAGAGCGCGCTATCTTTCTCCGGGGCACTTTCTGTTTCTTGATTTGAATTTCAGGTACCAATGGAATATAATCAATAGTCAACAATTTAGAATGGGAATGATGCGCAATGTACCAGGCGCATCTGTCTTTAGTCAGATGGCCATTTCTGCATTTCCTATTCTCGGGCTGGGCTATTCATCGCGCAGTCAAACGGTATTTGAAAGGACTTTAACAGGAAACTTTGGAATTGGGGCAACTTTTTGGCTGAAACAAAACAAATCGGGTATTACCTTTCAATCACTCGCCAAAATAGGCATACAAAAGCCCATATTACATGCCGGAAGCAACTACATCAACCACAGCGTCAGTTATGTGTACGTCATCAAATCCAAGACCAGATACCGAAGGGGGTCCGGGCCTAAAATCATAAAATCAAGACAGAGAATATAATTTCTGATAGGTAATTGCGTGAAGTCAGAAAAAAAAACCATAGTTTTGTCTTATGGTGCGTTTTGAGTTGAGCAATGGTTGCGTAAGCAAGACCTTCTTGGTTGTGCTTTGTAGTCTATGTTTTCAATTATCCCCTGCACAATTTTTACGCAATTTCAGATCCAAACCAACCACATTTCAAGGAGGCTGGAACATCATTGATGACAACCGCAATTCCTTTCAAGACCTGCTTAGTTTTAAATCTTTGTATAGCAATGCTTTTCCCGGAAAATTCTCGGCCATGAAAACATTGTCAGGAAGATTAAAAGGTGAAGTCAACCTAGGGTTTTCTAAAATGAAGCAGAGCTATTATAAGGAAAGGTATGTTTACCCTGGGATTTTCACATGTATAGACATCAATTTCAGAATACAATACAATCCGTTTGATAAGTTTTTTGACAACTTGTATTATCCAAGACAAGGCCATGCCTTGCTCAACAAAATCAGTTTGGGAGGAGTGAACATTGCTCCGCTATTTGGATTGGGCTTTACATCACGAACGCAGACGGTATTTGACAGGGCGATGACGTTTAATTTTG
This sequence comes from uncultured Chryseobacterium sp., assembly GCA_964420985.1. GTDB lineage: Bacteria > Bacteroidota > Bacteroidia > Flavobacteriales_D > Sanyastnellaceae > CAMCTV01. Next base: position 47,184 of record CAYQUT010000024.1, read on the forward strand.
GTGTTGTAGGAACGTATTGGTTTGTACGAAACAAAGTGGGCATCACCATGCAGAGTGTTGGAAAGTTGGGATTACAGACACCGTTTTTAAAATCGGGTAGCAATTACATTCACCACAGTATTGGATTGGTGTATGTATCGCGTGGAGATTTGTACTACCGGAGTCAGCGATACCGCAAGGCTGGCAGAAGAACACAAAATCGTGTTCGTTTGTAAAACAAAAAAATTTGTTTATATTTGCACCCGCTTTTGGCGAGGTAGCTCAGCTGGTTAGAGCGCATGATTCATAATCATGAGGTCGAG